>CAYXRK010000078.1:0-21357 GCA_964467615.1 uncultured Nitrospirales bacterium | reverse complement strand
ATGGGACACCCGGCCTTCGGCACCACGGCGACCCATCTCCTGGCCCTCGCGCAGCCCGTCGATCGTCTGCTCCATCGTCGGCGCCTTGTCCGCGCCCTTCGCCATGTCGGACACGTCGCCCCCGGCGCAGAACGCGCGGCCCTCGCCGGTCAGCACGATGCAGCCCACATCCGGGTCGCGCCGGAACACGCGCAAATGCTCGATGGCCTGCCGCGTCAGTTCCGCGTTGATGGCGTTCATCTTGTCCGGCCGGTTGAAGGTCATCGTCGCGACCTTGTCCTGAATCGACACCTTCAAAATTTCTTCGCTCATGATGCGCTCCTTGTGCGATTAGTTAATACGCGAATCGAACACGAATCATCGCAGACCGTTAACTCAATTCCAATTTCGTGAGCGAGCCAATCTTGGGAATCTTCCAAGAATGCCTGGCTACGTTCACGAGGCATGAGCTTACCCCAAAACCGTTCGCCCTGAGCTTGTCGAAGGGTGAACGGGGGCGCATCTCGTAGCCCCCTTTTTGCAAAGGGAATCGGTGGTTACAAGCCGGAGCTACGGTGGGCCGCCAGTTTCTCCGCCAAAAACGACCCGATCCTTACAATCCCGGCCCGCGCCTCGGATTCTGAAATCTCGAATAACGTGATACCCTGTTGACGGCCCCACCAGCCTGGGGCGGGAGGGAAACGTCCACATGGAATTCTGGCGATTTAAGCAGGCGACCAGTGATCTCGGGCCGCAACTAGTAGAGGACTACGACCTCGTATTAGTTGCGCTCTCCTACTTGGTCGCCATGTTCGCTGGGTTCGCGGCCCTCGAAGTTGTGGACCGCATGTCCGCTTCCGAGAAGCGCCGCAGTCTCTGGTTGACGGCGGGCAGCCTCGCCATGGGAAGCGGAATCTGGGCGATGCACTTCATCGGCATGCTCGCGTTCTCGATCCACGACGACGTCGGGTACAGCCTGCCCGTGACGATCGCCTCGATGGTTCCCGCGATTTTCGCCAGCGCCATGGCTCTCTCGTTCATGGACCGGCCAAAAATCGAACTTTGGCGCGTCAATCTCGGCGGCCTGTTGATCGCGGTCGGCATCGGCACGATGCACTACGCGGGAATGGAAGCCATGCGCATGAATTGCGTCATGGTCTACTCGCTTCCTTGGTTCGTCGTCTCCATCCTCGTCGCGCACGTTCTCGCCGCCACGGCGCTGTTCATCAAGTTCTACTTCTCCGAGATTTTTCATCAGCGCGCGCTGTGGGCGAAACTCGGCAGCGCGGTCGTCATGGGGAGCGCGGTCGGGTGCATGCATTACACCGCGATGCACGCGGCACGCTTCTATCCTGGCGAGGCGATGCACGCGCCCTCGATGCTTTTCGATCCCAACTGGCTGGGTCTCGCGATTGGCATCGTGACGTCCCTCATCATGGGCATTGCCATCGTTTGCACGATTGTCGACCGGCATTTCGCGGCGATCTCCAATTCATTGTCCCAGAGCCAACGGCGCACGCACCTCATTATCGAGTCCGCGCCGCAAGCGTTCATCAGCGTCGGGCCCGACGGCGCCATCCAGGACTGGAACCCTCAAGCCCGCGCCAACTTCGGATGGTCGCGCGAGGAGGCGCTGGGATTACCCTTCGTCGACACCGTCTTCCCCGAGGGTTCGCGGGCCGAGTTCCGCCGGCGCATCGATCAAGCGCTTCAGTCCGATGGGGGTATCGACGATTTGGGCCGCGAACTGACGGTGGTCCGCCGCAATGGCTCCGAGTTCCCCGCGGAGATTACGTTCGGCCGCCTGCAGGAGGGCCAATTCACGCTGCTCACCGCGTTCCTTCAAGATATCACCGAGCGCAAATGGGCCGAGAAGACGCTCATTGAGGCGATGGAAGCGGCCCAGACGGCGACGCGCGCCAAGAGCGCGTTCCTGGCGAACATGAGCCACGAAATCCGTACGCCCATGAACGGCATCATCGGTATGACGGAGTTGCTAATCGGGTCTGAGCTGACCCGTGAACAACACGAGTACGCTGACGCCGTCCAACGCAGCGCAGAGGCGTTGATGACCATCATCAACGACATCCTGGATTTCTCGAAAATTGAAGCCGGGAGGATTGAACTCGAAACCGTCGACTTCGACGTCCGCGCCACCATCGAGGAAGTGTGCGAGTTGCTCGCAGTGCGCGCGGAAGAGAAGAAGTTGGAACTGATGTGCCAGGTAAACGGCACCGTCCCCGCCATGCTGCACGGCGACCCCGGCCGCCTGCGCCAGATTCTCCTCAATCTCGTGTCTAACGCCTTAAAATTCACCGAAAAGGGCGAGGTGCTAATCAGCGTCGGGTTGATAGACCAATTGGATCGGAAGGCCACTCTCGAGTTCGCGGTGAGCGACACTGGGATTGGCATCCCTTCGGATCGTCTAACGAAAATTTTCGAATCTTTTACCCAAGCTGACGCGTCCACGACCCGCCAGTACGGCGGCACTGGGCTGGGTCTCACGATTTCTAAGTCACTCGTGGAGCTAATGGGCGGGAACTTGTATGCCTCCAGTTTTCCCAACCAAGGCTCCACGTTTACCTTCCGCATCCCATTTGCCGAGAGCGAAAGCCAGCCCCGACCAAGGTTCGACGCAGTCACCTTCGACGGTCAACGAGCACTCATCGTCGATGACAATGAGACCAATCGCCGCATTCTCCACGAACGGTTGACCCGCTTTGGCTTTCCTCACGAAGAGGCGCCTTGTGCCGAAATCGCCCTCGAATCGTTGCGCGCGGCGGCGCTCTCGGGCCGGCCCTTCACCATCGCCCTCGTCGATTATCAAATGCCGCAGGTCGACGGATTGATGCTGTGCGAACAAATCAAGAGTGATCCAACTTTACAGAATACGAAACTCGTCGTACTCACTTCTGTTGGCCAAAAAGGCGAAGTCCGCGAATTCGCGTCCAAGGGTATCGTGGCCTATCTGGTGAAACCGCTCAAACAGTCGCTTCTGTTCGATTGCCTCGTCGAATTGACGATCGGGGCCCCGGTCAAATCGGGTGACGCTCCCATCCTCACCCAATACGTCATCCGCGAACGCCGTCGCGCCCGTGCGATCAGCGTGCTGCTCGTCGAGGACAACGCGATCAATCAACGTGTCGCGCAAAGCATGCTCAAGAAGCTCGGATACAATTGCGATCTCTCGAACAACGGACGCGAAGCCCTCGAGGCCGTCGAAAACCATCCATACGATCTCATCTTGATGGATTGTCAGATGCCCGAAATGGACGGCTACGAGGCCACCCGCGAAATCAGGCGACTCGAAGGCGCGACCCGTCACACGCCCATCGTCGCCATGACCGCAAACGCGATGCAAGGTGACCGGGAGCGCTGTCTCGAAGCGGGCATGGACGACTACGTTGCAAAACCCGTGAAGTCCCAGGAGCTGGCCAACGCTATATCACGAGCACTCGACAGCGCCGGGCGGGTGCCCGAGATTGGCGTCGAAGCCTTTACCGAGGACGGCGTCGTTTTTGATTCCAAGGAACTCTTGGATCGGTTGGACGGCGACGAAGCTCTATACGGCGAACTCGTTGTCGAATTCCTTTCTTCCCTGCCTTCGGATATCGAGGACCTAAAGCAATCGGGCGATGACCTCGCCAAATTTGCCCGTTTGGCGCATGCGCTTAAGGGTTCCGCGGGCAACATGGGCGCCAAACGGCTCAGCAGCCTCGCCAGCAACATGGAATCTGCGGCGAAAGAGGGAGACGCCATCAAGACCAACGAATTGCTCTGCCGTATCGGCGATGAGGTCGAGCGCCTGCGCGAAGCTTTGCAAGCCGCTACGTAGGATTGGTTTCGCCTCAACGATCGCGTAATCTAAAGAACAAGCAATATCGGGGAAAAGGGCGAGTCACGGGGACCTCGACGCCATGAATATCCTGATTGCCGATGATGATCTGCTTTCCCGGCGGATGCTGAACGGGCTGCTCACAAAGTTCGGTCACACCATGCAATCCGTCGACAACGGCGCGGACGCCTGGAAAGCCCTCGATACCGACGACCCGCCCCACGTCGCCATCCTCGATTGGGCCATGCCCGGCCTGTCCGGCGTCGAGATTTGCCACCTGCTCCGCGCCCGCGAAAGGACCTCCAACACCTACGTCTACGTCATCCTTCTGACAGCGCGCGACGCAAGAGAGGACGTGATGGCCGGCCTCCAGGCGGGCGCCGACGACTATGTGGTGAAACCCTTTGACGCTCACGAACTCCGCGTGCGGCTCAACGCCGGCCGCCGCATCCATCAACTCCAAACCGACCTCATGGCCGCGCAACGCAAGCTCGAGGAGCGAGCAAGGACCGACTCCCTCACGGGCGTGCTCAATCACAGCGCCATCGCCGGTGCCCTTGAGAAGGAACTGGTACGCGCCGAACGCGAAGGCGGACACGTTTCGATCGGAATGATTGACATCGACCACTTCAAGGCGATCAACGATTCCATAGGCCATCAGGCCGGGGACCTCGTGCTGCGCGGTTGCGTCGAGCGAATCGAGAAGTGCATTCGACCCTATGATGCCCTCGGCCGGTATGGCGGCGAAGAATTCCTCCTCGTCGTGAATGGTCCGATCGACACCGGGTCCTCCAATGTCTTCGAGCGCGCCGTCAACGCCATCCGCGAGGCCCCCTTCAGCACCTTCGGCAACAACATTCACGTCACCATCAGCGCCGGGGTTGCGATATCCACCGGTTCCTCCACCGCCGAAACGCTCGTCCGCCAAGCCGACGAAGCCCTCTACGAAGCCAAGCACGCCGGTAGAGATCGCGTCGTATACGCCGCCGCCCCCACCGAAACCATCCCCGCCTTGAAAAATTAGCCGAAGGCCAAACACCAGGCACATGCTCCACTGACCGGCGCCATCTCCGCGCGCTGTGATCCGTCGCCTCCTCAGCGTCGATAAGTTTTCGTTTCGCTCGGTAGCGCCCGCCTCGACGAGGCCGGCGCGGGCCCACGCCAATCTCGTCGAATCTCGCGTAGCGGATCATGGGCGTTCAACGCCCCGGATAAATCCACTCCTTCATCCCGTTCTTCCGTACGGTTCTATACGTCCTATACAGTCCCATCGGTCCCATACGTCCCATACCATCGCGGCACTGGTCATCTCTGTGGCCATCTCCTTACGCGAGGGGATCACAATTGGTGATCACGTTCCGCGTGATCATGTCGGGATTTCCAGGCGTTTCTTGCGGAACCGTGAGCGGTTTTCGTGGAATTTGAAGACGTTTCCACGGCGTTTGAGGGCGGTTTTTCGCCTACTTTTGGATCGCATTGCGATCAGTTCCGTAGTGGAACAGATGCCGCGCCGGTTTTGTCGAAACGACGCTACCGGTGCGTAGGCCACATCCAGCGGATGTGGCCCGCAAATGTAAAACCTCCCCGCCTCAACGTCAATCGTGTGCGCAAAGTTTGGCATCATCATTCGTCGATCGTTCTCTCGGCACGGGGGCGCAGGCGGGCCACATCCACCGGATGTGGCCTACTCCTTTCCGTTGCTGCGGTGCCTTTGCTAGAGTAACCGGATGTGCCAACCTGCGGAAGGAGTTATCCATGCCTGAAGATTCGATGTCCGTTTATGTTCGGAGCCTTGTCATCGACGCGATTGAGATGGGCGCGACGAACGTCGATATCGTGAAAGACGGTGACAAGATTCGTATTTCGTTGAGTGTTCCAGGCGAAACAGTGAAGTTTCCGCATCCGCCTAAGGCCCATTACGGCGACCTATTTGCGCATATTCGCGCGAAGTCGGGTGTGAACGACGGGAATGGGACGCTGCACGTCACGCGGCGTGGAAATGACGTCCCTGTGCCGGTGGTTATCGCGAAGAATTCGATTCGGCTCGACATCCCGGCCGGGTTGGCTCTCGGCGTCCATTGATGGAGCGGCGCGAGTTTTTCAAGGCGGCCGCGCTCTCCGCGGTTCTATCGGGTACGGCGCGTGCGGACGGCGCAGGCGCATCGCGGCCCGCGGTGATCTCCAGCCAGAACGGCCTGGCTGCGACGGAGAAAACGATGGAGATGCTCCGAGCGGGGGCGGACACGTTGGACGCGGTCATCGCGGGGGTGAACATCGTCGAGGACGATCCGAGCGACATGACGGTGGGCTATGGCGGCCTGCCGAACGAGAACGGGGTGGTGCAGCTCGATGCGTCCGTGATGCATGGGCCGACGCGGGGGGCGGGCGCCGTGGCGGCGTTGGAGAACATCAAGAACCCGTCGAACGTGGCGAAGCTGGTGATGGAGCACACGGACCACGTGCTGCTGGTGGGGCCGGGGGCGCTGGAGTTTGCGCGGGCGATGGGCTTCGAGGAGATGGATCTGCTGACGGACAAGTCGCGCGCGGCGTGGTTGGAGTGGAAGCAGGAATTGAGCGACCAAGACGACTGGATTCGCCCGGACGAACGCCTGCCGAAGCCAAAGAACAAGACGGCGCGGGCGGCGGGCAAGCCGATCTTGCGTTCGACCGGGACGATTAACTGCAACTGCGTCAACGAGTTGGGCGATATTTCGGGCGTAACGACGACGAGCGGGCTGGCATACAAGCTGGCCGGGCGGGTTGGCGATTCGCCGATCATCGGGGCGGGATTGTTTGTGGACAACGAGGTGGGCGCGTGCGGCGCTACGGGCCGCGGCGAGGCGAACATCAAAATTTGCGGCAGCGCGCTTGGCGTCGAATTCATGCGGCAGGGCCTATCGCCGGAAGAAGCGGGGCTGCGCGTGTTGGAGAGGGCTGCGGCGAACACGGTGGAGCCGTATTTATTGCGCGAGGACGGCAAGCCGAATTTTCATTTGCTCTACTACCTCATCAACAAAAAGGGCGAATTCGCCGGGGTGTCGATGTATGCGGGACGGCAATACGCGGCGCATGACGGCAAAGAGAACAAGCTGAGGGACTGCGCGTATGTGTACAAGAGTTAGTAGGGGAGAATTGTCATGAAAATTCAGCGCACCAAGTTCGTCCTAGCTATCGCGATTTTAGGTGCGACTACGGCCTCGGCGCAGCACCGAATGAATCGGGAGGAACCCGGCGCTGGTGACCATCCTCGGCTCTCGAAGGGACAAATCGCGCCGATTCTGGAAGGGCTGGGCAATCACCATCACGCGATTACTGCGAAAGACGAGCGAGCGCAGCTTTTCTTCAATCAGGGCCTTCGGCTAGCGTACGGATTCAACCACAAGGAGGCGGACCGCGCATTCCGCGAGGCGGCGCGGCTTGACCCCGATTGCGCGATGGCCTACTGGGGAATGGCCTTCGTCAATGGCCCGAATCTCAACATGCCGATGGATTCCGAGGGCGGTAAGGCGGCCTACAAGGCGATTCGCAAGGCGCTGAAGGCGGCCAAAAAGGTCTCCGAACCCGAGCGAAGCTATATCGAGGCGCTTGCGAAGCGCTTCGCAAAAGATCCAAAGGCCGAGCGCGCGCCGCTCGACCAGGCGTACGCCGATGCGATGCGCATGGTACACGAAAAGTATCCGGACGACCTCGACGCGGCGACGCTGTACGCAGACGCGTTGATGAACTTGAGTCCGTGGAACTATTGGACGCGCGATGGTCAGCCGCGGCCAAACACGCCCAAAATCCTCGAACTGTTCGAATCGGTCATCGCGCGCGACATGGACCACGCGGGCGCGCACCACTACTACATCCATGCTGTCGAGGCCTCGGACAATCCGGATCGGGCGATTCCAAGCGCGGACGCGATGGCGGCGCTGATGCCGGGCGCGGGCCACATGGTGCACATGGCGTCGCACATCTACATGCGCGTCGGCCAGTTCGATAAGGCGGTGAAATCGAATGAGGACGCGTGCGTGGCGGACGAGGGATACATCACGCAATGCCGCGCGCAGGGTTTGTATCCGATGGCGTATTACCCGCACAACATCCATTTCCTGTGGTGGGCCGCGACGAACACGGGGCAAAGCGCGTTGTCCATCGAGACGGCGCGAAAGTGCGCCGAACAGATGCCGGAAGACATGTTGAAAAGTATGCCGAATTTCCAAACCTTCCACGCGATTCCGCTGTATGCGCTGGCGCGATTTGGAAAGTGGGACGAGATTCTTGCTGAACCGGCCCCGGCGGATGACCTCATGTTCGAGAAGGGGCTTTGGCACTACGCGCGTGGGCTTGCCTTCGCGCGTAAGCACCAGTTCAACGAGGCGGCGGCGGAATTGGCGGCGCTTGAGGCGAGCATCGAGCACCCGAAATTGGATGCAGTGGTGTGGCAAGGTCCGCCGCAGGTAACGCTGAGCATCGCCGCGAAGGCCCTCGAGGGCGAGCTCGCCGGCGAACAAAGCCAGTTCGGCAAGGCCGTCGCCGCGCTGGATTCGGCGGTCCGCATCCAAGACGGCGTGACATACAACGAGCCGCCGGATTGGTATTACCCGGTGCGGCAATCGTTGGGCGCTGTGTTGCTCGCCGCGGGTAAACCGGCTGAGGCGGCGACGGTCTATTGGGACGACCTCAAGCGCAACCGGGAGAATCCGTGGTCGCTGTTCGGCTTGGCGCAGGCGTTGCGCGCGCAGAAGGATGAGGCTGCGGCGGCTGAGATTGATGCGCGGTTTGCGAAGGTGTGGGCGAACGCGGATGTTAAGCTGACGAGCTCGCGATTTTAGACGTCCACGCGCGGCGTAACCGCAAACCAAATAAGAACTCAACGCAAGAGCGCAGAGTCACGCAAAGGGACGCAGAGAACAGCAGTGGGGTTACAGCCGCCGAATATTCAAATTACCGCGACAGGGCCGGTGTTGCGAGGCGGACGTCGCGGCCAAGGGTTGTTGATTTGCCGAAGCGGAGGAACTGGAACCCGTGGCGGTCGCGGACTTGGTCCATGCTGTGAAGGACGCGTTCCCATTTGTCGGCGTTGGTGAGATCAAATAGTTGGAGTTGGTGCTGGTCGTAGTTGAGTTGTGAGAGGCTGATACCGATCAGGCGGACCGGCGCGGGACGTTCTTTGGCGTTGGGCAACAATTTTTCGAGTGCCTCGGACACGTCGCGATCCACACAGGTGGGTACGGGCAGGGTCTTCGCGAAGGTGTAGGTCGAGAAGTCCTTGTAACGGACCTTGAGGGTCACGCAACGGGCCTCCATCCGTTTCGCTCGGAGCGCGTGCATCGTGCGTTCCGTGAGGTAGGCTAGGATGCCTTCGATGCGGCGCCAGTCGAGGAGATCGGTCGCGAACGTCGTCTCGCGGCCAATCGATTTTTGGACCCATTCGGTCACGACTACCGAGGAGGACTCCCCTCGCGCGCGGCGTTGAAGCGCGTAGCCCCCGGGGCCAAGCAGCGCGACGATTTCGTCACTGGGCAAGCTGGCCAATTGACCCAGCGTCTTGAATCCCTTGGCTTCGAGCGACTGCTGCGTTTTGGGCCCAATGCCGGGTAACTTACCGATCGTCAGCGGGCGCAGATAGGCCGCTTCCTCGCCCGCCTTGATGCACACGTAACCGTCGGGCTTCCCTTCGTTGGAGGCGATTTTGGCCACCAATTTGTTCGGCGTTATCGCGACCGTGCAGGGCACGCCGGTACGCTTCCGGACCTCCGACTTGACGTATCGCGCGATCCCGTCGTCACCGCCGAAAATTCGTTGCGAGCCGGTCACGTCAACGTAGGCCTCATCGATGGACGCCATCTCGACCAGGGGCGACACGGTATCGAGAACACTACGCACCTCGCGCGAGACCTCGGCGTAGTGCAGATAGTTCCCGCGCATGAATATCCCGTCCGGACACAGGCGTTTGGCCTCGGCGAGCGGCATCGCTGAATGGACGCCGTATTTCCGGGCTTCGTAGGACGCAGTTGAAACAACGCCTCGGGTGTCGCTTTTGTCGCCACCAATAATGAGCGCCTTGCCCAACAAGGCGGGGTCAAGCACTTGTTCCACCGACGCGAAGAAGGCGTCCATATCGACGTGCATGATGCGCGGGTGCATAGAGGATATTCACTTGGTCGAAAACGTCTATTTTACTGTAAATTATATCAGGTATCAATCGTTCCTGATACGAAGCTTCCGCCACGAAACGCGCCGCTGGAGCATGACACAAGAGCGGCCTAACCATCAGCGCAACAACCATGCAGATGACCATGCAGATGACAAGCGCGGGGGCAAATCCCCATACTAGCCTCGGTATCACGGAGTTTCGTCCGATGGAAGCGAATGGAAAGATCATCAACGGCGCGGTCGTCCTCGATAACGGCAACTCACTCCCGGAAGGGAGTTGCGTCCGCGTTATCGTCGAATTACAACCCCCGCTTGGGAAACGCCTTCTGCGCTTCGCGGGACTTGCGAAAGGACTACCTGAGGACTTCGCGGAGAACCATGACCACTATCTTCATGGCACTCCAAAGAAGTCATGAGAGTTTTCGCCGATACATTCTATTTCTTCGCCTTATTGAATCCGAACGATCAAGCGCACAGGACCGCAGTATCGTATTCGGAGACTTTTGCGGGCGAATTGGTCACGACTCGCTTAGTGCTTGTGGAATTCGCCGACGGGTTTTCCTCGACCCAGAACAGGTTACTGGCTTCAAATCTGATTCGTTCAATTCAAATTGATCCGGAATTCACGATCGTGCCTCTCTCTGATGGCCTATTCGAACGCGGACTTGATCTATTTACCAATCGCGCAGACAAGAATTGGTCGCTAACAGACTGCTTGTCGTTCTGTGTCATGGAAGAATTGGGAATTACCCAGGCACTCACAGGCGACCGCCACTTTGCCCAAGCTGGATTCGTTCCTCTCTTAAAGTCCGATACATGAGATTGCATATCTCCTCATTGTCGCTTCTAGCCCTTGTTGGGACAGCGTGTTCGCCTCCGTCGCAACCCTCGACGCTCGGGATCACCACCCTCCACATCAGTAGCGGGGGCGAACCGAAGTCGCTCGATCCGCACTTGGTCACGGGGACGGTTGAAGAGAAGGTGTTGTCGTCGTTGTTCGAGGGGCTGGTGAACATGGATTATGCGACGATGATGCCTGTCCCTGGCGCGGCGGAACGATGGGACGTTTCCGAGGATGGGGTCGTCTACGCGTTTCATATCAACCCGACGGCGAAATGGTCGAACGGCGACCCCGTGACGGCCGGCGATTTTGTCTATTCGTGGGAGCGGATTCTCAACCCGAAACTCGCCGCTGAGTACGCGTATATGCTGTATCCCATCGCGGGCGCGGAGGCATACAACAAAGGCGAGACGGCGGATTTTGGTGCGGTCGGCGCGAAGGCTAGCGACGACTCGACACTTGTAGTTACGCTGCGGGCCCCGACGCCCTATTTTCTCGCGCTGCACATTCACTTCACCTTTTATCCCGTACACCGCGCGACGATTGAAGCCCACGGCGGGACCTACGACCGCGAAGCGGCGTGGACGCGGGCGGGCATCATGGTTAGCAATGGCCCGTTTATGCTAAGTGAATGGGTCCCGAACGACCGCATTATTGCTAACAAGAATCCCGATTACTGGGACGCCGCGAAGGTGCGGCTCGATGCGGTCCACTATCACCCGATTCAAAACCCGTCCGTCGAGGAACGGTCCTTTCGCGCGGGCGAACTTCACATCACGGACAAAGTCCCGATCACCAAAATCCAGGCGTACGCGAAGGAGCACCCGGACCAATTGCGCGTGGACCCGTACCTCGGGACGGAGTTCATTCGCTTTAACGTGAAGCGGCCTCCGCTGGACGATGTGCGCGTGCGGCGCGCATTGGCGATGTCCATCGACCGCGAACGCATCGTGAACAATATATTTCGCGGCGGGCAACGCGCTGCGGAATACTTCACGCCGCCGGACACGGCGGGTTACACCTGCGAGACCCGCGTTCCGTATGACCCGGAGCAGGCCCGCGCGCTATTGGCGGAGGCGGGATACCCCGGTGGCAAGGGTTTTCCGGTGAAGGAATTGCTCTACGACAGCGGCGACAACCAGCGGCTGTACGTCGAGGCGATTCAAAGTATGTGGCGGGAGACCCTCGGTATCGACGTTGTGCTTCGCAACATCGATCAGAAGACGTGGATCGGCAATATGATTAGCGGCGACTTCGACATTGCGAAGTCCGCGTGGTACGGCGACTACGTCGACCCCGGCAACTTTTTGGAAATGTTCTTTACAAATTCCGGTAACAACCGAACTGGGTTCGAGTCGGCCGAATTTGATTCGATGGTGCATGACGCCGGCGTTACGCGCGCGGGCGCTGCGCGCGATGCGCTCTTCCAGCGCGCGGAGAAAATTCTTCTCGATGCTGCGCCAATCGCCCCGGTGTACTTTCAGTCGAGACCGTTTTTGTTGGATCCGCGCGTGCGAAACGTTTATCCGAACCAGCTCGGGCGTATTTCGTTTAAGGACGTGTATATTGTCGAGTAACTTTTGCGATTCGTCATGTTCGCGCCGGCGCGGGTATACCTTGTGTAGTAGAATTGAGGCTGCGGTGCGGTCACGAAGGGACGATACATGCGAATCGGTATAGCGTTGGCAGTCGCGCTTGCGTGTGGAATTGCAGGCGGAATTCTATTCGCCCGTCCAACAACCGATTCGCGGCAAGTTGGACCCAGTTCGGACGCCACCGCGCTCGAACCGCTCCAACAAGAAAACAGAGCGCTTCGGGATGAAGTCGCTCAGCTCGAAACCCAGAACGAGGAGTTGTCGTCGCAGTTGTTCGACGCGACGAGGGCCGCCGACTCAGCGCTGGCAGATGGCGTTGCCGAAGCAGATTCTTTCGACGCAGTCGCAAACTCGGCGCCGATCGATACGGTACCAGAAGGAGCGGCGGGTGACCGCGAACGCCGACGCGAGCCGCGTTGGGATCCTAAGAACGCCGCGGGCAACGAAGAAGCTATCGTACGGTTCAACGAAGTATTCGGCGACTTGATTCAATCCGAGATCGAGAAGACGCAAGACCCGGCCGCGATCGAGCGGTTGCGGGCGCTGGCGGAATGGCGGGCGTACCAGGATGACCTTCGCAGGCAAATCCGCGAGGCGGGTGACGACCCGGAGACGCGGGCCACCCTCAGCCAGCTGATGCGTGAATCGCGCGATGCGTCGATGGAAATACTGGAACACGAGCAGGCCCGACTGATGGCGGATCTCGCCCGACGCCACAATATTAAGGATGCGGATTCTTTCTCGGACGAAGTCCGGGAAATGCTGACGAGCCCCCTGTTCGACATGCAGGGGCTATTCATGGGGCGCGGTGGTCTGCCTTTTCAGAACGACGATTTTCGTAACCGCGCAGGCGGCTGGCGGGGCCCGGGCGGGGAAGCACCTCCCCGGCAGTAGGCGGCTACCTCCGTGCCGCGAGCGCGTCGTATATTCGCTCGACGTGTTCCCATGCGAGTTTGACCTTTCCCATCTCGGGGGACTGTCCTTTGATGGTGCCGTGGCAATCCGATCCGCCGGTGACGAGGAGGCCGCGTTCGCGGCAAACGTCGAGGAACTGTTCCGATTGCGCCGAAGAATGCTTCGAGTGAAAGACTTCGAGGCCGTCGAAGGGTAGGTCGAGAAGTCCGGCGACGATGGCCTTTCTTCGGACGATGCCCGGGTGCGCGATGAAGGAGAGTCCTCCTGCCTGTTTTATCAGGCCAATACATTCACGTGAGTCTAACAGCGGCTTTGAGACGAACGCCGGTCTCCCGCTCTTGAGGTATTTGTCGAAGGTGTCTTGCACCGTTTTGGCGAAGCCGATCTCGACCAGCTCCTGTGCAATGTGCATGCGGCCGACAGCGCCTTCCGCGGAACGCCGAAATACTCGCTCTACTTCGATGGGTATGCGGAGGTCGTTCAAACGTGTGACGATTTGGCTTGCGCGTTCGGCGCGACCCGATAGCAGCCGAGCTAGCGCGCGATTGAGATCGGGGTCGTCCAACCGCACGCCTAAGCCGAGTACGTGTTGTTCGACGCCGCGAAATCGGGTGCTGATCTCCACGCCGGTTAACACTTCGACGCCTAGCCGTTCGCCCGCCGCTTGGGCCTCCTGCACCCCTGCCAGGGTGTCGTGGTCGGTTAGGGTCGCCGCGGCAAGACCATGCGCGGCAGCGCGTTCGATGACGGTCGCGGGCGGGTCTGAGCCGTCCGAGCAGGTTGAATGCAGGTGAAAATCGGCGTATTTGGCGTCATTCTCCATTCGAGTTGAGGCAACTTTGAAGTTTCTCTCTGAATTCGGTATTACGATTGCGGGATCCGGAGGAGGTCGGGGGCGCATGTTCACGGTTAAGAGGGCAAAGCTGAGCGACCTGCACGACTTGACGACCTTGCGCGGGGAATTCTATTCCGAATCGGGTTACCCGTTCGACGCGGCCACTGCTCGTGCCGCCACCGAGGAATTGATGCGGTCGCCTCGGTTCGGCGCGATTTGGGTGATACGTCTACTCGATGAACCTGTAGGCTACGCGGTCGTTTGCGTTGGGTACAGCCTCGAGTATGGTGGCCGGGACGCGTTTCTCGACGAAATCTATGTTCGCGATGAATGCCGGCACCACGGCGCGGCATCGCAAGCGCTCGAGGTGGCGCTCGACTGGTGCAGGAAGTCCGGCGTGCGCGCGGTGCATCTCGAGGTCGAGGATTGGAACGAGGACGCGATCCGGCTTTACCAGGATTGGGAGTTTGAGGACAACGATCGCATGCTGATGACGCGTCAACTTAAAGACAAGCGCGCGCGGCGTGCTCACGCTCGAAAATCGTGATGGCGTTATTTGTATCTGCCGACCGAATAATTCCAGCGGACGGCGAGCGCTTCTCGGATCATTTCCGCGGAATCGAAGAGCGCGTGTACGCGAGAATCGGGTGAGTTGACCCAACGCACCGGGACTTGCTCGACGCGCAAATTGTGAATGCGCGCAATACACAGCCACTCGATGTCGGCGCCGAACCCGTCTCGGGTCTGGCGTGGCATGATGACCTCGCACGCGCGCCGGCTGAGAAGTTTGAATCCGCATTGGGTATCGGGAAAGCGTGTCAGACCGAGCAGCCGCAGTAGGAGATTGTAGGTGCGCCCCATATTCTCTCGGTACCAAGGCTGCCGGACGTCTATGCGGGCCCCAGGCAGCGCGCGCGAACCGATGACGAAGTCCGCGCCTTGCTCGATCTTCGGCCAGAACTTTTCCAACTCGTCGATTGGGGTTGAGCCGTCGGCGTCAGAGAACAAGAGGTAGGCGCCGCGGGAGGCCGTGTACCCCTCGCGCGCGGAGTACCCCTTACCGCGATTAGGATAGTGCGCGAGGACCATCACGTCTGGGAATTGGTCGCGGACCAACTGGGCGGTCGCGTCGGTACTGGCGTCGTCGACAACGATTATTTCCGACGTGTAATCTTGTTTGTCGAGGTACGACTTGAAAGAATTGATGGTGTGACCGACGCGCTTTTCCTCGTTGAAACACGGAAGGACGATGGAAAGTCTGGGTTTTTCCATCACGGATGATAGATCAATTCAGCGGCGCGGTATCACGAGTCGAAGAGGCTGGCGAGCATTTCGGGCCGGCGAAGGTACTGCGCGATCCAAACGAGCCCCAACAAGATTGCCGGGACAACGTAGAGTTCTCCGTGGCTCATGTGCGCCACGATTGCGCCGCCGAAGTATGAACTCAGCACGAGAACGCCGAGGGAAGCGGTCTTGGGAAATACGTAGAGGGCGGCGCCGGCGATTTCGAGCACCCCGATGGTGACCCGCATGTCGCCCAGGTTCCACTTCTCGAACGCCGCAACCATCGTTTCACTGCCGCTGAGCTTGAGGCCGGCTGATGCGGCGAGCGCCAGGCCCAACAGCCCGGAAAGAATGGTACCGGCCTTGCGCCGGCCACCGTCCGCTTTACTCGTAGTCTCGTTTTGCATGTTCCGTACCCTCGCGTCCTGGACGATAATTTCGTCACTCGTCACTCGTCATCGTCACTCGTCATCGTCATCGACTACTTCACGATGGTTACTCGGCTGGAATTATTCAACCAGTTTCAAATTCAGGGCTTTGAGGCAACCGGCCCTTGGTCCGCTGGTCGACCGTGCCTAGAATGACGTTTGGACTTTACCATCGGCGCAGACAGCAGTCGAAACTATAGCATGACCGAGCGATGCATCGAACCGCGAAGACTGCCAACGCAGGACCGCGGCAGGGAACGCGTTGATCGCATTCTCGACGCGGCGGCGCGGCTTCTCGTCGAACAGGGGTATGAAGCGGTCAAGACAAATCACATCGCCAAGCGCGCGGGGGTTTCGGTAGGTTCGATCTATCAGTTTTTTCCGAACCGAGTAGCGCGTGTGATGTGCGCAATGGGCCGCGTGCTTTTGGACTATTCGATGTTCGAGGATCCACTGCACCACCCCCGGTGATTGAAGAACTCGAGCGGCATCTCAAGAGCGACGTCAATTCGTACACACGCGAACTGGGGTGAGTTGGCGCTGAACACAAATACGCCGGAGCGCACGACTACGCGCGCTCCGGCGACAATGCCGAACCAAAGGCTTGGGTGAATCTGTTGGCCGAGTTAACGGCTGCGTGCTTAGATACCCGGCAGAATTGGGATGTTCGGCAAAGTGATGCCGAACCAGCCAAGAACAGTCGTCACCGTGCTGAGGAACGTGTTCCCAATGGTGAAGAGCAGTCCGAGCACAAGGTCAAGAATCGAGTTCAAATCCAACATGTCTTTTCCCTTCCGTTTCGCGCTTAGTCAGCGCCTTGTAGATGCCACACGAGGAGTACGCTTCGTCCGTGTACGAGCCGCGAACGTCCCCCGTACCAACTCCGTGAGCGCAGTTTAGTATAGATTGTTCATATCTGTCAAGTTTTTATCTGGCCCGTCATTTCGTCGAAGTCGCCAATTAGATTCCCGTTAGCAAAGGATCGGGAAATCACCGTTTGGCGATGAACGAGGTTGCAAGGCACGAGGATTCCGTTGATCGGCGCTCACGGTTTCTGAATGCCTTGACCCTGTCGTGGGAGGGCAGTAGTATCACGCGGCTTTTTTTGAGCAAGCTGCGGAACGGGACGGAGGAATTCGCATGACCACGCAAGGTGCAAATTCGGCGCAATCGCCGGAGAACAAGTTTTTGTTCTCGGCTTGCTTTGTTGCCCTCATCGCAACGGCGTTCGGCTTCATCATCCGCACGTTGATCATCAACGATCTGGGGGCGGAGTTTAATCTCTCCGAAACCCAGAAGGGCGAGATTCTCGGCGTCGGCCTTTGGCCTTTCGCGATAAGCATCGTCCTGTTCAGTCTCGTAATCGACAAGATCGGATATGGGCGCGTCATGGCGTTCGCGTTCGTTTGCCATATGCTCGCGGGAGTTATCACGATCTTCGCGAACGGTTACAACATGCTGTACGTAGGCACGTTCATCATGACGCTGGGTAACGGCGCGGTCGAGGCAGTCATTAACCCGGTCGTCGCGACGATGTTTACGAAGGACAAGACCCGCTGGCTGAACGCGCTGCACGCGGGCTGGCCGGGCGGGTTGGTCGTCGGCGGCGTGATTGCATTGGCGCTCGGACCCGAGGCGGACTGGCAGTGGAAAGTCGGGCTGGTATTTGTGCCGACCGTGGCCTACGGCATCATGATGTTTGGCCGCAAGTTCCCGGTACATGAGCGCGTGGCGGCGGGCGTGTCGTATCAAACGATGCTGCGCGAAGTTGGCATCATCGGCGCGCTAATCATCGTCGCGCTGATGACGTTCGAGGTCGGGCGCGTATTCAATTTCGCCAGTTTCGGGACGCTCCCCATCGGCAACATTCCGCTACTTAACGTGCTCATGATTGCCGCCGTCGTGGCCGTGTTCGCGTTCTACGTTAGATCATTTGGGCGTCCGCTGTTTATCTTCCTATTGCTCGTGATGATTCCGCTCGCGACGACCGAATTGGGTACCGACAGTTGGATTACTCCGCTCATGGAAACGGAGATGAACAAGTTGGGTATGCAGGCGGGTTGGCTGCTCGTCTACACCTCGTTCATCATGATGGTGCTGCGGTTTATGGCGGGGCCGATCGTACACGCCCTTTCGCCGCTAGGCCTCTTGGCTACCTGCGCGGCCGTCGCGGCCTGCGGTCTGACGCTTCTCTCGGTTTCCGCGGGCGCGCTCATTCTCGTTGCCGCGACGCTTTACGGATTCGGCAAGGCGTTCTTCTGGCCGACGATGCTCGGCGTGGTCGCGGAGCGGTTCCCCAAGGGCGGCGCGATGACCATCAACACCATCGCGGGCGTCGGGATGCTGAGCGTGGGCATCGTCGGGTCGGTCTTCCTGGGCTTCGTTCAGGACACCTCAATCGGCCGCGAGCTCGACGACTACGACAAAGAGAACTCGACGCAACTGCACGCCAAGTATATCGGCGAAGAGCGCAACAGCGTTTTCGGCGAGTACCGCCCGCTCGATCAGGACAAGGTCGGCACCGCCGGGGAAGAGGACAAACAGGTGCTCGCCGACGTGTCGAACCATGCGCGCAAGGGCGCGTTGCGTACCGTCGCCGTGCTCCCGGTCATCATGCTGGTTTGCTACATCGGCCTGATCTTTTATTTCCGATCGATTGGCGGCTACAAGGCGCTCGATATCGACGACAAGACTGCTTAGCCCGCATAAGTCTCGGCCAGGAGGCGCACCGTGCGGATGCTCGTCATGGGTGCGGGCGCGCTGGGCAGCGTGGTCGGCGGCCTCATGGCCAAGGCCGGCCATGCGGTCACGCTGGTCGGTCGGGCCGCGCACATGGACGCCATCGCGCGCGGCGGTTTGCGCATCACCGGCATCTGGGGCCAGCACCACGTCACTGGAATCGCCACGAGGACGGATGCATCCGGACTGCGCGCGGGCGAGTTCGACGTCATCATCATTTCGGTGAAGTCGTACGACACGCGGGCTGCGGCCGAGACTATCGCGCCGCTGCTCGATGACGATACGCTTGTGCTCTCCTATCAGAACGGGCTGGGCAACGCCGAGATCGTCGCCGAATATGTGGGCTGGCCACGCACCATCGGCGCACGCGCGATCTACGGCGCGTGGATACCCGAGCCGGGCCGCGTGGACGTTACGGTCATCGCGAGCCCGACGGCGATTGGCACGTACCACGAAGCGACACCGACGGAGCGGGTCCACGACATCGTGCGCGCGATGGACAATGCCGGCGCGCCTACCGTGTACACCGGCGACATCCGCAAGGTGCTCTGGGCGAAGGTCGCGTACAACTGCGCGCTGAACCCGCTGTCCGCGCTGCTCGATGTGCCGTATGGCGTCGTGGGCGAGCGGTCCGAATCGCGGGCGATTCTCGAGGCCGCCGTGCGCGAGTTGTATGACGTTGCGCGGGCCAAGGGCATCGCCCTCGAACCCGATACCGCCGAGGCGTACCTGCGCCACTTCTTTGCCGGCCTCCTCCCCCCCACTGCCCAACACTACGCGAGCATGCGGGAGGATTTCCGCCGCAAACGCCGCACGGAGATCGACGCGCTGAACGGCGCCATTTGCCGATACGGCGCGGAGACGGGCGTTCGGACGCCTGTCAACGACGCGCTCACGAGGTTGGTGAAGACGGTCGAGGCGAACTATCTTTCCGATCGGAAGTAAACGTGTAGAATTCAATTTTGATCTGCGCGGTGCAACCCGCATAATGAGTGACTCAATCCACACTGACTAGGAGGCAATACCCATGCACGCATCGAGATCGTTTTCCCTGGCCGTTCTCGCCGGTCTTGCTCTGACCTTCGGAGTATCGTTCGACGCCGAGGCCAAAAAGAAACAGCGTATCGATAAGGAAGACGCACAGGCGACCGCCACCGCCCCAGTCTCGACACAGGTCGAATCCGTAACGATTCCCTACGACCCGAACCTCCCGACGTTCGTCGTCGTCGTCGAGCCTTTCGACTATTCCGCCTCCGGCCAGACCTCCGGTGGCGGCCAGGGCGCGCCCGCGGGCAGCGTCGCGAGCGGCGGTGAAGTGTATACGGCCGACGAGGACGGAAACCTCCGCACGACGTGGTCCGCCTCCGCTGGCCCCTCGATAGGCAATGGCATCGCGAAACAATTGACGACCGCGCTGTCCGGCTGGGCGAACCTCGCCATCATCGAGCCCGACGCTGTGCAGAAGGTGGGCGACGGCACCTACACCGCCAAAATGCAGCCCGGCGAAATCGGCCCATTTGTGATCCGCGGAACCATCACGGAATTCATGGAGACGGCCGAAATGGAGACCAGCGGCAAAGGCTTCAATTCACGCAAACTTGGTCTCGGCGCGGCGCTCGTGGGCGCTGTCACGGGCAACCGTACGGTCACCGCGGTCGGCGCGGGCGTCGCCGTGCTGGGCCCCGAATACAAGAACGAAAAACTCAAGCGCACCGGGATGGTCGGCATGGACCTGCGCGTGATCGACGGTCGCATCGCTCGTGTCGCCCCCGGCGGCTCTTTCGCCTGCCAGGGTTCTTTCACGACCATAGCCGCCGGCAGCGACTTCAGCATGCTCGGTGTATCGTCCGGCGGCGGCGAGATGGCAGCGAGCAGCCTCGGCCAAGCTACGCGCGTGGCCATGAACGACGCGCTCACCAAAATCAGCACCGCGCTAAAGGCCGCGAGGCGATAATCGAATCCGCCGTTACGCCGACCGCGCGATTTTCTTCTTCGTCGATCGGCGGGCCGTGGAAGGTTTCTCCGCGCGTTTGTCCAAATGCTCGGCAATCAGTACTTTGATGAGCGATTGCCGCGGCACGCCAAGCCGTTCGGATTCACGGTCGAGCGCGTTGATCATCCAGACCGGGAAATCGACGTTCACGCGGCGCAATTCAAGATTGGGACGCCGCGCGTTCTCAAGGTCCAAATGCTGGACAATGCTTTCGCCGCGCTCGAATTTGCGTTCAATTTCGTCGGCCTTCATAGATTACGACCTCGTCCTGTCTGGATCGCCGCACGGAAATGATCCTTATCCGTTCCTCGCGGTACGTGATAATCGCACTCCAACCTTTGTGGTCGATCTTTCCAATAACCAGATACCGCTGCTCACCGGGAGACCGAATCGGCACTTACACGATGTTGTCGTCCTTCCAAAGCATCTGTGCTTCTTCAAAGTCGATTCCGTGCTTCGCCTTGTTAGACTGGCTCTTTCGGTGATCATACTCGAACAACATACATACATTCTATACCAAATCTATACCACCCATGCCTCACGTCCTATGCGGCTTCTTTAGAATCCCGCCGCGTCCACGGCTGATGAAAATGCCCTGAAGGTTCATTAGCAGTTCTTCGGGGTTGTCCGAAGCGAGTTCCGCGGCTTCCTGGGAGACGAGCCCCTGTTTTACCAGCGCCGCGAGGCTCATGTTGAACGACTGCATGCCGTCTTCCTCGCCGTCGGCTATCGCCGTGGGGATCTGTTCGACCTCACCGTCGCGAATAAACGC
>CAYXRK010000077.1:0-21463 GCA_964467615.1 uncultured Nitrospirales bacterium | reverse complement strand
AAAGCGCGTCGGCACCGTGTTCGCCCTCAACGCCTTGCTTTTGATAACCAGGGCCAACATCGCCTTTGGAGAGTCGGTCACCTTCCCCGGATGGACCAACATCTTCACCGAGGAATCGGGCATCCGCAAATTCATCGACGACGGCACGGTGTCCATCGCGATGGCGCTGCTATTGTTCGCCCTACCCGCCGGGAAACTCCGCGGACCGCGGCTGCTCGATTGGGAAGACACCGGCAAAGTGCCCTGGGGGATTCTGCTACTGTTCGGCGGCGGCCTTGCGCTCGCCAAGGGCTTCGAAACGTCCGGACTGTCGACGTGGATGGGCGAGGAATTTCAAACGATCTTCTCCGGATCCAATCCCGTCTTCATGGTCATGGGCGTGTCCGTGTTCGTCGCGGCCGTTAGCGAAATGACGTCCAACACCGCGACCGCCGCAATGACCTTGCCCGTGCTGGGTCCCCTGGCGGTCGCCATAAAAGCGAACCCGCTCTTGCTCATGGTCCCGGCGACCGTGGCCGCCTCGTGCGGGTTTATGCTCCCCGTATCGACCCCGCCGAATGCGATTGTCTATGGCTCGGGAAGGCTGACCATCAACGACATGATGAAGGCCGGCATCGTGTTAGACATCCTCGCTGTGTTCATCATCACGCTGGCGACGTTCACGCTCGGCGCTGCCATCTTCGGCCTGACGGGTGAGATGCCCGATTGGGCCACGGCGGGGAAGTGATGACTAGACGCCTGACGCACTCGTTTGGGCAAGATGTGCGCCAAGACGACCGATCGTCACGCTGACGTCACCTCGGAACCATACTTTCCCGCGAGATCGTCGTAGTAGGAAAAGTAACCGTTCGCGATTCCATCGCAGAAGACTACCCCGGCGTTTTCTCTGGAGTCAGCGGGGTTCCGAAATGAGACGAACGCCAGATAGGTATCATCTTCGAATCTGCAGAAAATACCATCCACTCGCGTGAAGAGGCTCCCCACGGGGACGACCACCAGCCGCGAACCAGGCACATACTTTTCCATATTTACGCGCGTCACCGACTGCGCATCTGGCGGGCAAATGTCCTCCGCCGTAATCCGGGTAAAAAACCGTCCGCGCGAAGCATAGACCCTCGCCAGATCCCGTTCGCCATAAGTAGACGGATCCTCATTGAACGAGGTCGCGATCAGCTTGGCTTGCGCCTGATCATATATGTAGTTCGCTATCTTGAAGTTGTCGTTCGACGAACCAGTTCGATACATCCGCCCCGCCGGTTTTTCCAATTGTTTGCCCAGCTTTCGCAGGAACACATAGGCATCGCCCGAGGGGCGTTCCACACTCCGATTGTAAATGAACAGACTCACCGCGCCAGTTAGTACCGCGCCAACAACCGCGCTAACGATCGGAACCCATACATCGGCCAACATTAAATGTTCCTCGCACGCCATTCTATCAAATTGCGCGTACCGGTGAAATCACACTCCCGGCTGGCTATTGGTACATCCGCGCTTCGTGTTTTATTCACACGGGCCATGTTGGCGAAGGCGCCGCAGCCCTCATCGCCTGCCCAGCTCAATCCTTCGGCACCCGTGTCTCGGAAAGTTCCTTCCGCAGGACTTTCCGATCGAGCTTATTGTTGGCGTTCTTTGGGAGTTCGTCCCGAAACGCGAAACGGACAGGCAGTTTGAACTTCGTGACAAACTTGGCCGTGTGCGCGAGTAGTTCCGCCTCGCTTGCGGATTGCCCGGTTTTGAACGCGATGACGGCGGCGACGTTCTCGCCGTAAGTAGAATCCGGCACGCCCACGACAACGGCTTCGTTGACCGCCGGATGCTGGTAAAGCGCCTCCTCGATTTCGCGCGGCGAGATGTTTTCACCGCCTTTGATGATGAGGTCCTTGATTCGATCGGTGAGATAAACGTAATCGTCTGCGTCCATGTAACCGATGTCGCCAGAGTGCAGCCATCCGCCGCGCAATGCCGCGCGCGTGGCGTCCTCGTCCTTGAGGTAGCCCTTCATGACGTTCGGCCCTTGAATGCAAATTTCGCCGCGTTCGCCGACGGGCAAGATGTTGCCGGCTTCGTCCTGAATGGTGACGCTGACGCCAGGGATCGGATGTCCCACCGAGCCGGGCCGGAGAAAGTCGTCCGCGTGGTACGACGTCGCGGTGGGCGCCGTCTCGGAGAGGCCGTATCCGTCGAGCACCTTGCACTTGTAGAGCCGCTCGAATTCGAGGCGCACCTCATTCGGCAAAATCGCGCTTCCGCTGTTCACTTGTTCCAGGCTCGACAAATCGTACTTCTCGCGATCGGCGAAGGTGTTGAGCCGCATGAGCATAGTCGGCACCGCGGAAAACCGCGTGACTTTGTACCGCTCTATCGCCGACACAACCTCCGCGGGATCGAACTTTCGATGGATGGACGCGGTGTTCGCGAACAGGTAGCAAATGTTCATGATGAGCACGCCGAACGAGTGGCTCAGCGGCAGAATGAGCAGCGTCGAGGACCGTTCGCGAAGGCGTTTGAATTGCGCGACCGCAAGGTGGTTGCTGACGATGTTGCCGTGCGACAGCATCACGCCCTTGGGGCGGCCCGTCGTTCCGGAGGTGTAGAGGAGAAACGCGAGGTCGTCCTCCGCGCGATCGACGAGACCCTCGACCGGCGTTGCCTCGGCAACGTCCGCGCCAACGAAGTCGACGCCCTTCGTCGATGCGGCGTAGAGCACAAATATCGGCGCATTCTTGTCCGCTCGCCGCATCGCCGCGAGCGCCCGATCCGCCAGTTCCGGCGCGGTGATCACGGCGCGCGCCTCCGAGTGCTCGAGCACATAGGCCAACTCGGCCTCGCCCCATTGCGACGTGATGGGGACAATTACCGCGCCGATCCGCCAAATAGCCTGGAAACACGCGAGGACTTCGGGGCAATTCGGCATGAGCACCAACATTGGATCGCCCGGTTTCACGCCGCGATCGCGCAGGGCCGCCGCGAGGCGCGCAGCGTAGGCCGAATGCTGCGTACTCGTCCAGACCCGCCCCTCGAAGTGGAAGGCGTCGTACTCGCCGAATTTTTCCAAACTATCAAGCGCGAGCCGCGCGGCGTTCATGGAGTGCTCCTATCCGTCAAGGGCCGCATACTATAGCAACGCGAGGTTATCGGAGTTTACAGGGTGCTGTAGTACAATCAGCGGATCTCGGTGCGCGTTCGCCGAGATCACATTCTCAACACTGACGGAGGTGAATCCTTGTGAACGCCCTTCGATTTTCGCTTGTCGCAACGTTCCTCATCGCGTTCGCGGGATGCGGCGCGCCGAGCACACCTTCCGAGTCTTCCGATGCCGCTAAATCCGCTCGGCCGACCACGCCCGCGGGTGGACCCGATTACGGGGACACGATCATCGAGATTATCGACGCCGAACCGGCCCACATGAACCCGATCCTTGCCACATCAGACGGGGACTCCCGCTACATGGGCCGATACATATTCGAGTTGTTGCTCGAGTTGGATCTCGACACGTTTGAATTCAAACCGATGCTCGCGAAAAGTTGGGAGATTTCGGACGACCATTTGACGTTTACCTTCCACCTCGATGAGAACGCACAGTTCTCGGACGGCCATCCCGTGACTACGGCGGACGTGAAGTACACGTTCGACATGGTCATGGATCCGAGCAACGACACCGGTCCGTTGCGCAGCTACTTGTTGGATATCGACGAGATCAAACCGATAGACGAGCACACCATAACGTTTCACGCGAAGAAACCGTACTTTGGATTATTCGCGCAGGTCAGCGATGTCGAGATTTATCCCAAGCACATTTACGAGGGCAAGAACTTCAACGACCATCCGTTAAATCGCGCGCCGGTCGGATCGGGCCCCTACGTGTTCGAGCGGTGGGACACGGGCCAACAGATCGCGATGACGCGGAACGAACACTATTGGGGTAAGAAGCCTGCCTATATCGACAAGCGCGTGTTTCGTCTGATTACTGACGACGAAGCGGCGTTTCAGGTCGTCGAACGCCAAGAAGCGGACCTATTTCAGAACATGTCGCCCGAGAAGTTCACTGGCCGCGCGGCGCGCCCGCAGTTCGAGGCGAAATTTCAACGGCTGACACCGGACTCGCCGGTCCCAGGGTTCCTCAGCCGCTTCAACTATATTGGTTGGAACATGCGCAAGCCGCAGTTCGCGGACAAACGGGTGCGCCAGGCGTTGTGCATGTTGTTTGACCGCCAGTCCGTAATCGATACCGTGTGGGCCGGGCTGGGCACGATCATCACGGGCAGTGAATTTCACAAACTGCCAGAATACAACCAGAACGTCAAGCCGTTGCCGTTCGATCCGGAAGCGGCGAAGAAGTTGCTCGACGAAGCGGGATGGACCGATCGGGACCGTGATGGAGTTCGCGAGAACTCGGACGGCGTGAAGCTGGAATTCGAGTTGGGCTTTGCTTCCGGCGTGCCTGAATACGTCCAGCTTGGGGCGGTGTATCAGGAGGAATTGACGAGGGCGGGGATCAAGTGCAACTTGAACCCGATGGAATGGGCGACGTTTCAGGAGCGCGTACAGAAGCGGACCTTCGACGCGTGCATGCTGGCCTGGTTGACGACCGTGGTATCGGACCCGTACCAACTGTGGCACTCGAGCCAGACCGAGACCGGTTCGAATTACCCGGGAATCTCCAACGCCGAGGCGGACAAGCTGATGGAGGACGCGCGGCCGGAATTCGACCACGAGAAGCGAGTTGTCCTGTATCACCGCTTGCACGAAATCCTCCACGACGAGCAGCCGTACCTGTTCCTCTACGCGCGGCCCGGCCTAGTGGCCGTCGACAAGCGATTCGAGGGCGTCGTGCTTCACAAGGGCGGACTCGATCCGCGGGAGTGGTGGGTGCCCAAGGCCAAGCAGCGGTACGATTCATAGCTCCCGGGTCTCCGCGTTGATCGCCGCACCGTGAAAGCGTATTTACTCCGGCGGCTGCTGTTGATCGTGCCCACGTTCGTGGGAATCAGCATCATCACGTTTGCGATGGTCCAGCTTTCGCCGGGCAACCCGGTGTTCATGCGCCTTCAAAAAATGCAGGGGGCCATGGGCGCCGAACAGATCCCGCCCGAGATCGTCGAGCAAACGAAGGCGTTGTACGGCCTCGACAAGCCGTTGCCGATGCGTTACGCGATTTGGCTCGGGAAAATGTTCACGCTCGATTTCGGGACCTCCTACAAGGACCGGCGCCCCGTGACGGAGCGCGTCCTCGAGGCGTTGCCAATCACGCTGCAAATCGAATTCGTCTCCGTGTTCCTGATGTATCTCATTTCCATCCCGATCGGCGTGTATTCAGCCACGCACCAGTATTCCCGGCTCGACAACGCGATGACGTTCGTGCTGTTCCTCTTGTTTAGCCTGCCCAACTTTTGGGTGGCGATGTTGCTCATGTATTTCCTCGGCGGCGGCGGCGGCTCGGAAGCGTTAGGCGATTTGTCGTATCGAGCGCTGGCTGCAATCGGCGCGGAGGAGAGCGGCTGGGGCCAACGATTGCTCGCCGGGCCGCTGATGTTTAATTGGTTTCCGATCTACGGATATGGCACTCCCGGCTCGGACGACTGGCCGTTCTGGCAATGGTTTTGGGACCGCGCCTGGCACTTCGTGCTGCCGGTTTTCTGTCTGACCTACGCGACCTTCGCGGCGATGTCCCGCTACGCGCGGGCCGGGCTGATCGAGGTCGTGCGGCAGGATTACGTTCGGACCGCGCGGGCCTACGGGTTTTCCGAGCGCGTGGTTATCTTGAAGTACGCCCTGCGCAACGCGTTGATTCCGATCATCACGATGCTCGGCGCGATTATCCCCGCGATGATCGCGGGCAGCGTGATCATCGAAAGCATCTTCACGATCCCCGGTATGGGCCGGTTATTTTATCAATCGATCCTCGAACGCGACTACCCGATGGTGATGGGCATCTTCACATTTACGGCCCTGCTCACGATGGTTGGCCTCATCATTTCCGACGTGTTGTACGCCATCGTCGATCCACGGATTTCGTTTGATTAGATGAGTGCGAAATCGCAGAGGCAATCGTATTGGCGCATCGTGTTCCGCCAATTCCGGCGGCATCGAATGGGCGTCGTAAGCTGCATCTTCCTTGCGCTGATGTTCGTGACGGCACTCGCCGCGCCGTTTCTCGCCGGAGACCGTCCGATCTACTTGCGGCTCGGCGATGAAACGTACTTGTTTCCAAACGTGTTCAAATACAAAGACCTCGTCGACATTCAATTCGACCGCTGGTCACCTGGCCCCGGCGACTACGCGCTTCGCCCGCCGATTCCGTTCGCGCCCGATCGCAACAATCTGCGGAACCGGCTCATGCCGCCGGGTGACGGGCATTGGCTCGGGACGGACGACACGGGCCGCGACGTGCTGAGCCGATTGATATGGGGCACGCGCATATCGATCTCCGTCGGATTCTTGGCCGTGGGCGTGTCGCTGGTGCTCGGCGTGATAATGGGCGCGGCGGCGGGATACTACCGCGGCGCGACAGACGTGGTCGTGTTGCGCATCATCGAAACAATGATGTGTTTCCCGGATTTGGTCTTGATTCTCGCGCTCATCGCCTACCTCGGCCGCAGCATTTGGATCGTCGTGATTGTCATCGGCGTGATTCGCGCGCCAAATGTTGCGCGACTGGTCCGCGGCGAGTTTCTTAAACTACGCGAGAGCGACTTCGCCACCGCGGCGCGGGCCTCGGGGTTCTCGGACATGCGGATAATGTTCCGCCATTTACTTCCAAATTCGCTCGCACCCGTTTTCGTGAACGCGACGTTTGGCGTCGCGGGCGCAATCCTGGTCGAGTCGTCGCTCAGTTTCCTGGGGCTCGGCGTGCCGCCGCCGACGGCCTCCTGGGGCGAAATCCTCTCGCAGTCCAAGCGTTACGTGGACTCCGCCTGGTGGCTGGTCACGTTTCCCGGCGCGGCGATTTTCGTGACGGTGACTGCGTTCAACCTCGTCGGCGAAGGCCTGCGCGACGCGATGGATCCGCGCTTGCGACAGTAGCATGGGCTTCCAGCCCATGCAGACTTGGAGTGCGCGCCCGCACTACGCCAAAGCGCAGGCTGGAGGCGCGTGCGTTGGAGTAGCGCGGGCCGTTCGTGCCAAGGGCGCATGGGCTGGAAGCCCATGCTACTTGGAGCCCTGGTTGAGGAAGAGATCGAGGCCCTCTTTGCCTGGCGCACAGATGTCCGGCCACGAGTTGCCGTCAACGTCCGCCACCCAGAGATAAATGCCTGTGCCGCTGTGCGACGCCGGATCGCCGAAATCGAGAATGTGACGCTCGAACGCGCCGCCGTTGATCTCGTAGTAGTAGAGGCCGACCGGATCGTCCACGCCGGGGTCGCCTTCGGGGTGCGCGCGCCAACGCTTGCCCGTCACGAGTTCCGGCGCGCCATCCTTGTCCAGGTCGACGAGCATCGCGTCGTGGAATTGCGACTTGTCGGTCTCGATGTCGTGCTTCGTCCAACTGCTATCGGCCTGCTCCCACCACGCGAGGCCGTAACCGTGGCCGTTGCCGACGATGAGATCATTTCGGCCATCAGCGTTCACGTCGTGGACGATGATCGGCACGCTCGCTTGCGGGAACACGTTGAAGTCCGCGTGCCATGTCCACGTGCTGCCGAAGCGATTTTCCGGCGCTTCGAGCCAACCGTCGAAGTAGACGAGGTCGCCCCGGCCGTCGCCGTTGATGTCTCCGAAGCCAAGGCCGTGCCCCGATTTCTCGCGACCCACAATTGACGAAACGAACGAGCCGTCGCTCTTAAGCCGTAGTACCGATTGCGGGTCATTCGGCGTGTTCGGAACAACATCAATCGCGCCGTCGCCGTCAACGTCCCAAAAACACGGACGCTCGACGTTGCCGACCTGCGCCACGTCGAATACCTTCCACTCGCCGCCCTTCGCGCCGGGGTTTTCGCGCCAGCTTATCTTCATGCCAAACCACGCGCCGGTAACGATGTCGAGATAGCCGTCGCGGTTCACGTCCATCGGATAATCGGCGAAGTCGTCAAAGTAATCGCCGGAGGGCATCACGTCGCAAATCTTGTGGCGCTCGGCAAACGTCGGCCCCGAGAACCAATATTCTCCCGACACAATGTCGAGTGCGCCGTCTTTGTCCACGTCGAATACCGAACACGCCTCGTAGGGCGTGTCGGCGATTCGTCGCTTTTCAAACTGCAAATCGGCGGATGAAACGAAAGCGATCGTCAGCGCGCAAATTGTGAGCATGACGTTCTACGCCTCCATTCCGCCGTCCGCGACGAACACCGCGCCGGTGGTGAACGTCGAGGCGTCGGACGCGAGGTACACGGCGAGGCCGGCGATTTCGCGCGGTTGGCCGTGGCGTCCCATCGGGATGCTCTTGACGGCTTGTTCGTAGATTTCCGGCGTGTTGATCAACATCGAGGCGAATTTCGTTTCGACCAGGCCGGGGCAAATCGCATTCGAGCGCACGCCCGCCGAGCCGAGTTCTTTCGCAAATACCTTGGTCATGTTGATGACCGCGGCCTTGGTCATCGAGTACACGCCTTGCATCGGCCCCGGCGAAAGGCCCGCGATAGACGCGACGTTGATCATCGAGCCGCTCCTCTGCTCGACCATGATGCGGCCGGCGTGCTGGCACATGAGGAAGTAGCCCTTGACGTTCACTTCCATCGTCTTGTCGAACGCGCCCATGTCGATACTAATCGCCGGGCCGAAGTGCGGGTTCGTCGCGGCGTTGTTGACCAACACATCGACGCGGCCGAACTCCGCCTTCAACTGATTGAATAGCTTCTCGATCGCCGTGGCGTCGCCCGTGTGGCACGCGATACCCTTGCACTTGCCCCCGCCGCGGTTGATCGAGTCGGCCACGGCGTCGAGCGCGTCCTGCTTGCGCGAGCAGATGACCACTGTCGCGCCCTGCTCCGCCAGCGCACGCGCAATCGCCTCGCCGATGCCGCGGCTCGCTCCAGTCACCAACGTGACCTTCCCCGTCAAATCAAAATTCACTACTGGCATATCCATGTTCCTTTTGTTGAAGTGTGATGCGAATTTAGATCAATACTTCACGCCCATCAGGTGGCAGAGCGTGTAGCGATCGAGTTCTTCGTAGTCGCGGGCTTTGATGAGTTTGGCTTCGAGATTCCGGTCAAATGTCGCGGCCTTGTCGAGCAGGTCCTTGAACGTCGCGAGTGAGTTGGCAAGGTGTTTGCCGCTCGCGGCCTCCTTTTGCGTGCGCATCGATTTTACGTCGAATCCGACCCACTCGCCATTGCGGCCAAAGCCGTAGTCCTCGAGCACGCGCACCTGATTGAACGCTTTGCGCAGGTTGTACGACCCGAAGGACTTGTCCTGATCGAACTTGAGGCCGCCCTGATCGTTGAGGTGGACGCTCCAGAGTTTGCCATGCGCGAGCGCGAAGCCCATGTCGTCCGAGGGATCGAGCCCCGCAAGTATCGAGTGCGCCGTCTCGACGAGCACGCCCATGCGCTCCGGGTACGCGGCGCCGTAGCACATGGTAAGCGCGTGGCCGATGGTGGACACTATCGAGCTGTCCATCGGTTCGTTCGGCTTCGGCTCGATGACGATTTTGATGTGCGCGTCGTACTCGAGCAATTCGTTGATCGCCGTGCGGATGCGGTTCACTTGCGTAACGGGGTCCTTGCTCTCGCGAATGTACGTGCCTTCGCGCGCAAGCCACACGACCATCCACGACGTCTCGAGAATGTTGTTGATATCGATGCAAATCTTCGTGCGTTCGACGGCGTACTTGCGGCATTTCGGATCATTGCTCGTAAACGCGCCGTCAATCGTCATCGGCGAAAACCACAAACGCGGCGCGACGAACTCGGCCCTGAGGCCCTCGCCCTCGAGCATTTTCTTTACCCGCTTCGCCTCTTTGACGATTTGTTCGTGCGATTTATTGTCGAGATCGGGCACGACGTCGTCATCGTGAAACTGCATGCCGTCGAAGCCGAGCTTCTTCGCGGTCTTAATTTTCTTCGCCAACTCGACCGGACCGCGCACCGCTGGACCGAACGGGTCCGCCCCTTCGTCGATGTTCCACGGCCCGAACGAAAAACGGTACTCACCCTTATACTTCGCCACGAATTCCCCTCCCCTTCGCCCGTTATCGGGACACGGACTCGGAAGGATACGGCGCATCGACGGGAGAATCAATCCGTCCGCGGCTTGAGGACGCGCTTCGGCACAGGCAGAATCGTGCTTCTGATTCGAGAGGGACCCGCTTCATGCAACGCGCGTTGGCCTGGCTTCGTAAAGAGGGCGAGTCGCTGGATTTCCGCTGGCGGCCCGCGCTCATCGTCATCGTGTTCATACTCGTCTGGCTCACGCCCGTCTATTGGAAAGGCGAGCTGTTTTACGACGCGCTGCGGGCCATCGGCGGCGACGATTTCCTGCGCGCCGCGCGCAAGATAGGCTTCACGCACAGTGTCGCTCTCCGCCTGCTCGTCCCGACGCTTGTGCTGTTCCTCTCGCGGGAACGGCTGCGAGATTTCGGTCTCGGCTTGGGTGACGTGCGCGCCGGGCTGCGCATTGCTGGCGTCTTCTACGCGCTGTACGTCCCGTGCTTCATTTTTCTAATGCTGAACGACTCCTTCACCGGCCACTACAAGGGCGTGGCGCAACGTTACGACACCTGGGGCGAATTCATGCTGTACGAAGTCACCAGCGTAGCCGTGCTGATGATCGCCGGCGAATATTTCTTCCGCGGCTTTCTACTATTCGGCGTGGCACGAAGCTACGGCGCGTTCGCGGGCATCTTGGTGCACCTCATTCCCTACGTCTACGGCCACCACACGAAGGTCGCGGTCGAAGCATTCGGGTCGTTGCCGGTCGGATTCGCCCTTGCGTGGCTCGCAATCAGGACGAAATCCATCTGGTACGGGATCATCCTGCACGCGACAATCGCGCTCGGCTTCAACGCGATACTCTACGCGCGCGGACACTAACGCGCGTCGAACATCGCGGCCTTCAAGCGGCGCAGCGCGAGGCCGATGTCCGCGAAACCCCAAACGTTCCGGCCCATCGTCGCCCCCGCCGCGCCGGACGTCGCAATGTCGCGCACCATGTTAACCGCGTCGTCCAGCGTGGGGCACTTGGGTCCGCCTGCCGTCACGACCGGCACAGGCGTCTGCCGCACGATGTCGCGGAACGACGCGACGTCGCCGGTGTACGGCACCTTGATAATGTCCGCGCCCATTTCGAGGCCGACGCGCACGGCGTAGAAAATTTCCTCGGGTTCGTGTGTGACGGCGTGCTTTTCGTCGCCGCTGCTCAACGGATAGATATGCGGCACGACGGGTAGGCCGAGTGGTTCCGCATCGCGGACGACCGCCGCCAGGTGCCGCATATACGCAAGCTCTTGCGGACACTTGACGAACATCGCAACGGCGATCGCGTCCGCGCCCATCGCGGCCACTTCCAAGGGCGTGGCGTGATCGACGAACACGTCCTCGCCGGGCCGTAGCGCCATCGACTGCACAATGAACGGCACCTTCCCCGCGTGCTTCGGCATGAAGCGCAACGCCGCGCCTTTGTTTAGCGTAATCGCGTTCGGCGTACCCGCGACGATCTGGTCAATCGTCCCACCAAGATCGCGCAATCCCACCGGCAATCCCTCGGCATAGTTGCACAGATGATCCACCGCGACCGTGAGCACACGCCCGGACGGATGGCTGAAGATGCGGTTAAGTCGTGTTTGTTTTCCTAGATAGGACATTATGTTAACTATAACAAATGTTTATGTATTACATCACGGTTTCACGACCTTCATCAGCCGTTCCCAAAATTTTTCATCGAATCCCGGATCGCCGGGTTGATCGCCGAGGCGCGTGACGACCAGCCCGAGACTGGGGACGATGTAGCACTTGCGCCCCAATGCGCCCGCCGCCTGGACGAGATCGGCTGGCGCGGCGGGATTCATCGTTCCCTCCACCCGTTCGCCGCCGGCCGCTTCGACGTAGCTCGATTGGCCGTTGAGCCACCAGAGCAGCCCGTAGGCCGGATTAAGCTTTTGCGAAGGGGAAAGCGATTCCTTCAAGTACGCTGGATTGCTAAGTAGATCCGTGTCGTTCCATTTCGCGCCTGCAAGGATAAGGAGGCCGAACCGCGCGAGGTCGCGCGCGCTTGTCACGAAGCCAATGGAGTTCGCTTCCACCGCGGCCTCGAGACGTGTGCGCGGTTCCCATTTGCTCTCGCGCATGCCGGTCGGGCCGGTAAGCCACTCGGCGGTGAGCGCGTTCATGTCCTTGTCTACCGCCGCTTCGAGGACTTTCGTCGTCTTCGCGTAGGCGTTGGTGTTGTAGCGCCAACGCGAACCCGGCGGGACTTGGTATTCGAGTTCCGCGCTCAGGCCGCTCGTCATCGTCATCAAATGCCGGACCGTAACCGCGCCTTCCTGTTCGGCCGTGGCCTTGGACCAGCCCTCGCCGAGATACACGCTCACGGGCTTGTCGATACTCAGTAGACCTTTCGTCACCGCGACGCCGCACAGGAACGACGTAACGCTCTTTTGGACGGACGCGACGTCTTCGCGCGTTCGATTTCCGTCGAGCACCTCGGGGATCATGCGCTTGAGGCGAGGTGAAGCGCTGGTCGAGTCCCAATATTTCTCGGCAACCATGCGGCCGTTGTGGAGAATTACCACGCCCGTGGATTGGCACTCCCCGGCGTATTGCAGCGCCGCCTCGAGCGCTTTTTCATCCCAACCCAATTCCTTTGGCGCAACTGCCTGCCAATTGCCCTCGGCGGGCGGGAAGTACAAGTCGTCCGCGAATGCAGTGATCGCGATGTACGAGGAGACCAAAACACGTGTGAGTAAAAATGGAACGTTGCGGATAGCCATCTCACGCCCCCTTCAAGTGCTCATCCAGGAATTTGAGCACGGCTTTGTAGCCGGTGATGATGTTTTCCTTCTTGCGGAAGCCGTGGCCTTCGTCGTCGAAGACGACGTATTCCACCGGCACGCCGTTCTTGCGCACTGCGGCGACCATCTCGTCCGATTCCACCTTGAGGACCCGGGGGTCGTTCTTGCCTTGCAGGACGATCATCGGTTTGACGATGTTCTCGGCGTGGAATAGCGGCGAGATTTTCTTGACGTATTCCTCTTGCGCGATGGGGTCGCCCAGCTCCAGGTAGAGCGCCTTGCGTTGCGATTCCCACCACGGCGGAATGCTCTTGAGCGTGCGGTACCAGTTCGTCACACCGAAAATGTCGACGCCGACTTCAAATTCTTGGGGCCGGAACGCGAGCGCCGCGCACACCATGTAGCCGCCGTAGCTGCCGCCGATGATGCCGATGCGTTTCGGGTCGACATAGCCCGTGTCGATCAGCATTTTCTTGCTGGCCACGCAATCGTCGAGATCGTCCTCGCCGTGCTTGAGGTCGTCCATCGCGAAGAAGGTCTTGCCGTATCCGCTGCTGCCGCGATTGTTGATGCCATAGACGACGTAACCGTGGTTCACGAGGAATTGCGCGAGCGCGTCGTAGTTGATGCGGGTTTGGCCGCCCGGCCCTCCGTGAACGTACACCAGCGCGGGCAACTTGGCGCCGCCCTCGGCTTGGTGCGGTTTGTACAGAATACCCGGCACCTCGACCCCGTCGTAGGACTTGAACCGCGCGACTTCCGGTTCGACGAGATCGTCCGGATTGATCTTCGGGTTGAGGCGGCTGGTCAGCTTGCGCGGGGCGTCCGAGGAAGCGAGTTTGTAGTAATACAGGTCGCCCGGCGATTGCGCGCCATGCACGTAAAACGCGACTGCCGAATCGTCGTTCGAGAAGCGGACCGACGAAACCCCCGCGCCGGGCACGGCCGGAAGCTCGATGTACTTGGACGCCTGATAGTCGAAGATGCGCAAGCGCGTGTGCGCGTCCTCGTTTACGGCGACCACGCGGTATCGGCCTGATTCGGACAATCCCGCGTACATGACGTCCCAGTTCGGTTGCTCGGTCACCTCCTGCGCACCCGTTGTCAGATTCTCTTTGACGAGATACAAAAACTCGCTTTCCTTGTCCGTCAGGCAGTAGAGCGTCTTGCCGTCCTTCGAGAATTGCTGCGGCTGGCACACCACTTCGCCTTGATGATGCGAGAGCATCGTGGTCTTCTTCGCGGCGCGGTCGTGGATGTACACGTCGCTCTTCTTGTTCGTCTCGATCTTGATCAGCGCGAGGAGGTCCTTGTTGGGCGACACGTCGACGACGTTTAGCCCCTCGTCGTTTTGAAAGATAAGCTCCCTCGCGTAGCCGTCGGCTTGGACTTCGTACAGATCGAAGTACCTCTTGTCACGCTCGTTCGACGTAATGAAGAACGACTTCTTGTCTTCGGACCAATCGAGGAAATCGGCCTTGAGACCCGCGCCCGGCGTGATGTCCTTGACGGTCCCGTCCACTTCGCGGACATACACGTGGTCCAGTTCGTTGCCACCTTCGTCCGCCCGGTACGCGATGCGCTCATCGCGGGGAAAATAAGATTCCGCGAAGATCGAGTGTGCCGCCGAGTTCGTCAGTTGAATCGGCGCCGATCCATCGGCCGGGATCGCATACGCGTTGAAGATGTCCGTCGCGTCGCTGGTGACGAGAATCTTCGATCCGTCCGGCGAGAATGATGCGCCGCTGACGTTGGTGGTGTTGATGAAATCCTCGATGGAGTATTGGGTGACATCGCGGGCCGACGCGAGCGCGACGGCGAGGAGAAACGCGGATAGACAAAGAGTTGTTCGCATGACGTTTTGGCCTTTCCGAGGGTGAAGAAATGCATGGTAACAGATGAGCAAAAATTCTTGAGCGGTTGCCACGCGCCCTTCGGGCTTGCGCGCGAGGTTGTAGAGCGTGCGTGGGTAGCCAACAGGGCGAGACGGGGTGAGGTCGAGGAATCTGGAGTAGCTGCATGGGCTGGAAGCCCATGCCACGAAGTGTGGCCGTATTTACGTAGAATACTTTTTACGGCGACTTTTTGCCGGTGACGGGGGCGAAATCGACACTCGACCGTTGAAATTGTTGGACTTAGCGTTGGTTGGTCTGTCTTTTTCATGCCGTTTAACTCCGAATTTCGCCGTCAGAAGGTGCTCTCAAGGGCAAATTTGGCCCTATCAAGGCCGGTCTTTTGCCATTTGAGGGTGGCTGGAACCGCCGAAGCAAGTGGGGTGGCGGCGGGAGGGCTGTTGACAGACGACCCCCTATATATATAGTCCAAGCTTGTTGACCTAAAATTTTGAAAAAGGGCAGTAAACATTGGTGCTTTTTGAGGTTTACGTGGGTCCGCAGATGACGCGGATGAACGCAGATGGATTGGACGTATTGGACGAAGGGGACGAAGAGGAGGCAGCGAGGCGGCGGAACCGGACTTACTGGATCGAGGAACCTGTCGCGAAGGCGTTAAAGTTGGTTTGGAAGTAGGCGGCAACGTCGCGCCGAATCACGTCGTCAGTGACAGGCCAGCCCGAGGCGTGGAGCGCGGCGTACTTGTCTGCCAGCACACGCGCGATGACTTCGCGCGAGTGGTCCCATTTATAGAGCAGTTGGTCGAGGACGCGGGCGTCGCTGTGCTGGGGGATGAAGCTCGTTCCGAGCAGCTCGACGCGCATTCGGGTCATCTCTTCGATGAGTGAGGGGTTGTTGAGGAACCACCAACATCCGAACGGCATGAGGTTTGGGAATTTTCGCGCGGCGACGCAGAGACCGTGTTGGTCCTCGCGGGCGAGATACGTTGCGAAGAACCGGTTCTCGGGATGGTCCGCGCAAAGATTGATCAGCGGCCCAAGTCCTGCAGGGGCCACGCCGTCGCTGGCGGGCCCGAGGGCAGGGTTCACTTGCCGCGTGACGCCGACCATCAGCGCGAAGGGCACGCCCCGCGACTGCGCGGCGGGCAATACGCACGTGTCGAGGATTATCCCGCGCGGCGACTCCGGGTCCGGGTATCGGAAATCCGGCGGCAGCGACACGGCCATGTAGCGCGCGTCCATCCGGTCGAGCCAATCTTCGAGGAACCGGCGAATCTCGCGAAGCGTCGGAGGCGTCAGATGGGGGCTTACGTCGTAATCCCAACGTGAGAGACGACTTCGGACACTACTCCAATCATTGAGCAACCGATCGATTCGCAGCGCGGCGTGAAACCGGGGGTCGCGATCGAATCCTCGCTCCCAGAAGGGGCGCTCCCAGTCGTCGAAGGGATCGTTCGTCATCACTACAGCTGACACGTTGCTTCGTTCGAAAACGAGGTCGACGTACCCGGTGGCGGACTGCTCGGCGAACCACGCACGGTACTCGTCCAGATTGGGCCGTCCCGGTTCGAGACCGAGCTTGTGCAGCACCGTCGCTACGCCGCGGCACGCTTCGCTCAGCGGCGCTCGCTCGACGAACATCTCGCGCCAAATGAGCTCGGCCTGGGCCTGTTTGCTAAGTTCGTAAAATTCGCTCGGCGAAATGGGCGCGACGCGGAGGACTTCGGCGATCAGGTAGTGGTACGTGAGCAGTTCGTCGATTCCCCACAACAACAAATCGCCGAACGCCGGGTCGTAAAGATGCGCGTGCATGTCGAGCACGGATGTCTCGCGAACGATGCGGTACACGGCGGCGCGAACGGCTTCGTCGGTGAGCAGAGGCATAGTGGCTAGTTGTTAGTTGTTAGTGGTTTGTGGCTAGGGTTTAGGATTTGGGGTATAGGGTGAGGGATTCGAGATTGGAAATTTGATCTCTGAGAATCAGGGGTCGAGATTCGAGGAGCGATGTTTTTGGATCTGACAAGGGTGTTGGCGGGCGAATGGTTGTGCGGTGGGGCGATGCGCTGTGGTCCATTTATTTTGGTTCGGACGCTGGGACGGGCGGCGCGTCGTCGGGAGGTTCGGTAAGCGGGCGAAGTTGTTTTGGATCAAGCACTCCCTGGACGCCTGCGCCAAAATGACGCCAGTGGGCGGTCCACTCGTCGGGAGTGGCGTAGTCCCAGCGGCGAACGCCCTGGATCCAAATCGCCGCGAGGGCGTTTCGCGCAGCGCCGCGTACGCCGGGATGATCGGACCGCATCGTCTGTATGAGAACGGGGGTCGCGCGAAGCGACTTGAATTTCGCCAACGCGGCCGCGCACTCAATGCGGACCTCCGGCGCTTTATCGAGCAGCCCGCGCGCGAAAATCTCGGCGTCCGCGTCCGACCCTATCTTCTCGAGCAGCTTTAGCGCCCGCAACCGCATCGCCGCGTCGGCGTTGGCGGCCTCGCGGGCCAACATGCCGCGCATGCGGCCGGGTTCAAGCGTGGCCAACACGTCCAAGAGATTCGGCGCAAGAGACGGCACGAATGGCACCAGAAGACTCAAGTAGTCAAAGATGGGCGTCTTCTTGTGGAGCGCAAGAAACTCGAGTTTCAATTCCGAGAATTCATTCGCATTTTTCGTGTTGAGTCGATGCAACATCGACTTAATGCGGTCTTGCTCCGCCACGCGGAGTCCGGTCTGTTCGATGAGGCGTTCATCGCGCGGCTGTACCGGTCCATCGGTCCGCCCGGAAATTGCGCGATCAAACCGGATGCGATCCACGTCGTCCCGAGGGACGATCATTCGGCCGCCATCGATGAGAAGAGAATACGAGTCTTTCCCATACTGGCCGACCTTCGCGTCGACAATCGATCCGTCTTTGAAATACACCGTGTCGGCGCCCGCGGGCGCAGCGGCGAATGCGAGAACTGTTACGAGCGCGATCATCGGTTTCGGGAATTGCACGCGGTCTTCTCAATCTGATGCCGCGGTGGCCGTTACACCTTTCGAAATATCTTGCGCGAGAACGAGACTTTCGAAGTGTCGATCAACTTCACAAATTCGCTGATGCGGCTGTCGCGGAACATCGCGAGGCCGGTTTCGCCGGTGCTGTCGCCCGCGTTGCTCGGGGCGAGCAAACCCAAATCGGGCGCGATGAGCGCTCCGCGTATGAGCATCTGGCCGTAGGTGTTCGAGTTGTGGGTACGTTTGCTCTTGGCCATGCCGAAGATGCCGTTGTTCGAATAGAGAAACGCGTCCACTTGAAAGGGACGCCCCGAGTCCGGGCGCGACAACTCGTCGTCGTGCCACCACCGGCGGAGCTGCTCTTCCGTGATCCAATCGTTTGTGGGTGTGAGCTGTAGGACCGCGGCGTCGAGCAATTCGGCTTCGGACAATTGGCGCGCCAGCGGATCGTTGTAGTGGTTCGTGTGCTGCTCCGCGCCGCCGACCGACTCGTACACCCAGACCGGCGCGTCCTCGCGAATTTTGTAATACCTCGGCGTGTGCGTCGAATCGGTCTTGGCAAGATCAAGTTCGGTCTGATTGAACAGCATCATCTCGGAACTGGCGAACCCAGTCCAATCCTCGCGAGGATCAATCTTGCCGCCCGGCTCCGGCGCGTCGGCCGGATCATTGGCGAGTGGGCCGAAGTACCCCGTGTCCTTCGTGTACCACGGTTCGCCGTCGCCATCGAAATCCTCCGGATCGCGTACGAACGTATCTTCGTGCTCGAGCCGCGTGTCGATGAACTCTCCCTGCCCGAACGCGTCCGTGCTGTCGTTGTTGAGCGCGGAACGCGTCGTGAAATCCCCGATCAAAATGTTTCCGCCGGGCGTGATCGCGAGGGCGTTGTTGGTGCCGTCGACCGCCTGCCCGAATTCCCCCGGCGCGTCGTCGTAGGTCAAATCGCCGATTACGTACACGTTGCCTTTGGCAAAGAGTTGACCCGTACCCTTCACTTTGCCCTTCATCACGACGTCCCCATCGACCGTGATGATCGCCGGAGCGCCGGGATTTTCCTCGTTACGAAAAGTGATCGGGTTCCCCTCTGTCCCAATCATGATGAGGTTCCCGGTGTACGTGCCATTGACCGTCCCAACGGTGCCGCTCTTGGGCAGGTCGGGATTCGTGTACCCGCCGCCGGCGTCACCAACAATCGTCCCGCCGAAAAGTTGTCCCTCCGCGAAATCCGCGACTAAGTCGTACTCCGGCTTGTCTACGCGGCGGTTCCCATTCAGGTCCGTGAATGGTGAAGGAAATTCCGCCGGCACTGGTCCGTCAACCATTCCATCGGGGTCGGTGGGATAGTCAAGATACATGTTTTCAAACTGAGAGAAGTCTCCTTGCGAGTCCGGTACGGCCGGCTGAAAACCCGCCGGTATGAGATCGCCGTTCTCCCGCAGAAGTACGTCGGAGTTGTCCTCAAACTCGTAACTCTTAAACGTACTGCTGGGAATTTGGTCCGGAGGTATGGGCGAACCATCGGGATTGCGAACTTGCCCACGCGTGTATACCGTGCCGGCAATGTTCGTAAACGCCGCGTTCGGAGGATTCAATCGAAGCAATATATTGTCCAACGCCCCGACCCGCACTCGAAGGACGTTCTCGTCGGGCGGCGCGTTCAGCAGTTCGAGCGGCCGGACCTCCGCGTGGCAGAAAACGCAACTCACGTTGTTCGTCAGGACCGCGAAATCGGCGCCCTGAAACGCTTGCCCACTCACGAGCACCGATTGCTCCGCTGTCTGCTCGAGGTTTTCGATAACTCCAGTGGCGCGAATGCGCAATTCCGTGCCGCCGAGAGAGTCTTCCCGTGCGATCGACAGGTCCGTAATTCGACCCGGGCCGATGTACGTTTTCTCCGGGCCCAATATCGATGCGCTATCGCCGTCATCAACGAGGCCGTCGATGAAATCGCGGTACGCGGTCATCGTATCGGCGCCCATGTCCGCGAGTTCGGCGGGACTGTCCACGTCCTGCGCCACCAAATAGCTATGCCACACCTGCGACACGGCGGTGTCTATCGCCCCTTTGAGGGACTCGTCCAACATGAGCTGGTTGACCGCGATATCCGATCCGCGTTTCGCCGCGTGAAGCCGCTCGACGACGACCGTCAACGCGCCCAGAATAATCAGGCTGGCGAACAGCACCAGCAGCATCGCCACGCCGGCGTCGGAATCTCGCTGTTCTTGATGAATCACGAAATGGGTCCCGTCGTTAGTTCGAAAGATAAATCTGGCTGGTCAGCGTCGACGATATTTGATCGGCGGTTGCCTCATCCGTTTCCGGGTCGATCCGCGTGCGGCCCGGAATGGGCCTGGCCGCGGCGATCTGAATCGTCAGCAAGTTGCCATCCAGCGTGAACGTCAAACTGCTGATGTTGTTCGCGCCGCCGACAATCCTGCGCGCCTCTTCTTCGCCCTGGCCCTCGATTCGCTCGACGCGCCGCGTCAGCACGCCATCCGGCACGATGCCGTCTTCGCCCGCATCGAGCAAGCCATTGCGGTTCTCGTCTTCAGACAGATAGCGAAAGCGTATGTCCCCCGAAAACTCGTCGCCCGCCCCGTCGAGGGGTTTTTGAAACACGATCTCGGAATCGACGCCACTCGGCAAAGACACCGCCGGGTCGCCCCGGTGATTGATGCGAGTGTGCCGCGAAGTTGGCCCCGCGAATGGATCGTTCTTACGCGCTTGTTGCAGCTCGGAAATTAGCGACTTCATCACATCGCGAACTTCCTCGAGCGATTGGGTCTTCGTCTGCGCGATGCCTGAAGACATCACCGATGCGCGAATCACGGTAAATCCGGAAACCGAAATGATGCTGAGTAGCGCGGCCACGATCAGCATTTCCAACAACGTAAACGCCGCCGCCTCGTGCGCCCGTGACAATTTCGGAAGCGCCGTTACTCGTTGCTCAGCAGGCTGATCACCGTCGCCGTGCCGCGGCCGCCGCGCAATGTCCGCCACGTGCTCGTTACGCGGACCCGCAAGGGGTTGTCCATGAACCCGATCTCGCCGTCGACTGGCTGCCCGATTTCGTTGATATACGTGACAGTAATCTGTTCCTCGGGAAGCGAGGTCTTTCGCTCGCCCGTCGGCGTAAAACGGTCGTCTTCGATCACGGCGCCCTGAGGGAACACCGCGAGGACCGCGTCCGGGAACGTGGTCGCACCCCCGGCCCTGCGGGCGTCCCGCATTCGGTTGATGACGTTCACGCAATTCTGCACCGCCTCCGTGCGCTGCTCCGTGAGATCCATCGACGCGTAGTACGACGCGAGGGCCTGGGCCGTGAACCCGATGACAACCACAAATATGACCATGGCGAGCGTCAACTCGACCAGGGTGAAACCTCGGTTCGTGTCGGTCGTTATGTCGCGGCCATGCCCACCGGACCATCCCCTCAATGGACGCACCATCCCTTTTTTGGTTAGGCGTGGCCCCACTCCCCTGGTTGTAAAGCCTCCCGCCGCGCGGAGGAGAACACGCGTACCAACACCGTGAACGACGCGGGTAGCGTCGTCCAGAACTGTAATCAAGTCTAACACAGAACTGAAAAACGCGCCAACCGGGAGGGACGCAACAAGCTCTCGAATCACGTGATCTGGCGCCTGCAGGGCCATGTTCTGTTACGAAAGATAAAAAACTTAACGCAGAGTAGCGCCGGTCTCGACGAGACCGGCGCAGTCTCGGAGCCAAGGCGCGC
>CAYXRK010000076.1:0-21646 GCA_964467615.1 uncultured Nitrospirales bacterium | reverse complement strand
TCATGCGAGGCGACTACGGACAGACGAAAAACGGGTAAAGCCACTCCGTTCGTTCGGCCATTGTGTTTTCTCCGCGGCCCTCTGCGTTCTCCGCGCCTCTGCGTTAAGCCCTTCTTAGTGCATCTCGATATCAGTCGCCTTGTCGAGATCATACTTGTACACATCCGGCACCACGTTCACCGTCGTCGTAAACTTAAACGGATACTTCGTTCCGCTGTCGTAGACGAGTTCAACGTAGAACGCCGTGTACCCCTGCGTCGGCTTGTCCACCTCGCCGACATACACTCCGTCCTGCTCCTTGAGCGGCGTGCTCTTCCACGCCTTGCCGATAATGTCCAGCCGAAAATCGCGCGCGTTCGCGTTCGAAGCCTGCCAGAGGTTCACTTCCCTCGGATTGTCCTTTACCGTCACGCGGATCGCGCCGTTCGTCTCCCGCGTCCAATCAAACCGCGGCAACTGTGTGCCCTTCAGAATCGCCGAGTAATACGCCACCATGCTCTCGCGCGCATCGGACCCCTCGAGATTGTGCTTCGCATTCGGCACGTAGCGGATATGCTTCGGTCCCGGCAACTCGTCCCAGTACAAGTTCGCGTTGTCCGGCAAGAAAAACTGATCGCCAGAAGCGTTGATCCCGTACTTCGGCATCGTCTTCATCTTCTCCCGGTCGCGGTATTCATACGGGTCCTCGATCTTCATCACCGCGCCGTACTCCGGCGTCCCCAGCGCATGCGGGAACAAACCGTGCCGCACGTAATCCCCGAGCGCGGTCGAGAAAAAACCGTACGCGTTGTAGTGGTGGCGTGTGATTTCCTGGCTATTCAGCGCATCGATGACCAGCGGTATGATCGCCACCACGCGCGGGTCCTCGATTCCCGCAAGCCACGTTGTCCATCCGCGCTTCGATCCCCCCGCCACCACGAACCCCTTGATCGGATGCGTCCCGCCCGCCTCGCTCGCCATGAATTCCTGCACCGCGTCCATCGCGCGCACGGCGCTCTTCACCATCGCCAGCCGCACGAGCCATTCCTCGTCGCCAGTGACGATGAACTTCACGCGGCTGTACGCAATGAGGTCGTCCTCGTCGCGCCCGTGTTTGCGCGAGTCCGCGAAAAACAGCGGCTGGTTCGGCACTTGCCCCAACTCCGCCACCGGCGTGTTCGTCTCCAGCGCCAGCATCGCAGTCCTCTCACCCACCTTCTTCGGCGCGGCGTCCCCGTTCTCGCCGCCGCCGATGTACAACAACGCCTTATCGTGCTCGAGTTTATTCGGCACGATGACGGTCAGCCAATGCGTCCACACCGGCCTATCGACCTCCTTCTCCAAGCGCCAAGTCTGCGAAGTCAGCGCAAGTACGTACGCCTTATACCCCTCGCCCAAGATGGTCGAATCCAGCGACCATTTATAGGCAGCATCCGGCTTGGCGATGTACCGATCGAGCGCGGTCTCCTCGGCGAAGACGCTTGACGCGGACATGGCCAGCAGAAGTGCCAAAAACAAGTTGCGTTGAAACGTTGTGTATTTCATAGCGGCGAACAATCCTCCGAGGCGATTGCCTCATTCATTTTTCACGGCGTTCACCCATGCCGATCTTCTCTTGTGTTCTCTGCGTTCTCTTGCGGCCAATCATTATTCTACTCGGCCAGTGCGAATCCAAGCCGGTGCAAATGCGCCCGCAGCGCATGCTCCGCCCATGGCCGCGAGGCCGCGGGCGCGTCCTCGTACGCCGTATCCAGCAATGCCTCCAACGTGGTCGCGCCTTCTTCGTACGCCGAACGGATTTTCTCCTCGCGCCATAGCCGGTGGTCCCGGTGTTTCTTCAGCTCCTCACGCGGATTCCCGACCGGATGCCCATGCGACGGAATCAGCGCCTTCGCGGGCACGTCCATCAGCCTTTCGAGGCTATCGAGAAATTCCGTCATGTCGCCCCGGTATTGCCGCGATACGATAATCGTGCCCGGATTTGCGACCATGTCCCCCGCCAGCAGCACGCCCGTCGTCTCCTCGAAGAACGCGATGTGCCCGGGGTCGTGGCCCGGCGTGTGCAGCGCGAGGAGCCGCCACGGCGGATCGCCCGCGCTCTCGATAATGTCCCCCTCGCGAATGAATCGGTCAACTTTGTACGGAATCTGCTCCGCGGTCGCTTCGTGCGCCCACACCGGCAAACCGTAGTGCTCCTGAACAAACGGAATCCCGTCCGTATGATCGTGGTGCGAATGCGTCAACACGATCGCGCGCAGCTCGCCGCCGAGTTCGCGGAAGTTGTCAAGTTGGCGCTTCAGGTGTGCGTTCTCGTCCGGATCGTTCGACCCCGGATCAATCACATAAATATCCTTCTCCCCCACGACGATGCAGTTCGTGTGCGTCGCGGGAAGTATCGTCCGCGATTTCAGCGGAATGATCGTGATGCCGTGCCGGATTTCGAACCGATTATGCTCGCCCGGCGCGCGTTCCGTCCCGCGTTGCAGAATCTCAACCGCCCGATGCGCCGGCGCATTCGCAAATTGTTGCAACACGAACGCCACCGGCGTGGAAACGTGTATGTCCCCCGCACGCCACCGCCGCCGCGCTTCCGCCGCCCGCATCCAATCGAGCGCCGTGATCTCCCCCTCGTGCAAATGCTCGCGCTGCGAGCCGTCCGTTCGATACAGAAAATACCGCGTGTCGAACCGGATCGGCGACGGTACCGGCGTTACCCATGCGCCCGCGGGCGTGAAGCGCGGCGCAGGCACGACCAATCCAAACCGCTCCAGCACGTCGTCAAACGTCGTCCCGCCCTCCATCATCGCAGCCCGCGCCTCGATGCGCTCAGCGTCCCCGGGCAGCGCGCCCTCCACGCAAAGCAGTCCCGTCTCCTCAAACACCTCCCGCGCCGCGGCATGAATCAGCGTCGCGTGATGGGAATCGGCCGCGCCTTCGACAAACCGCGTGCCCTCATCCTCATCGATCCGCCCGCCCGGAAACACATGATGCCCCGCCATGAACCGCAGCGACTCGTTCCGCCGCACCATCAGCAAATGCTCGTCCTGCTCGCGCATCACAACGCAAACTACTGCGGGTTTCGGAACAACAGTCATGATGCTTCGGGACCTCTGATACTTCCGTTCACTCACCCAACACTCTAGCGCCGGCCTCATCGCCAACTCATCATCCAAAATCTCGTGGCATGGGCTTCCAGCCCATGCTGCTACCCCAGATTCCTCTACCCCGTCCCCACGCGCCAAGTCAGCTACCCGCCCGCACTCTACAACCGCGCGTGTATCGTTTCTGGTGCGCCCGAAGCGCACGTGGCAACCGCTCCGAAAATAACCGCACCGCACGAGCCATCTTCCCCGCACTCGCTATTCCCCTTCACACCCTTCGCACGTTCGCACCCAACTTTACACCCCACTGGCCCCTCATCTAACCGTGCTCGTAGTCGTGCTCGTGCTCGTAATCGGCGCTCCAGCGCATGCTACGTCACCACCCCCGGCCACGCAACTGGCCTACCCGCCCGTCCGCTCAATCGCCCGCCGATAACTCTCATACTTCGGCTGATCCACCGCCACCTTGTCCAGCGTCGTCCGCCACAAATGTTTCGCCAGCGCCTCGTCCTCCAAGCCCATCTCGCCCACGCGAATTCTCCGGCAAAGCTCCCGATTCAACGCCTCTAAGTCCCCATCCATCCCGAGCAAATCCCGAAGGCGCTCGCGCTCCCCCTCCGCCGCCCTTGGGCCAAGTTCAAGTTGACGCTGCACAATGCCCAACGCGTTCGCCGCCACCCGCGCATGAAACGCCGTGTGCCCCTCCAGCTTCGGCATCGCGTGCTGCTCGATGAAATCCCGCACCGCCCCCACGAGTTCGGCTATCGAAGGTCGATCATACATTCGGACATCCTACACCCGTTCGTCCTGAGCGGTGGGCCTGTCGGACCGTCGAAGGGCCGGCTCGAATATCTCTCGTTGGGGGTACGCTACGCCCTCGTCGTCACCCCTCCCGGCCCCTTCTTCGCGCAGGGGAGGGCGAGGCGCCCGCCGAGCCAGAGACAGCCGAAACACAATCGACAACCAGCCGTTAACACCAGCCGCGGCGACGTAAGAAATCGGTCCTGCATTTCCGTCACTCTATCGCGTCGACTGAGATCGCAACAGGGCGAATACACTGCCTACCTCACGGCCCGAGACGATGCACCTCGGCTACGGCGAAATCCGCGTCGGCCCCATGGCACACGGCGCACGATTCAATTCCGCCCGCGTCGGTCGCGAGCAACGCGTGGACGTTCGACAGTATCGAATCGTGACACGACGTGCAGGCCGCCCGCGTCGCGAGCACCTGGCTAAGCACGGTCTGATTGTCGGCGTCGAGGACGGTCGACGGCAACGCCTCTTCGGGCAACGGCAGATCTGTCGTTCCGTCGATGTGGCAGCTTGCGCAATTTTGCCGCGGCGCAGGGAAGCGCACTTCGGTGAAGTCGTTTGGCGTGCCGCCGAACCCGAAAACGGTGAACTCGTTTTCGAGTTCTTCGCCCATGTGGATCGAGTGGATCAATCGTTTGAAGTGAACCGATGTCGGCGGAAACTCTTCGGCCGGACGGCGCGCGATGTCGCTCGCGTTTGCGTTGTGGCACATGACGCACAGGCCGACGCCCGTGCGCTGTTCGCCGTGGGCGCGAATCTCTCGGTGGCAGACGGCGCACTTTGCCTCGTCAACGATCTCACGGCGCGTCAACGGCTCTGAACCGTCGAGCGTGAAGAGAATCTGACCGTTCGTTGCCGTGCCCTGTTCGAGCTCCTCGCCGCGGAACTCGAAGGCCCGTCTCCCTACCATCGCCACGGCGAACGTATCGCCCGTAACCATAGGCTCGAAGGTGAACGTGTAGGAATAGTTACCGCCGCCGTTGTTGACGAGGCCGACCGCGGGCTCGGCGCCCGCGCGCGCGAGCACTTCGCGGACCGCGTTCTCGTATTCCGGCGCTGGAGATGCAATGACCGCGCCCAGGGAGCTAAAGGCAGAGACGTCGTCGATTCCGCCGCCGTTCTTGTCCGTGGCGGTGAAGTGGACCGTGACTTGGGCGGAGTCTTGCTTACCTTCGGACGTGGTAATGTCGGTGATATCCAAGAACAATCCCGGCGCCGCGCTACTCTCGGTGGGAAGCACGTGCGCCGTGGAAATCGGCGCCACGCCGGGCGGATCGGGCGTGTGGCACTGCGAGCATAGGCGATTGTCCAAGTGCATTCCGCCCGTATGGTTCTCGAATCCCTCAGGCGTGGCGTCGATGTCACCAAACCACGTGCGGTCGTGACAGGCGACGCACCCTTCGATGGTCGGCATGGTTTTGTAGAAGTCCGCCTGGCTTGCCGCCTTGCCCTCGGGCGCAACGTGACAGACCGTGCAATTCCGGATGTCCTGCGGGAACTCAACGGTGGAGTAATCGTTCACGCCGCCGCCGAAGCCGATCACCTGGTACGGCGTTCCTTGCTGCACGCTCGGCAGTTCCGCACCACGGTGTATTTTGTGGATTAAGATGGCGAAGTCCACTCTATTGCCCGTATTTGCGTCCGTGGTCTGGGCATTGTGGCACTGAATACACAACTGCACCTCGCGCCGCGCGCCGCCGTGCACCGCCAGGCGTACGTGACACGTGTTGCACGACGCCGTATCAACGAGTTCGCGAACGGCGGTCACGTCTTGCCCGTCGGGCCGAAAAACATGGATCAAATTGTATACGTAACTTTGTTCGTCGACCGCATAGGCGCGCCGGAACTGACCCGCGATCTTGTGCGTCGCGTCGCGGGGGAAATCCGCGGGGAGCGCCGAGGCAAACTTGTACGTATATGTGCCGTCGCCGTTCCACATAATACCGGCAAGGCGCGCTGTGTCGTAGGCGGCCTGCATCGCCTCGTCGCCAGAGCCTGGAATACTATCGGGGTCTTCGATGGATGTGGTGTAGCTAACATAGCGGGCCGTGCTGCCCGTAGGAGGATCCTCCAAGCGAGTCAAGATGAACCGCGCGTCCGTCAATTCTCGCAACGCGATAGGATTACCGTCCTCATCTTCAATCGAAAATATGACCTCGGGCCGTAAATCGTCCGGAAATTGAACGTCTCGCACAATGATTTTTACGCCCGGCGCAATCGAAGGCGGTTCATTTCCGTCCGAGGGCGGCGGAACAGGACACCCCGCCAGGGCAACTGTGATCAGCCCGAACGCACACATCTGCGCACACAACATGAATCGCATACGTCGACCCCCAAGTATTTCGCGCTATTTGTGAAACAAACAAACCGCACCCAATACCGATGAGCAAAGTGCATGCCGTCGCATCAAAGCCTTGGGCTTGAAACTTGCAATGAGATAAGACCGCCGGATGTCGGCTAACAAGAAACTATACGAGATTTCTTGTCAAGTCGCAGGTGCTCGCGCTATAAGATGCTCGTGTTGATCCTGGATAATCGCGTTCGAAACTTGAAGCCACACTATCTGTTCATAACCGTGCTGTGCGTTCCGCTACTCGGTGCCGACGGCGGTGGCTGCGCTGCGCCACGGCGCGTGGGTTCCGATACGTGCCTCGCGTGCCACGATGGGCGGACGGCCGTGGATCAGAGGGCGTTCGTCGAAGGCCCTCACCGTGCTATCTCCTGTGAAGATTGCCACGGGCCGGGCGGCGCGCACGTTCGCAACGTGGAATTCGGCAGCGGGTTCATCGAGAATCCCGCGCGCTTGCCGTTGCCCGAGTCGGTAGCGTTGTGCATTGAGTGTCATTCCGCCGAACATGACGGCTTTCTCGAATCAGCGCACGCCTCGCGCGGACTCTCGTGTTACGACTGCCACGACGTTCACAAACCCGGCGGGATGCTCGAGCCATCGCCGAACGCCGTTCGGCTCAGCCACGCTGGCTACACGCGCGCCTGCGCCGAATGCCACGCCGATGAAGTTAGCGGCTACGCGTCGAGCAATCACGTGGGGCTGCCTGAACTCACCTGCGGCATTTGCCACAACGTACACGCGGAATCCACCTTCACCGCCGATCCGATTGCAAACGCGCTTTGCCTCCAGTGCCACCAGAGCCGCGCGCTTGGGTTCGTTTCCGACGCCGAAGTCCACGCGCATACCGGACCGTTCCATTCGGTCGACCCCGCTGGTTCGGGCGCTAGCCGCTGCGTATCGTGTCATCTTCCGCCCGTCGGAGTTCAATCTTCGGCGCACGATCACTCCCTCGCCACGGTGCCGCCTCAAGCCACGATCGATTCCATTCTCGAGCACCGTATCGCCATTCCCAATAGTTGTGCCGGCGTTGTCGGCTGCCACGACACTGCCGCGCCGGGTTCCGGTACGCCGCATGACGTCGAGAGCATTGAAGAGAACGCGGCGCTCCAAACGTTGTACGAAATGATCGGCGTCGTGCCCGACGTGTCCGCCGCCAGTGGAGCCGGAATGCATGTTCGCGAGCATTAGTCCGATGCGATGCCTCGTTGCACTCTTGCCGTGCTTCGCCGCGGTGGCCCAAGAAACCGCCGCGCCAACACCGGCGCCGGAGGCTGAAAAAAAAGGGACCGCACTCCGAGGCGAATTCAGCACTCGCCTGGACGCGCAACGCTCGAATCGGGATTCGAACGTGATGCTTGACCAGCGCTTCAATTTCACCATCGATCCCCCCGCTCACGAAAAACTGCAACTCCGCGGGGGGTTGTGGCTTCTCGAAGACCTTGACGGCCACGAAAGCGCGGGCAGCTCGCTTTCGGGATTGAACAATACCTTCGAACGCAGCGTGCAGTTGCGGCCGCTGCATTTGTACTTGGAGATCGACGACGCCTGGGGCGACTCGACGTTGCGGGTGGGCCGTCAACGCATACTCGAAGGGCCGGCGTACAGCCGGATCGACGGCGCGTACTTTCACAAACAGATGAATCATTGGGATTGGTACGCGTTTGCGGGCGCACGCGCGTCGCTCTACGACGGCGGACATGACGACCTGAACGCGGGTGCGGGTGTCGGGTTAGACCTCACGCCAACGACGCGGTTTACGCTCGATAGCGTATACGCCGAAGACGACCGGCGAAGCTCGGAGGCTGCACGCGCGTTTCTTCCGCGTGGCGTGTTTGGAATTCGCTTCCCGCGCGAGACGGCCTCGGACGTTGACACCCGCGTTATCTCGGCCGCTCTACACCAGCGACTTGCGGAATCGCACTATCTCCACGCGCAGTACACGGTGACGGATGGAGTCAGCGATGAGTACCTCGTGTCCCTATCGGGCGTTTTCGTGAGCCATGAAATAGCCTACGACCTGACATTGCGCCGACAAGAGCAGACTATCGGCGATCGCGCGAATGATGCGACTGGCTTCTATCGCGTGCTTGGCGAACAGAATGAGTACACGGATGCGTCCGTCACCGTGCAATTCCCCGTCAGTGAACGGCTGACACTGGGGCTCGAAGGGCAGATACGTGAAACCGAGAGCGACGATCCCGCGACCGCTAACCGGGATTTTCAGCGGTATGCTGTCACCCTACGGGCGGACGATCTCCCCCACTCTGTTGGCGTGCGCGCGAGTATCGAGCAATGGAACGTCTCCGGCGACGAAGGAACGATGGCGATCACGGGCGACGTGACTAAGTCATGGGAGCGTTGGAAACTCACCGCGGGCGCGGACTTCGAGCGTTGGGAGGACCGTGTTGTGGAGTATCGCGAGTACGCGGCGCCTGCGGTCTGGGTGATTGGTCGCGCGGCGCCGTTCGTCCGGCGGTCGTCCGGAATTTTTGCGGGCCTTCTTGATACCGGTGTAGTCGAAACGCATGAGAACGTGTACATGGTATACGCCGAAACCGAGCGCGAAATCGGAGAAACGCAAAAGGTTTCCTGGCGAGTGTCGTATGAACAGGACGACGGTCCAGACTCGCCCTACTGGCGCTTCAACGCCATGTATCGGATACGATTTTAGATGAATGTCCTGACACGCATATCCTGGAAAGGCGGCGCGCTCGGCTTGGTGATCGTGTACGTGGGCGCGTGCGTGGCGATTCGCGCCGTCGTGGATTCGCCGAAGGGCGCGGCCGATCGGGGCCTGAAGTTTCCGCACGAGCCGCATGCGAAGGACGTGGACTGCTCGACCTGCCATGATTTTGCCGCGGAATCTAAGACTATATTCAACCACGACTTTTGCGTGTTGTGTCACGAAATTCCCGAGGACGCCGCGACACAACCGCCCACCGATCCGGCGGCGCGCGAGGCCTGCGCGTTGTGCCACACGCGTTCCGACTATTCGGTCGATGCGAGGCCGGCGCTGTTGATGGCCGATCTCAAGTTTGACCACAAGGCGCATCTAGACAAGGAGGTCGCGTGCAACGTGTGTCACGCGGACCTCGATTCGAAGCACATGCCCCCCGCTCCGTTGAAGAACTTTTGCATGGACTGCCACGCCGAAACGGATTCGCAACTCAACGAATGTGCCGTCTGCCACAAGGAGATTCGACGCGAAGTCGTACCAACATCGCGCCACGGCGTCCGCCTCGCGCACGATTCGCCCGAGGTGTGGCAGACGATCCATGGGCGCGAGGCCCAACTCGACCAGGCGTATTGCGCGCTGTGTCACGATCAAGTCGAGCACTGCGATTCGTGCCACCAGACCGTCAAGCCGGATAGCCACACGATCTCGTGGCGCTCGAGGACGCATGGTCTTCAGGCCCAGTGGGACCGGCGGAATTGCGCCGTGTGCCACGAGGAAGACTCATGTCTCCAGTGCCATCAAAACACGCGGCCCGAAAGCCATCGCGGCCGGTTCGGCGGCCCGGTCAATTTGCACTGTGTCCAGTGCCATTTCCCTGCGCAGGACAACAACTGCACCGTGTGTCACGAGCAGATTGACCATGAGCGCGCCCTGCCCGGGCCGCACGTGCTCGGGATTTATCCGCCGGATTGTGCGCGATGCCATCCCGGCGGCTTGCCAACGAAGGCCCCGCACTTTACGAATAGTTCAGTGCGTTGCGTGGTGTGTCATCGATGAGAAACGTATCGAAATCAAAGAGGAAGGCGACATGAACAAACTAAGATCCACCGCAATGAAACTTGGGTTCGCCCTTGTGACGATCACTCTCGCGTGGCCGGAGGCCGAATACATTGGCGCCGATGCGTGCAAAATCTGCCACAACAAGGCGACCGAGGGCGCGCCGTATAAAAAATGGACCGAGACCAAACATGCGCACGCGTTCGAATTGCTTCAAAGCGACGCCGCCAAACAAGTCGCGGCGAAAGTAGGCCTCACCACGCCGCCGCATGAATCCGCGGAATGCATCGAGTGCCATGTCACAGGGTACGACCCTGCAACCAAAAGCGCGCCGGCCAAGATTCTCCCCATACTTGGCGTGCAATGTGAGACCTGTCACGGTCCCGGGTCGGAACACGCCGCCGAAGCGAAGAAATACCAACTGACTAAGGGCAAGCCGGGGGCGGTACTGCCTACCTTATTCCGGCTCACCAAGGACGCGTGCGTCAAGTGTCACAGGGACGGCGGCCCGACATGGGATCCGGAACGGTTTACGCTTCCGGACGGTACGAAGGCCGGTTTTGACTTCGAATTCCTCTATCCCAACATCGATCATCCGAATCCGTTGAAGCCCAAAAAGCCGGCCGAGTGAAGGGAGGCCAGCCAAAGAAACACCGACCGCCGGAGGACGGCACTCAGACGAACTCAGCACGCGATGTTCACGTGCGCCGAAACGTGGCCAAGGCCTCGACATGCGGCGTGTGGGGGAACATATCGACGGCGCTGAACCCGGTCAGTTCGTAGTGTTTCAACAATTCCGGCATTTCCTGCGCGAGCATCTCAGGTTTGCAAGAGACGTAAAGCAGGTCTTTCGGTGCGCAGGCGATGAGCCGCTTCAACGCTTTGGGGTGCATGCCCGCGCGCGGCGGATCGACGACCGCGGCGGCCTTCGGTTCCATGCCGCCGTCGTTCGCCACGTTGAGCAAATACGCGCGAACATCGGCCGCGGTGAAGAAGACGTTCTCGATGGCGTTCGCTTTTGCGTTCGCCTCGCCATCGAGCGCCGCCTCGGTCACGTTCTCGACCGAGCGGACCACCTTGACCAAATCGGCGCAGGCGAACGCAATGCTGCCCGTGCCGCCGTACAAATCGTAGAGCACGTCGGGTGCGGCCTTCCGCACCCACGCGCGGATCTTGCCGTACAGCACTTCGGCGGCGAGCGTATTGGTCTGAAAGAAACTGAATGGGGAAATTCGAAAGTTGATGTTCCGCGTGCCCTCCGCATCAGGGACTTGCAGTTCCTCCGAGATCGTCTCGAGCCCGCGAATAACGCGCCAGGTGTCCGCGAACTTGCCTTGCGCCTCGCCGGTGTACTCGCCGTGTTGCACCGAGGCTTCGGGATATACGGAGCGCACGGCATCCGCGAAACTCTCCGCCGGGATCGCGCCGGGCCGGGTGATCAACATGACCATGTGTTGGCCCGTGCGGCGGCCTTCGCGCAACAACAGGATTCGTAGCGATCCTTCTTTCGTGCGGTCGTCGTACGCCTCGAGCCCTTCGCGCTTCGCCCATGCGCGGACCGCTCCGAGCAACTCGTCCGCGCGCGCGGGCGCGATCAGGCAATTCTCGATGTCCAGCGGCCAATACCACTTGCCCTTGCGGTTGAAGCCGAGGACGGTATCGCGTTTCGTCCCCGGCGGCGGAGGCTCGTCGTAGCGCTTGCGCGCAAAATTGAAATCGACCTTGTTGCGGTAATGCCACACGCTCGGCGAGGCCGCGACAGGAATCTCGCCGGGCCAGAATTCCCGGAACATCTCCTCCAAGAGCCGTTGCTTCCGCGCGAGCTGCTCGGCATACGGCACATCCTGCGACGCGCAGCCTCCGCACTCACCGAAGTGCGGGCAGAGGATCGAATCGGACCGCGACATCGTCATGCCCCCGAGAAAGTGCGCCCGATTACGACGCAGGGAATATGCGATTGAAAGTGCGGGCGTCTATCTCGCGAATTATGAAGTCAAGGAGATCGGGGACCGTTTGCTTCGATTCGACGTCTCTAAGATAGGCGTCCTTCCGATCCTCGTCGTTCGCGATTTGCGGCGGAATGTTCGACTTTGCGGTCTGTTTTACTTCATCGAGCCGAGTATACTTTACGACAAGGCGCGTGATAAATTCCTGGCGTTGGTTCCATGCTTCGCCTTCCAGCGACGAGAGCAGAAACCGTTCCAGCGGATATATCAGGGTCTGCACTCCGATGGGCACGCCATTGAACGTGGCCAGGTTTATGTTTAGCGCTGCTTTCGCCGAAAGACCGATAAAGATTGCCTGTATCCATATATTCCCGACACCGGATCCTTCGAGCGTCAGACTGCCGGAATCGATCAGCGCACCGAGACCCAGCAGGACAAGCGCACTCGCGAGCGCGTACATCGCCGCGTACCCAATCAGATACAATGAACGCCAGATGAAACGCGCCGTGTTCGGGTAGTTCGTGGTGATCCGATCAAAATACGAAACGAGAAACGCGATGAAGAACGTGAGCGCAACGGCGCCGGCCTTCTCCATCGTTCAACGGACATCCCTAATCTGAACGCGGTCGTCGTCGATTGTAATCATGTTTTTTGTTTGGAATTCCAAGAGCACCTTTTTGACCTCTTCGCGGGACAAGTTGGTCTTCTCCGCGAAGAAGTCAATATGCATGGGACCGCTCCGTCTATATCGCCGCAAGGCGTCCAGTACTCGAGTGTAGACTCCGGTGGATTGGGCTGACATCGTAGGCATCGAAATAGACCTCCTGTGAGGAGTGGTATTCGGCATGTTACAAAGAAGTATACCATGTCGCGGATCAATATCGTTCCCGACTTCAAGCCGCAAATTGTGAAAATCATTGACGTTCTGGCCGTCCGGCCGCTCCTGCCGCCGAGGCCCGCGGACGCACACAAGGGGACCTTTGGCCATGTCTTCATCGTGGCCGGATCACGCGGATTTTCCGGCGCGGCCAAACTCGCGGCGTTGGCGGCGGGACGCTCGGGTGTCGGGTTGGTGACCGTCGGCGTACCACGGTCGCTGGGAGACATCGTCGGCGCCGGCCTGCTCGAGGCAATGACGTTTATGCTCCCCGCGACCAAGGAGGAAACGCTTTCACGCGAGGGGCTCGACTCGGCGCTGGAGTTTGCGTCTACGAAGAACGCCGTCGCGCTCGGGCCTGGACTTTCGCAGCATTCTGAGACAGCCGCGTTTGTGCGCGAATTCGCGGTCGGCTGCCCGGTACCGCTGCTTATCGACGCCGATGGACTGAATTGTCTGTCGGGTTCAATGGGAATCGTCGCAGCCCGCACGGCTGATACGGTTCTTACCCCCCACCCCGGCGAAATGGCGCGGCTGACTGGTCTCTCGACGAAGGAAGTTCAGGCAGATCGGGAAGGTGTCGCCGCGCGGTTCGCGGCGTCCTGGGGCTGCGTCGTTGTACTCAAGGGCGCGGGCACGGTTGTCGCAGTGCCCAACGGCGAAGTCTTCGTGAATACGACCGGCAATTCGGGCATGGCAACCGGCGGTACGGGCGACGTGCTGACCGGCCTCATCGGAGGTCTGCTGGCGCAAGGCATGACGGCGCTGGACGCCGCGCTGTTGGGCGTCTATCTGCATGGCTTCGCGGGAGACCTCGCCGCGCGCGAGATGACGCAAAGTGGTCTGATCGCCAGCGATATTGTGGACCATTTAGGAAATGCGTGGCGGATGTTGGAAGAATAACCGAATCTTACTTTCTTCTTTAGGAAAAGTAGAAAGTAACAAAGAAGAAACGATATTGACTACGCTTCAAAATATAGGCGAGTTCGGATTCATCGAGCGCATGGCGAAGTTTCTGCCGCGATCGGCGGACGTCGTCGAAGGCATCGGCGATGATTGCGCTGTGCTCAAAGCGGGCAAGGAGACGCTGCTCGTCACGGTCGACTTGTCCATCGAAGACGTCCATTTCCGGCGCGAGAAATCGTCGCCAGAGGACATCGGCTGGAAAGCGGTCGCTGTGAGCCTCAGCGATATTGCGGCGATGGGCGGGTACCCTAAGTTCGTGCTCGCGTCGATCGCTGCGCAGCCGGATACGGAAGTCGCCTACCTCGAAGCTCTCTACCAGGGCATGGCGGACGCCGCGGCATTCGGCGGCGCGGTCATTGTGGGCGGCGACACTTCGCGCTCGAACCAAGGCATCGTCATCGACACGATCTCCATCGGCACGGCGCACGAAGGCCGATACGTGTTGCGATCAGGAGCAAAGCCGGGCGACGTGTTGGCCGTGTCGGGATATCCTGGGCGTAGTGCTGCGGGATTGCACGCACAAGAACACGGTATCGACGCGCCTGAATTGCTACGTGTTCACCAACGCCCCGCCGCGCGACTCAAGGAAGGTCAATGGCTTTCGACGTTTCCCGGTGTCCACGCGATGATTGATGTCAGCGACGGCATCATCCAAGACGCGGACCACATCGGCGAACGCAGCGGCACGGGAATCGAGATAGACCCAACCTACACACCGGACGATCCGCTGCTGACGGCGTTCTGCGCCAAACACGGACTCGACGCACGCAATCTCGCGCTGACCGGCGGCGAGGACTACGAGTTGGCGATCGCAATCGCGCCCGAGCGGATGGGCGACCTGATGACCGCATGGCATGTGATGTTTGCGACGCCGCTGGCTGCAATCGGCAAGGTCAGGGAAAAATCAGGGAGTCACGAAACTAGAGGCGGGGGCCACGATCACTTCGTGGCTTGATCGAGGACACTCTTCGGCGGGACAATATCCAATGCCAACAATCGGGGAGATCGACGGGCCATATAGGTTTTATTTTTACAGTTTCGACTGCAACGAACCTCCGCACGTCCACGTTCGCAGAGATCGAGCGGTCTGCAAGTTTTGGCTTGAACCGCTGACTCTTGCACGAAACTATGGATTCGCAGCGCGAGAGCTTAACCGGATACGTGAGATAATAAGCAACGAACGAGCGAAGATTAAGGGGGCATGGCATGAGCATTGCGGTGAGCGTTGATGACCGGGTCAAGAACGTATCGGTAACGGACGAGTTGATTACGTTTCACCTGGGCGACGGGCGGGTCGTCAGTGTTCCGCTCGCGTGGTCATGGCGGCTGAGCGAGGCCACTGTGGCCCAGCGAAACAACTACGAAATCATCGGTGACGGTCACGGCGTGCATTGGCCCGACATTGACGAAGACCTCAGCGCCGAAGGAATGTTTCACGGCGCGCCGGCGCGCCGACCGAGCTCTTCGGAGTGCTGAGAGTTTCGGCGTTGTTTACGGATACAAACTCGCCAAGCGTTCGGAGCGGTACACCGCCCAGCCGTTCGGCAACTCGTCCTGCACGACGATCTCGAAGACCTTCTCCGCGGGGGTCGTGTGCGTGACTTCCATGATGTGCGCCCAGTGCTGGTCGCCGAAGCTGCCCGTGTCGACCCCGTCCTTGTCGCGCGAACGGCCGCCGTCGGTGATGAGCACGTTACCCGTTTGCGGCAGGTGATCAACGTCGCAAATGAACGGCGAAAAGAAGCGATCCTGATCCGGGCCGCCGTACGACCATACCTGCTCCACCGTCATCGCTGCCTCGTCTACTTTGAACTCGACCGCGCGGCTGAAATTGTCCTTGTTGAGTGTCTTCTCGTTGGGCGGTATGGCCTTGTGGGTGCCATTGTCGTACATGAGAATCGTGCCCTGCGGCGTGAGTTTGATGCCGTGCTGGTGATAGGCCCACTGAAAATCCTCGCCCACCGGTTTCAGCATCAACTTCGCCCACGGCTCCTTCCAGCCCGTCGGATCGCCTAGCATCCACTTGATCTGCCCCGTCGCCCAATCCATCTTGAAGACCACATCCTGGTGGTACATCGACACGATGACCGAGCCGTCCTTCTCGTCATAGAAAAGCGCGTTTGCATGGCCCCAATCGCGGCCGGGTTTGTCGATAACGTCCTTGTACACTGGGGCCCAGAAGCCGGTGCCTATCGAGTCGTAACAAATTCGGTAGGGATCGAGGAAATCCAGGAACTTGTACTGCCGGATGATTTCACCCGCGGGCGCAAATTCGAGAATGATGTCGCCAATGACATTGCTCTCCTTCCGGTCCTCATCGGGTTTCGTCTCGCTCGCCGGATAGTCGTCAAAATGCCGCACTTCGGTGCTCAAGGTGAGGAAATTTCCGCCCGGCATCTCAAAGAAATCGTGATGGAACGAATCTGTTTCAATTGGAACGCTCGATTCTGGAACATCTTCCTTTGGAATTCCGGTCGTGTGCCATTGCCGAACGGTGTTTCCAAGCATGTCGATCTCGTATTGCAGACCGTTGCGCCCGCGATTGAACACGAAATTGCCGGTGCTGATTCGCCGCACCTCGGTTAGGGTGTGGTCAATCTTGTAGTACCAAATTACCTCGCCCTCGTTGTCATACAGCGCGAGCAGCCCGAACTTTTCGTCGAGCCCGGTCTTGGGCCATTTCATGTACGGAATCAGCGAATACCCCGGCTCCATCTTCTCCGGTTTGCGCACCGTAATCTCGAGCGGCGGAAAGTAGTCCGGCAGCGGCGACGTCGTCACGGATACCGGCTGCGTGGCCCCGGTTTGCCCGGTTTCGTTCACCAGCCCAATAGTGACCGTCTGTGTTTTTCCAGGCTTGAGGCCGAGAACGAGCACCTCATGCTCCGTCGCAAATTTATCGCTGTGCTTGAGGTCTGAGTTGGTCCCGCCCTCGATGTCGACCCGCGTCGGCACGGCAGGCATATCGGTCTGGAACTTCATGACGGCGGCCAGCGGAGCGTTGCCGGAAGGGTTAACGACAATATCCGGAGGCGACGCAACGGGACCCGGCGGCGCCGAACACGCGGCGAAGAACGCCAGAGAAACAAGATACGCGTACCGTGAATTCATGCAGATCGATCCCCTCTTTTCCGCCGCCATATTCGTTACGAATGCGCGATAGTAGCCGATGCGCATCCGCGATGCACTCTCCCAATAGTCGGTTCGTCAGCGAATCGCGAAAAGGTACAATCTCGCATGCCGACGAAGTACGGCGTTCGCTAGTATGATCATCAATCTCCCCGATTCGTTGAAACTGGAGTGCGCATGTTGTCCCTTCTTTCAATTTGTTTTCTCGCGTGCTTGAGCGCCAACCCCGCTGAAATCCTCAGCACCATCCAACTCGACCCGAATTTCCAAATCGAGTTGGTGGCGATGGAACCCGCTGTGATGGACCCGGTCGATATCGAGTTCGATGAGCAAGGCCGATTGTTCGCCATCGAGATGATGGGGTACCCGTTCCCCGATTCGCCGGGAAACATCGTATTACTGAAAGACACGGACGGCGACGGCGTGTACGAAACGCGGCAGGTTTTCGCGACGGGATTCGCCGTGGCAAACTCCCTCGCGGCGTGGCACGGCGGCCTGCTCGTAACTTCCCCGCCGAACATCGAGTTCGTGAAGGACACCGACGGCGACGATGTGGCGGACGTTCACGAGGTCATGCTCGAGGGGTTCGCGGTCGGCAACCCGCAGCACAACGTCGGCGGATTGACCTACGGCCTGGACAATTGGATTTACGCGTCGAACGGCGACAACTCAGGCAGCGTGTATTGGCCGGGTGACGATCAAAACAAGGTACCAATGCGCTACTGCGATGTCCGCTTCGACCTCGGGCGCAAGATATTTCAGCGCGTGGGGCGGACGACCGGCGGATTCAAAATCACATTCGACGACTGGGGCCGGATGTTCGGCACGCACAACCTCACCCACATTAGCCAACTCGTTTTCCCTGGCTGGTACATCGAAGACCTTCCCGTGCGCCGCGAGGCCAGCCTCACTTCGATCTCCGATCACGACGAAGGCGAGACCGCCCGAATCTTCCCCATCGGCGTGCAGGACACCCGCGTCAACCACCCTGAACAGTCGGGCTACTTTTCCGGCGGCTGCGGCATCACGCACTACGGCGGCGGCGCGTTCGGCGATGCGTACAACGGCAACGTCTTCGTCTGCGACGTGGTGCTGAACCTCGTGCATCGCGACGTGCTTTCGCCCAATGGCGCGGCGCTCAAGGCCTCGCGCAAGGACGAGCGCGTCGAATTTCTCGCGTCGACCGATCGTCCGTTTCGCCCCGTCAACATGGACACCGGACCTGACGGAGCGCTCTACCTCGTCGACATGCACCGCGTCGTCATCGAACACCCGGAGTGGATTCCGGACGAAATCGAAGCCCATCTCGACCTCAACGCCGGCAAGGACCAAGGCCGCATCTTCCGCATCACGCCGAAAGGCGGCCTACCGCGCGTGACACCAAAATTCGACCGCGACAACCTCGCCAGTGTCGCCGCGCAACTCTCCAGCCCCAACCAGTGGACGCGCACGACCGCGCAACGCCTGCTCGTCGAATGGCAGGACGTTGCGGCGGTACCCGCGTCGGGGAAACTGCTCACGGGTACTTCGCCTTTCGCGCGGCTCCACGCGCTGTGGACACTCGACGGGCTGCACGCGCTGAAGGACGAGCAAGTCCTCGCCGCGCTCGGCGACGCGCACGCGGGTATCCGCGAGAACGCCCTCAAGCTTGCGGAACCCCGGATGAAATCCGCCGCGATACGCAAACGCGTCGAATCCCTCATAGGCGATCCGGACGCGCGCGTACGCATGTTCGCCGCGCTTGCGATCGCCGGATCGGGCGAGAAGCCTCCGGTGTCGGAATTGATCGCCCTCGCAGTTCGTGACGACTCGGACCAATGGATCCGCATGGCCAGCGCGGCGGCGTTGAAATCTCGAGCGCCCGACGCCCTAGGCCGGTTGCTCGAAGCTAAGGACGCACCGGATCCCGGCGAGGCCGAGTTTCTCGAACTGGTGTCCACGATTGCCGGACAACTAGGCGACGCGAAACAACTGAGCGATGCACTGGATTCTTCGACCAAGGAATCAACCGCGATCACCCGACTGGCGCGCTTCTTGGCTGGCTTCTCCACGGGTCTCGACAAGAACGAGAGTGCGAAGGGCACGCCGCCCGTGAAGCGCGCAGCCGAGCGAGTCATTGACGCAGCGCTTCGTAAGGACGCCCCCGGCGTCACACGCGAAACGTGGCGTTTGGGCGAGGCGTTGGACCTCTCCCCCACTCCGCGCCAACGCGAACTCTTGGACGAAGCGCGGCGCGTCGTCGAAGACCACACCGCCGCACCGGATCAGCGTGTAGCGCAATTAGCTGTTCTCCAGTTCGCCCCCTTCGAGGAACGCGGCGACCTCCTCTTCGCGTTGTTGGACATACGCGAACCGTCCGAGATTCAACGCGCCGCCATCCAACAGTTGCGCGAGAACGCAGGCGCGGACGTTGCGCGGCGCATCATCGCAAATTGGCGCACGCTGGGCCGCGACGTCCTCGATCAGGCAGGCAACATCCTGCTCTACCAGCGCGGCAATCACGACCTCCTGCTGACCGCGCTCGAAAAGGGCGATATCGCGATCGGCCAGCTTAACCTCGACCTCGAGCGCCGCCGTACGCTGCTCCATTCCGCGCCGGAAATCGCCAAGCGCGCCGAGGCCCTGTTCACCGATGCGGGCGTCGTCACGCGCAAAGACGCGATAGAACGCATGCGTCCCGCGCTGTCGCTCCAAGGCGACGCAACGAAAGGCCACGCGATCTTCACGGAGCAATGCTCTAAATGTCACAAACTCGGCGACGAAGGCAACGACATCGCGCCGAACCTGACCGACATTTTCCGCAAGAGCGCCGAGACCCTGCTGCACGACATTGTCGACCCGAACGCGGCGGTCGACACGCGCTACGTGAGCTACGCGGTCGAAACGAGCGACGGCGAATTCATTAGCGGAATCATCGGCGCCGAATCGGACCAAGAAGTCACGCTTCGCCAGGCGGATGGCAACGACCGGACACTCCAAAAAGCCGAAATGAAGTCGATGTACACCGACGGCTTGTCCCTCATGCCCGAGGAAATCGAGGCCGAAATGACGCCGCAATCGATGTCGGATCTGCTCGCTTTCCTGCTGCAGCCGCGCTAACATCGCGTGGCATAAGTCGACTCGTGATGTGGCTGACCCTGTTACCTTGATTCGTCCACCTGAGGATCTCGAATTGTGACCCAAATTCGTCATGGCGAGTTCGACGCAGCTGTTGCCCGGATTTGGGAAAGAAAGCCTGTTTACCCGATAAGCTCGCCTCGGCCCCCCTATGAAGATGCCACCGACAAAAGTCTGTTCGTCGCGATTTTCGGGTGCGTAGACGTTGCGCTGATACTGAAGGACCAAAATGAATCCGCGATTCGAGCAAACAGGCTCGGTTCGTTAAAACGCGTGTCTCCGACTTTTTCGGTGGCGTCTTTGAAGGGGGTGCCGCGCGGCTGTACAACCGGCCACATAGCAGCCCGTGGCAAAAGTCGTCTGCCGACACGATTGGCGTCCGTCGCCTACGTTAACTGGCATCAAGACCTCGAATTGTGGCCCAATTCGTCATTGCGAAGGAGCGCGCCTCTCTGTCCGCCGCGGCGGACGCGCGTATGCGGCAATCTCGACTTTTGCCACGGGCTGATAGGTAACAAATCTATTCGATGAAGAGTCTTTCTTCCTAGAATCCCGGCGGATGGCCGCGTGAAGCTCGTAATGGCGGGGTTGGTAGACGCCCGTGCCGTCGCCATGGCGGAAACACGGAATATTGACGCAAGTATTCAAGCGTCGTCATTCCCGTGAAGGCGGGAAACCACAGGATTTGATCAATCGCCTTTATTTGCGTACTGAATTCCCGCCTTCGGAATAGCGGCGTGAGACGTGATCCGACAGGCTCACCACGAACGGATGGGAGGCGTTTCTGGTTTCGATGTGGCTCGGACGACTGCAAATGGCGCCGTGAGAGGGGCGGGGCCTCTCGGCAAGACGCACTCGAACGCGGGATCGGCGAAGCAATAGACATTAGCGCCAATAGGTCCGACGCAATCTCGCTCGCCCCTTTGCGCCTTTCGCCCCTCCCGTATAACCTACCCCCGCCATGGATCGCGATCGCAATCTCCTCTTCGGCGTCTTTGCCGTACAACTCCACAAAGTCACGCCCTCGCAAATCATGGAAGCGGCGGCGGCTTGGGCGGTCGATCCGGCGAAAAACTTGGCGGATCGACTCTTAGCGGCGCGAGCAATCCAACCGCGCGACAAGGCCCTCATCCAACGCCTCGTCGACGAAGCCATCGCCGAATACGGCGGCGATCCCCACGCAACGCTTGTCGCATTCGGCGGCGACGATCAAATCGCCGAATCCTTCTGCGGCACGATCTCACTCACCGGCCCCGGCGGCTTCCAAGTCACCAAACCCCCACTCGGCGCTCCCGTTCTCCTTTCCGACCGCGCCCCTGGCGTGCAAGAAACCCCAGGCCGCTACACCCGCGAATCCGAACACGCCCGCGGCGGCATGGGCCGCGTACTCCTCGTCCACGACGAACACCTCGGCCGCGACATCGCCCTCAAAGAACTGCTGCCAATGCCCGAAGACAGTACCGCAGGCTTCCAGCCTGCACCCCAGCCAAAGACCCCCGCGCGCCACACCCCGAACAGGGAAGCCGGCGGTCACGACGCACATCCAACCGGATCCCCAGCCCCTGCTCGCCGTCTTCGACCGCCTTGACCATGTGTGATTTGATCCCCAGCGTCCGCCTGACGATACTGCTCACC
>CAYXRK010000075.1:0-21663 GCA_964467615.1 uncultured Nitrospirales bacterium | reverse complement strand
TCAAACTTTGCCTTCGCCATGGCTCGTCAATCTCTCTGTTTTTCCGTTGAAATGTCCAACCCGCCAACTAGTCACTAGCGACTGACCACTAGTAACTACTATTGAAACCGGTACGACCCGCCCGACTTCTCCATCACCTCGTTCGCAACGCCCGCGGGCATCTGTTCGTACCGCCAAAATTCCATGCTAAATGACGCCCGACCTTGGGTCTTCGACCTCAGGTCGTTCGCGTAACCAAACATCTCCGACAACGGCACCGCCGCGTGCACTCTCTGCACCATGCCCAACGGTTCCATCGACTCCATCCGGCCGCGCCGCCCGTTGATGTCGCCGATCACGTCACCAATATTCGCTTCCGGGCAAACCACTTCGATCTTCATGATCGGTTCCAACAACACCGGGCTCGCCTTCGGCGCAGCTTCCTTTAACGCCATCGATCCCGCAATCTCGAACGCCATTTCCGACGAGTCCACTTCGTGGTACGACCCATCGAGCAGCGTCACCTTCACGTCCACCGTCGGGTACCCCGAAATCACGCCCGATTCGAGCGCGTTCTTGCAGCCCTTTTGGACCGCCGGAACGTATTCCTTCGGGATGTTCCCGCCGACAACCTTGCTCTCAAAACTAAAACCTTCGCCTGGGCCGTTCGGCTCGATCCTGATCTCCACGTGCGCGTACTGCCCGCGTCCGCCGGTCTGCCGCACGAACTTCAATTCCGCCTCCGCCGGACGCCGGATCGACTCGCGGTACGCCACCATCGGACGTCCCACGTTCGCCTCCACCTTGAACTCGCGCATCATGCGATCCACCAAAATTTCCAGGTGAAGCTCGCCCATGCCCGCGATAATCGTCTGGCCTGTCTCGTGATCCACCCGCACGCGGAACGTCGGGTCCTCCTCGGACAACTTGTTCAACGCGTCGGACAGTTTGTCCTGGTCGGCCTTAGACTTCGGTTCGATCGCGATGTGGACAACCGGTTCCGGAAAGTCGACAGACATCAATTCAATCGGCGCCTTGAGATCGCACAGCGTGTCGCCCGTCGTCGTGTCCTTCGCGCCGATGACCGCGCCGATGTCGCCCGCCCGCAGTTCGGTTAAATCGATCCGCTGATCGGCGTGCATTTCCAACAACCGGCCAAGACGCTCTTTGCGGCCCGTACGGACGTTAAGCACTTGATCGCCCGACTTGAGCAATCCGCTGTACACGCGGATGAACGTCAACCTGCCCACGTGCGGATCGGTCAGAATCTTGAACGCCAAACCGGCAAACGGCTCGTCGTCGTCGGCCTTGCGGAACATCTCGGTCGAACCGTTGTTCACGCTCGTTCCCGCGACCGGCGGCAGATCCAACGGCGAAGGCAGATAGTCCACCACCGCGTTCAGCATCAACCGCGTGCCCTTGTTCCGAAGCGCAGTACCTGCCACGACCGGCGTACACGTCCCCGCGATGGCCGAACGCCGCAACGCGGCCCTGATGTCCTCGGCGGTCAATTCCTCTTCCGCGAGATACTTCTCCATCAGCGCTTCGTCAACGTCCGCCAGCGACTCGATCATCTCGATCCGCGCCATCTCGACGTCATCCATCCACTCCGCGGGGACCTCCGACTCGATCATCGTGTTGTCGATCTCATCGCTGTCCCACGATGTCATCTTCATCTCGACGAGATCGACGATCCCACGGAATTGATCTTCCGCGCCGACCGGAAACTGCACGGGCACCGGGTTCGCGCCAAGACGTTCGCGCATGCTCTGCACGGCCTTGTCGAAATCGGCGCCGACGCGATCCATCTTGTTGATGAACGCGATGCGCGGAACGCCATACTTGTCGGCCTGGCGCCAGACGGTCTCAGACTGCGGCTGCACGCCCGCAACGGCGCAAAATACCGCCACGGCGCCATCCAGCACGCGAAGGCTGCGCTCTACTTCCGCCGTGAAATCGACGTGCCCCGGCGTATCAATGATATTGATGCGATGGCCCTTCCACTCACAGGCCGTCGCCGCCGAAGTGATCGTTATGCCGCGCTCCCGCTCCTGCGCCATGTAGTCCATGGTCGCGGTGCCCTCGTGGACTTCGCCCACGCGGTGCAATCGGCCGGAGTAGTACAAGACGCGTTCGGTAACGGTGGTCTTGCCGGCATCAATATGGGCCATGATTCCGATATTACGGACTCGGCCGAGATCAATTTTTCGTGCCACGGTACTTCCCTTTCACCTAGCTCGTTTGGTTCCACCACTCGCCCTGAGGATTCAGTCCGCGGCGCACGCATCTCGACCCCGGGTTTTCGGACCCTGGGCCACACGCTGCTACACGATTCAACTCTCGCGCGAGCTCACGCGGAGAAGCCTGATTCCGTCGAAGACGGACCTCCGAGTTGAGCTCAGATTTTTAAGTCTAGAGGCATGGCTTAATAGTCCTGATTCAAGCCATACCCTAAAAACGAAAATGCGCGAAGGCGCGGTTCGCCTCCGCCATCTTGTGAGTATCTTCACGGCGCTTGATCGTGTTGCCCTGCTGCGTAAAGCAGTCCAGCAACTCCGACGCGAGCCGTTCCTGCATCGTCTTTTCGCCACGCTTGCTCGAAAACTCGATGATCCAACGAAATGCGATGGCCTGACGCGCCGCCGGAGCGATCTCGATAGGCACCTGATACGTCGCACCGCCAACGCGCCTAGACTTCACTTGCATCAGCGGCTTCGCGTTGTCCAACGCTTTCGTGAATAGAGTCAAAGCGTCGTCCGCGGGGCGCTTCTTTTTAATAATATCCAACGCGCCATACACAATGGATTCCGCAGTGCTCTTCTTGCCGCGCCGCATTACTGCGTTGACGAATTTCGCCACCACGACACTCTTGAACTTTGGATCCGGAAGCGGTTGACGCCGTTCCGGTGTATGACGCCGTGCCATTTGAATACTTCCCTTACTTAGGCCGCTTAACGCCGTATTTGGAACGGCTCACCCAACGGCCGTTGTGCAATTGTTTCCCGCCTTCTTCCTTGCGCGTCGCCGTACCCCCACAATCACCCTGCGCATCCAACACGCCGCGAATAAGGTGATAGCGCACGCCCGGAAGATCCTTTACCCTGCCGCCCCGTATCATTACCTGCGAGTGCTCTTGCAAATTATGGCCAACGCCTGGAATGTACGCCGTAACTTCCATGCCGTTTTTGAGCCGGACGCGCGCAACTTTGCGAAGCGCGGAGTTTGGCTTCTTCGGAGTCATGGTATAAACGCGAGTGCATGTGCCCGAGGCCTGCGGACAGGACTTGAGCGCCGGGGACTTCGTCTTGCTCACCTGCTTCTTGCGCGACCCGCGCACAAGCTGGTTAATCGTAGGCAAACTTCTTCTCCACAGCGATTTACAGAGGGCAGCACGACCGCGGGCTTTCGGGTTTTTGGCCCCAAACCGGGACGCGCCTCGGAGTCCCGAGACGCAATACGCCCCACGGACAAGAGCAAAAAGCTTAACACAAAAGGAGATGTGTGTCAACGTCTTCAGAAACTTTTTTTATCCTGCGGAAAGATGACCGAACCAGCCAGACTTACGCTTGGCAAATGCTGTTTCGAAAGTTTCGTGGCGTCGGCTTCCGTCCCATGCGGCCACCCCAAAATCCTCTACCCCGTCCCAGTGCTCCCCGGGGCCGCCTCCCGGCCTGCAACTTCGCTTGCCGAGGGAGGGGCAAGGGTCGTTGACGCCCCGTGGCGAAAGCGGTCGATACTCTGAATTTTAGACAAAAACGGCGCGACCGTGGCCCATTCACTATCAGTCGCTCATTGCGCGAGAAGTTTGGCGACCGCGCCAGGGTTGCACTTGGTGCAGACTTCGCCTTTGGCGCGGGCCTCAGCGCAGCAAGGGTGTGCGCACTCTTCGTTCTTCGCGTGGGCCGTCGCGCAGCAACTTTCGTCGTCGAACAGGACGGCCAACTTTGCGGCGTCAGTCGCAGCGGCGGGGGCCGCGACGGGCGCGGGCGCGGCATTGCATTTGGTGCAGACTTCGAGCTTGGCCCACGCCTCCTTGCAGCAATCGTGTGCGCAGAGTTCGCCTTTGGCGAGGGCCTGGGCGCAGCAAGAATCGGTGGCGAAAAGTTTAGCGACTTCCTGTTTCTTGGCTGCGTTGGTGTTGCATTTCGTGCAGACTTTGTTTTCTTGCGCGGCCAATTTGCAACAATCGTGATCGCAGGAGGCCCCGCTGGCGGCGGCCTTGGCGCAGCAGCCGCCGTCGTCGAAAAACAGCGCGAGCGGATTCGCAGCGGGTGTGATGGCGACCGGGGCCGCGTCGGCAGCGGGCGCGGCGGCCGCCGCGGCGGCTTGCAATTCCTCGCCAAGGTTCACTTCGAGTTCGGGGAGTGCCTCGCGGAGTTTCGCAGCGCCGTCCTTCGTCGCTTTGGTCTGCCAGAGATACAGCTTTTTCAGATTCTTAAGCACGGCGAGTTGTTGGACGCCCGCGTCGCCGACTTGCGTGCCGTAAAGGTTCAGGTATTCGAGGTTCGAGAGGCCGGCCAAACTCGCGAGGCCCGCATCGCCCACCTTTGTGTTTTCTAAATGCAACGCGGTGAGCTTCGGGAGTTTTGTTAGCGCCGCCAAACCGGCGTCGGTCACGGCGGTGTTCGCCAGGCCGAGCCAGGTCACTTGCCCGGCGATGGGATCGAGCAGCGCTAGTTGGGCGTCGCCGGCGGCATCGCGCGCGAGTTTCATGTCGACGCGGACGAGGTTGTTGTCTTGTGCGAGCGGCAGCGCGAGTCCACCGATATCACGAATCGCGCGCAGGGCTTCCTCCGGCGCGGGAGCGACGCCCTCGGCGAGTTTGGCGAGGTCAATGCCGGACTTAGGTTTGCTGCTCTCTGGCGCTTTCGCGAAGACGATGTCTTCCGGGTTCCAATCGCCGGCTTTCGCGCCTTCCGCGATCCAGAGCCGGATGAGGACAATCTGCTCGCGCGTGAGCGGGTCGCCCTCGTTGGGCATGTGGTTGTCGTCGTCTAGCGGCAGGTTGATGTTTTTGTAAATGAGACTGTCTTCGGGTTTGCCGGGGGCGACTATTTCGACGTCGCCCAGCCACTCTTTGTCGTCGAAGCGCAGGTCACCCTTGTGCTTGTCAGGGCCGTGGCACTCGATGCACCTCTCGGCGAAAATCGGCCAGACGTCTTTCGAGAAATCGATGGACTGCGCGTTGGCCAATGAGGCAGCCACCGCCGCAGAGATGGCAACTAAAATGAAGTACCGCATGAGAATGTGCCTCTCGTCTTTCGGGTCAATCATTATAGAAGGCTCCACGCGGTATTCCAAGCGGGGGTGTGGGCTCACACGTTGCGCCGCGATGCGAGCGAGAGGGCCAACGCCAGCGTGAGGAGGCAGATGCCGCCCGCAGGGCCTCCGGGCTGTTGTCCGGCGGAGCAGCCGGGTCCTTCGCCCTCACCCTCGCCGCCGCCGTTGATGGTGACCGTGCCGAGTCTGATTCCGAATTCGTTCTGGGATTCCGCGTTCGCGAAGCGGAGCATCTTGCCGCCCGTTAGCGGATTCACGACGTGAAGGCGCACGGTGTAGTCGCCGGACGACAAGTCCGAAATGTCGATAGTTGTTACGAATTCGGTCGGGGCTTCGCCGGATAGAACAGTGGTAAGGCGCCAATCGGGTGCGACGACAAGTTCGTCGACGCCGATGAAGCGGACCTCGAACGGCCAGTCGTAGTAGAACGGCGCGACGCCGCGGTTCTCGATGCGGACGCCCAATTCGACCGATGCGCCTTTGGCTGCGTCCGGGAGCATCGTCTCCGCGATGTAGAACTCGTATCCCGTTTTGCGTGCGCCTTCCTCGGCGCGCGCGGTGGTGGCGGCGTCCCAGGTGTTGTCCTCGAACGCGAGATGGTTGATGAGCCATGCGGCGTGCGTGGTTTGCACGGCGGTCTCGTAGTCTTCCGGCGCGCCCGAGGGAACGTCCCAAATGACGTCTTGGTAATCCGGTTGAATTTCGCCCGCGATGGGATGCGAATCCCAGAGTTCGTCCAGACCATTCGCCTCGATGCGTTGCCAGAATTGATCTTCCTCGTCGCCGGTCTCGTCGATCGAGTTGTTCGCGAAATCGTCGTCGTGAAAGCCGATGTCGCGCCCGGCGATCGTGGGGAGCGGATCCTGGCCGAGTACGTCCTGCGAGACGAGCAGTTTGGTTACGTCGAACGCAGCGTCGTACGTAGCGAGCACGCGATCCTGCACGGCGACGCCCGGAAACAAGTTCTCGTCCGGGTACGTGTGCCACTCGCCCCAATGGCCAAGCAGGCCGAGTTCGATGAAGCCGATGCGCGGGTCGCCGTCGAATTCCGCGCCAAGCGCCGCGATGAGCGCCTCCATCGCGCTCACGAGGCGTTCGTTTTCATAGTCGGGGCTCATGCCGCCGCCGTCGCCAGTGTAGGTGAACGTCTCGACCGCGTTCGGGCCAGTGAGGAGGAAACCCGGTAGCGCGAACCGTTCGTCCGGATAGTCGATGAACACGCGAAGGACCATCTGGTGACCGCGCGACGCGACATCTTCGAGCAGTGGGACGAGCACGTCGTCAAACGTGAAGGAGTCGGGGCCGTCCATCAAGTCGTCCATGCCAACGTAGTCGAATTCCATGCTGTGCGGAAAGTCATATTCGCCCGTGAACGGCACAAACCCCTTGAGCGGGTTGTCCGCGGGCGCCGCATCGGCGTCATACGTCAGCGGCGCCCATTGCGCAAACGCAGACGCGGAGAGAACGCACAAAAGAAGAACGGCTTTCCTTGACGCCAAATCGCGCATGCTGGGGTGCTCCTAGGACACCTGTTTCTTGGAACTTTCCACTATAGAGTTCCGGGTGAGTGGCCGCATGTTCGCGGCAGCTCGCTTTTGGCCCGCTTCGGAACCACGCTTGATCACATTCGAATCCGCTGTTAGGGTTCCGCACTCAAATCGATAACGATCCACGCAACGACCACGCTCAAATCTGTACGACAACTGTCGATACCTTCGGGCAAGCTCAGACATGACAATGGACCGCCAACAACGAATTCGGAAGATTGTCAACAAGATTCCGTCGCTCACTAAGGGACAAATCTATTGGCTCGACCGCGTCATCAATGTGTTCGAAGCCCCACACGACTTTCACGTAGAAGAAAACGGCCTCCTCGACGCGGAGACGCTTGAAAATTTTGGCGATGCGCTTCGGATACACCACGCTTTCTCTGCTGAACCTTTTTCCAAGGACAAATTCGAGTACGTATTGGAGTCGATCCTGAACATGAGCGGACACAAAGCAGTCCGCGCCCCGAAAGGAAACCCGGGACACGATATTACCATCGATGGTACCCGTGTCTCATTGAAAACGCAGGCGGACACGAACATAGGCACAGATAAGATTTGGATCAGCAAGTTCATGGAATTGGGACGTGGAAAGTGGGGAGACGATCCGCGCGACTTGATCGGATTGCGAGCCGCCTTCTTGCGCCACCTACGAAACTATCAGCAAATATTCACTCTCAGGGCGCTTCGACGTGCGCCTGACTGGTGCTACGAATTGGTCGAGATTCCCAGAGACCTACTGCTGAAGGCCCGCCGTGGACGGCTGGAAATGAAGGCGGACAGCAAACAATTTCCAAAGCCAGGGTATTGTTACGTTGAGACGTGTGACGGCGATCCCATCTTCCAACTTTACTTCGACGGCGGAACAGAGCGGAAACTGCAAGTAAAGAACCTCGGGAAGAACTTTTGCCACGTTCACGCAACCTGGGAGTTCACCATCCCGCTAGACTAAAGCTCCTCTGGACGACCGTACTCCGTTCCTTCGCCAGTTCTACGAACTCCGGCTTGATTTCTATTCCAACACAACGTCGACCAAGTTCCTTGGCCACGACGCCCACCGTTCCCACCCCGTAGAACGGATCAAGTATCAAGTCACCTTCTTTCGTTCCCGCGAGCACGCACGGACGAACCAAGGCCTTCGGGAATACCGCAAAATGTGCGCCGGGATAAGGTTCCGTATTGATGGACCAAACGGTCCTCTTGTTTTTGAGTCCGTTACCGTTCGTGACTTGTTCCTTGATTGTTTCCTGATTGAACGTGTATCTCTCGGACTTTGTCAGCAAAAACAGATACTCGTGCGAAACAGTCAATCGATCCTTGACACTTTCCGGCTGGCAATTTGGCTTGTACCAGATTATGTCGTTTCGCAGATACCAGCCGTCCCGTTGACACTCCATTGCAAGCATCCACGCGATGCCTATGAGGTCCTTTTTCTTGAGACCATCCGGTGTAGGAGGCCGGTATGACATGGCGCGTCCCTTGTTCTTTGCGTCCTCCTGCCTCCACGTGCGGCCGCCTGACGTATAGGTATTTCCAATGTTGAGCCAGAACGTTCCGTCGGATCGGAGCACTCGCCGCACTTCGGTGAAAACTTTAACCAGCGACCGTACGTAGTCGTTTACGTCGCGCTCCGCGCCAATTTGGTTCTTTACACCATAGTCGCGGACCCCCCAGTAGGGCGGTGAGGTGATTACCGACTGAAACGTCTCGTCAGGAAACGTCGGCAAGACGTCTCGTACATCGCCTTCGACGACGAACAATGGGGCCTCGGTAGTGGGATCCGAAAGCTTCCTCGCTCTGCTGTTCGCTGGTTTCATAGAACGTAGTCTACACTTTTCCTAACGCACGCGCAAGCGTTATTTTTTCTTCTTTGGGCGTCCGCGACGCTTTCTTCCTTCTCTTGCGAAGCGTTTAACTTCCTTCTCTTCCAATAAGTGATCGCGCCCTTGTTTTTCCGACTTCAACCGCTCTTCAAGAATGTATTGCCTTATACGCGCCGGTGTCACGCCCAAGTATGCGGCCGCATCCTCTGTCGTTAGAAGTTTGGTCATGCGCGGGACGGTTCCAAGAAACGGGCCAACTGTTCATCCGGTCCAGTATCCGGCACTTTACGCCGGGTACTCCTGCAGAGCAACGGGACCATCAGTCCTTTCGCCTCTCCCGCTGCTCCATCGCGAATTCCTCCTCCGGCGAGAGGACCATGTGGTGGCGGGCGTGGAAGTAGAAGTAGACGAGGCCGAGGAGGAACCAGGCGGCGCAACCGTAGATGGCGACGCGGTAGTCCTTGTTGAGGAAGAGGGCGACGAACGACACGGCGGCGATCAGCGCGGCGGTCCACGCGCCGGCGTTGCCGAGGGGGCTGCGGTAGGGCCGCTCGATGTGCGCGTGATCGCGACGCAGCAACACGAACGCGAGCGATTGCATGATGTACGCGATGACCGCGCCGAACACGGCCATGTTGAGCAGCGCCGCGCCGACGGGCACCTCGCCGAAAATTTCCTTGCCGTATTCGATGACCAGCGCGACGGCATAGCCGACAACCGCGCCGATAACCAGCGCGACGTGCGGCGTCTTGCGCGCGGGATGCGTGACGGACATCCATTTCGGGAAATATCCCGCGCGGCTCAGGCTGTAGATGTTGCGGCCGTACGCGTAGATGATCGCGTGGAAACTGGCGACGAGCCCCGCCACGGCGACCAGTGCCAACAACGCCGCGCCCATGCCATCGCCGAAGATCGTCTTGAACGCGAGAAACAACGGCTCGTTCGACGCGCCAACCTCCGCCGCGCCCGGCGCGATGCCCGCGTTGAGGAACAGCGTGAGCAGCGCCGCGACGATCAGCGTGGCGATGCCGTACATCAGGCCGCGCGGCATGTCGCGTTTCGGGTCGTGCGACTCCTCCGCCGCAAGCGGCAGTTGCTCGATGCCGAGATAAAACCAGATAGCGAACGGCAGCGACGCCGCGACCCCGCCCCAACCGTTCGGGAGCCATTTGCCGTGGCCTTCTTTCGGCTCCACGTTCAGCGCGAGGTCGAGCGAGAAGTGCGGAATCGCGCCGACCCAGAACACGGCGAGCACCGCGAGCGCGATGAACGTGATGACGACCGTGAACATGAACGACACCTCAACGCCCACGATGTTCAGTCCGACAAAAATCGCGTACGCGCAAAACCACCAAATCGGCGCAGGCACTTCAACGCCGATCAGATCATTGAAAATCGTGCCCAGATATCCGCCAATGCCCACAACGATCACAGCCGGCGTCAATACATACTCCATATTTTCCGCCAGGCCGGTCACGAACCCGCCCCACGGGCCCATCGCCGTGCGCCCGAACGAGTACGCCCCGCCGGCGTGCGGCAGCGCGGGCGACATCTCGGCAATCGAGTAGCACAGGCAGACGTACATCACCGAGATGATGACCGTGGCGATGAGCAGCCCGCCGAACCCGCCCACCGGCAGCCCGAAATTCCACCCGAAGAAATCGCCCGAGATGACCGCGCCCACGCCGAGCGCCCACAGCGACCACACTCCCGCATACCGCTTGAGGCCGCGTTGCGCGAAGTAATCGTCGTCCTTGCGTTCATACGACACGCCGGACGCGCGGGTCTTCTGAGCCAACAGTCTCCCTCCCCAATCAACGTAGCACGGGAGGCTAGTCACTGCCTAACGATAGTTCGCTCGCATGACAACTCGCTGCTCGCTTCCTATGAGTTTCGATCCTTCGCATGATACTCCAATGTGTTCCATTATGGTGCCAAATGGTGTCGATTTGGTGTGAAAACTTCCCTGGAGAAACAACCCTCTCCGCATTTTCGAGTTTTTTGAGCAGTCAAAGTGACAAAATTTGTCACACCGGATTCTGTCGCCGTAAGTACGGTTTAGAATTTCTACGGGGGAACCGGGAGGCGGCGTGGAAAGCGGTATTACTGGAGCACTACCCACGGTAGTTGATGGCTCTTCGACCACTGTATACGATATCTTTCGCAATATTTTTACCTCAAAATTGGCTCTTTTTGGCGCTCAATTGGCGCTGTTTTTCGCTCGATTGCCCCTCACAATCGCTCATTTGGGCCATTCGAGGGCACGTCGACCGATTCGGTATTACTGCCGGAATAGTTGGCGTCGTGGTCGCGCGATGGAACCGCCCTACTTATATAACACCACGCGTTGACCTAAATTTTTGAAAAAGGGCCAGTTTTATTGACGAAAACGCGTGTTTACGAGAGGGATCGGAGCCGCGAAATAACGGCATCAGAATAAAACGACGCCTATCTGAGGAGCCTAACTCGCCGAACCGGCTAGAAACTCCTGCGCGAGCGCATTCGCAACGCGATCCAGTTGATCGACACCGCCCTTTGCCGCGGCACACGCCCTAAGCAGGCGCAGTTCAACCATCATGTCGTCGCCGGGATACTCGCGCTGAAACCCAAGTTCCCATTCGCGAAGGACACCATTTGGCACGCCAGCTTCCTGTGCGGCTGATTCGTAATCGAAGTAGTCCATTTTTAGTCTCACTAGACTTCTGGCGGCGCCAAGATTTCGATACTGGGAAATCCCAAGTCGATGTTGACGGCTGCTACCATCGCCCTACGACGGCGATTGACCAAATGCTTGAAATTCCACGACACGATTATATCAAAATTCCCGATCGCGGCGGCAGCCACGTGCGTTGCGTCATCCATCGATGCCGGAGAAAACGCACCGCGATGCACATACGCTTGGGCAAGGTCGAACATGAACGAGCCTAAGAATTTCTTGACATATAGTGGCATAAGGTGATAGCACTATTTCCACATAACAGAGAGACGGTTTGATTGTCACGCCTCGAACGTTGACGCCAGCAAACTTTTCTTTACGAACCCGTTTAGAAGTCGGCAATCTAAGAGTAGGTAATCCGCTAATCGCGCGAGCGAAGGAGAAGGCCCGTGAGAGAACGCAGTAGCTACAGAGTTGTATGTGTTTTGGTTGCGTTGGCGGTCTGTTTTCCTGCGAACGCAGAGCGGCTCAAGATTCCAGTAATGACCCCTGTTTTCGTTCAACTCGACGAGAAAGTCACGTCAAAAAAGAAAGACACCAAGGAGGGCGACGTTGTCCGGTCGCATGTATGGCGCGACGTAAGGGTGGACGGCAAGACTGTAATTCCCGCCGGTGCTCAGGTGTCCTGCCGGGTGTCCGAAGTCAAAAAGGCAAAAGTAGCAGGTCGCAAGGGCAACGTCGAAATTCGGGCGATGTCGGTACCCGGCGTGGACGGCGAAGACGTCGCCCTTGACGGTGGCTACGATAAATCGGGGAAGGGACGTATGGGCGTTGCGATAGCCACATTCGCAATCGTCGCGTGGCCCCTCATTTTTATCAAGGGACAAAACGCGGTGCTCGAAGAGGGAACAATATTTGACTGTTTCGTGCAAGCCGGATCATCCGTCGAACTTCCACCCGATACGCCTCAGACTATTTCGCTTGGCGAGGTTAGCGACTTGTCCGTGTCGGTGCGCTACGACGACGTCGAGACGCAAACGAAGGTGAACAAATTGCCGATAGAGATTGTGAATTGCGCAGGGCCGGTCGATGCTGCGTCCATCGTGACGATTAACGGGCAGGAAATCGAAGCGCTGCCTCTTCAAATAGACACTGCGTCACGGAAAGAGCAAGACGGTTGCGTAACCGCCGTCGGAACGACAGACTTCAAGGCCTTGAGCAAACAATTCAATAAAGGAATCAACCGGTTTGAAGTCGAAGTTAACGGCAAGCGCAAAGAAATTATTCTTGAGATAGAACTGTAGAGATTGTGCATGCCGAAAATGCCATTGATTGACGATATAAAATCTCTCTTCAAGATGGTCCAACAGTTGGACAATGTCGAATTAAATCGCAAAATCCTGGACGTTCAGGCTCAGGCATTGGACATGCAGACTCAAATCGTAAGTTTGCGAGAAGAAAATCGCGAACTTCACGATAAGGTCGCACTCAAAGCGCGCCTTACATACAAGAATCACGTCTACTGGGACGAGAACCAGCACCCGTATTGCAGCAAATGTTGGGATACTGGGCAAAGCGCGATTCACTTACATCCCGCCGCCAACGGCTACCTCATGTGCCCGTCGTGCGGAACGCCTATTGCCACTTTGAGCGATCGTCAATAAACGCCCATCCGCCGGGGTGGTTGTTCTTCTCGTTCCCAGGTTCAACGAGCGTGAATCGTCACTTACTCGGAGTCGGGACAAACTCACTGGCCAGTTTCTGCGCTTCGGCGATCTGTGCGGGCGTCATACGGGCGGCAACCGCTTCTCGAATTTTTTGCGCACGCTCGGCGCTGTCCCCACCTTGACTCGCAGCCAAATTCGCCCACATATGGGCCTTCGCAAAATCCTGTGAAACCCCTTCGCCCTCAAGATACATGTATGCGATATCCCTTTGTGCATACGCGAGACCCTGTTGTGCGGCCTTGGTGTACCACTCAAGAGCCTTTCGGTAGTCCCGAGGAACTCCCACGCCTTCGTGGTACATTACCCCAAGATTGTGCTGGGCGTCCGCGTTTCCCTGCTCGGCGGCCTTGGCGTACCACTCGAACGCTTTCGAGTAGTCCTGGGCTACTACGCCCTTGCCTTCGTCGTACATCACTCCAAGGTCGTATTGGGCTTTCGCAAGCCCCTGTTCAGCGGCCTTGGCGAGCCACTCGATAGCCATCTTGAAGTCCTGAGGTACCCCCTTACCGGAGTAGTATTGTTGTCCAACTATCAATTGGGCCTTCGCAAGTCCCTGTTCAGCAGCTTTCTTAAACCACTCGAACGCTTTCGAATGGTTCTGAGGTACCCCGTTGCCTTCGTCGTACAAAACCCCAAGATAGGATTGCGCCATTGCATCACCCTGTTGGGCAGCCTTTTCGAACCATTCGCAAGCCTTCTTGTAATCCTGGGGTACCCCCTCACCGTCCACGTACATCAGCCCAAGGTTGGACTGGGCCTCGGCGTCTCCCTGCTCGGCGGCCTTGGCATACCACTCCGCCGCCTTCTTCAAGTCCTCCGGGACACCATCGCCATTCTGGTACATCCCCGCAAGAATAGACTGAGCGTCCGCGTCTCCCTGCTCGGCGGCCTTTGTGTACCACTCCACCGCCTTCTTAAAGTCCTCCGGGACACCTTCGCCGTTGTGGTATATCACCCCAAGATTAAACTGGGCGTCCGCGTCACCCGCATTCGCACGACTGACTAGATCGCGAAGTTGTTTATCGTTAGCCGCTGACGCTTGCGTGTACGCGGAAGAACCACACAGACACAACCCAATGACCATTCCAAACGTGATCCGCGAGTTCATAACGCCTCCTGAGGCGTTGGAATACTACGATCGCCCGATGTCACAGAATAGCACACGTGTCAATCTCTCGCCTCCTATCAATCACCCAAAACGGAATCATCGAAGCGAAGTCCGAGGAAACCGAGCACTACGTGATTACGCGTGATTTATAACGCGACGGCAGACAATGGTGAAGGAACTGCTGGGCGAAGCCCAATAGTAGTCACGATTACACTATAAGTATCGCAGACGTTGCGGCCCATTTCGTCACATTTCGGCCTGTGTCTCTGTAGATACAGAATCAATGGGCAATCCAGTATCATGCGTTCACTGAGGCGGAATGCTGGCCCGGCCAGGGAGCCGCAGCCAGGCTGACGCGGGTTACACAAGCCGAATATGGATGATGCTCAAAAGATTCTCGATGCACTTGCCGAGATTAAATCCATAGTAGATGTTTCCTACTCGTCCGCGATGCTAGGTTTTTTGGGGGTTGTTATCGGCGCGACTATCACTTCGATCCCCCCATTGCTAAACAATTTCTTCGCGCGGCGACATGCCCACGATGACCGCATGCGAACTGCATACGATGACGTAATAAACCGACTCGCCGAAGCAGGAAAACTTCATTTGCAAAGTCGCGTTTGGAATGTCGTCCCTGGAAGTCAACAGTCCACAGGGGAATTCGTTGACCAGAACGCTTTCGAGGAAATCCAGTTGATAGTCGCAGACGTGAAGGGTCGGAACAGTCACGTCATTGCGCCTAAAGTTATTGATGCAATGAACAAAATTCTAGCCTTGCCCTACGAACCAGTTACGACGTTAATCACCGACTCGAGTTCGCTCCCACCGATTGAGAGGAAGAAGCAGGTCGTCCCTTTGTATTGTGACCTACAAAAGATGTTAGACGATGTGCGTACGGCAATACGGAAGCAGTATCCAGGAGCGTAGGGGGGTTCATACCGATTTTGATGCGGTGCGCGGCCCCGCGGGGAGCGAACAAGCCTACAATGTCGATTCGCGGTCTGTAGGACCGCCGATATTCATAGCCCAGGGTTGACGCGCGAAGCGCGGCTACCCTGGGTCGGCGTTGCGCCCCCAAATTGCTCCGCTGAAGGCGGTACATAACGCGCGATGGCCGTTCATGGTTCGACACCCTCACCATGAACGGAAGTGGCGCGGGGGTTTAGGTAACGCTTTCAGCGTATCGTCGGCGTGGGCATCAGACCCTGGGTAGGTCCGCGCTGCGTTGCACTTCGCGCGGCCCAACCCAGGGCTACGATTAGTTAGCCGCGTTGCGGCAGAAATCCGGCGTCGCGAGGCGGCGAGTTTGGTAGCGGCGCGTATTCGACTTACGCTTGGGATCGCGAGCGGCGTATGATATGGAGCAACGCTGAGATCGCGCATATGGAAGCCGCACGGATCGTTTCAGACCCGAAGTTGATGATGGGTAAACCGGTGATTGCCGGGACGAGAATCACGGTCGAGTTGATACTCGAAAAACTGGGTGCCGGCGAGAGCTTTGAGCAGATTCTGGATGCCCATCCCGGATTGACCCGCGAGGCGATACAGGCCGCCGCCGCGTTCGGGGCGCAGGCGTTGCGGGCCGACGTTATATATCCTGCGCCTGCGGCGTCGGCATGACCTTTTTCGCCGGCGAAAGCGTTGAATCTCAAATCGTATCCACTCTCCGGGCGTGAGTGCTTTTTTCTCGAAATGTCGCTCTATCGAATCCCTGAGTGCCATCGGCACGATATCATTGTAGCTTGGCGCGTGAGCGCCAAGATTCGGTCGTGCCATCTTACGTGAAGCCCCATTGGGGGCGGAAGAATGAAGCATTCCGGCGGAGTGTATTGGAGTGGTTCATTCTTTCGCCCTTTCAGGGCTTGATTTGAAAACGTGACAACGCGAACTTGGCGCTCACGCGCCAAGCTACAATGATTCCGCCCCGATGGGGCTACACGCGCAACATTCCGCCCCGATGGGGCTGCACGCGCAAGATTCCGCCACGATGGGGCTACACGCGCAAGTGCATGCATTTGGAAATGTATGGAGTGCGCGGGCTTGCCTGCGCTTTTTCGCCAGATAACTCGACACCAGGCGAAAGCGCTGCGCCAGCCTCGGCGAGGCAGGCGCTACTTTGGCGGCATTACCGTTTCGGCGGTGCAGGCCGTTTCGCCGTTCCGCCATTTTTGGTGTAGCGGGCGTAGTATTCGGCGGCGCGGGCGGGGTCGTTCCATTGGGTGTAGGCGTCGGCGAGGGTGAGGAGAATGTCAAGGCGGTTGGGGGCGTATTCGAGGGCCTCGAGGAGCATGGGTTCGGCCTTGGCGCGGTCGTCCCAGCGGAGGTGCTGCGCGCCCTGCTCGGAGAGGGTTTTGGCGAGGTAATACTTCGCGTTCGCGTCGTTCGGGTCGATCTCGAGCGACTTGCGGAACCCCTCTTGCGGCGTCGAGCCGATGCCCCGCGCGTAGTAGACCTTGAGGCCCGCGAAATCTTGGACGTGCGCGCGGAAACGGCGGTCCACGGCGGCGAGCGTGTCGGGCGCGGTGTTTTCCGTCAGCAGACCCGCGGGCGATTCGCGGTAGGGGGCGAGCGCGTCGAGCGCATCGGGAATCGCGTCGCGTTCGTAAATGAGTTTGGGCGCGGCGAATTCGGCCCAGGGGCGATCGTCGGTCATGATGGGCGCGCCCGCGGCGTAGGCGTCCATCACGGCGGCGTCCATGAAGTGACACGCGAGCAGTTCCTCGATGTCGGGCAAGTACACCTCGCGCAGGCCAGCCGCCAGCGGCGCATTACCGAAGATGCGCTCGTTCGCCTTGGCATAGTCAATCGCGAGCGGCGCGTTCGACCCGATGAGGAACAGGTCCGCGTTGATGAACCACATCGAGCGGTACGGGAAGACGGCGTTGAACGTCGCCATCATGGAACGCACGACGGCGTCGTTCAGGCTGTGAATCGGCACCCATTGAGAGACGAGGCCGCCGGGCACGAGGCGCGCCTTGCACAGTTCGTAGTACTCGCGCGTGTAGAACGCCGAGACGCCCGCGATCGCGAGGGGCATCGGCTCGAAGGTAATCAAGTCGTAGGCATTTTTCGTTGTGAGCAGAAAATTCCGCCCGTCATCGACAATGAAGTTCATCCGCGGATTTTCGAGTACGCCGAAGTTATCCACCGCGAAGAGCGAGCCGGCGTCGAGCACGGTGCGCGAGATTTCGACGGCGTCGATCCGGCTAAACGGGGACATTCCGAGCGTCCCGGCGGTGATGCCGGAGCCAAAGCACATGAACAACGCGGTGTCCATCGAGCGATCGAACAGCAGCGGCAGGACGCCTTGGAAGCGGTTCATTTTGACGCCCTTGTCGATGCTCGCGGTGGCCTGGACGGCGTTGATCCAGAGGTATCGGCCCGTGCCGGTGGCGTTTTGCCTCGGCTCGGTGACGACGACGGTGCCCTCGACCCCCTCGGCATAGTGGATCATGTGGTGGTCCTCGGGAATGAACCACTGGTTCACCGCGCGGCTGACGTCTTCACGCGTGATCCAGTGAGAGAACATCGTGAAAACGATCGCCGCCGTCGCGATGACAATTCCGACTGTCCGCTGGGGCCGTGCCGCGAAGACTAAGAACGCTCCCGAAAAGGCCATGATCCACGCGAGCAGGACAATGCCGTCGTGCGCACCGAATAAAGGAATGATGATGAAGCCGCCCGCGAGTGCGCCGAGAACACCGCCAAGCGTATTCGCGCTGTAAAGCCGGCCAACGCTTCGCGCAAGTGTAGCTCGTGCGGGCAAGGCCTGGACCGCGAGCGGAAACGACATGCCGAACAGTAACGTGGGCAAGAGCAACACGGAGAAGCAGAGCCAGAATTTCCACTGGACGCCCGCTTCCCACGAGTAGCCCGTGCTGCGTTGATGCTCGAGCCAGCGACCGGGCAAACCGGGGAAGACCGACAGCATGAGGAAACAGGCGGTGCCCGTCGCGAATTGGACAACTCCGAACGTGGCGACCGGGTGGACGCGGCGTTTCGTGAGCCACGACGCGAACGCGCTGCCGGTTGCGATGCCAAAGAGCACCGTGGCGAGGACGGTCGTGAAGGCGTACGTCGTCCCCAGAAAAACGATGGCGAGCAACCGCGTCCAGATGACTTCCAACGCGAGGCAACAGAACCCGGAAACGGCGAACGCGCAAGCGACGAGTATCATCGCCAGGCGATCCTGGAACGGAGTATCGATGCCCCGCGGACTGTCTTCGCGCGGCGCTTCCTCTTCCGCTGTCTCGCCGATCGCGCGGCTAAGGACGAGCGCGAGCACGCCGATGGTGACGTTCAACGCCGCGCCGATCAGCGTCGTGCGGTTGTAGCCGAAGGACTCGATCAACCAAAACCCCACCGCGAGACACCCCGCCACCGCGCCGAGCGTGTTGAGCGTGTAGAGCGCGCCGATTCGCGAGACGCGCGGCATGTCGCGCGAGACGAATCGCGCGAGCAGCGGCAGCGTAGCGCCCATGAGCGTCACGGGGACGATGAGATACGCCAGCGCGAGCGTTGCGCGAATCGCGATGCCGCCGGTGCGCGTGCTGGCGGTGTCGCGCAACAGAGAGACCGCAAGACCTTCGCCGCGGTCAATGAGCAAAATAAAGACGATGGCCCACGCGCCGATGAGAATTTCGAAGAACCCGTAAAGCCGCAGCGAACGGACACCGCGATCCGCGAGGCGTCCGCCCCACCAACTGCCGACGCCGAGACCGAGGAAAAAAATCGAGAGGACGGTGCTGACCGCGTAGGACGTCGTGCCGAAAAGCAGGACGAGCTTGCGCGTCCAGACGATTTGATACAACAGGCCGCACACGCCCGACGCGACGAAGAACGCGAGCACGGCGGGGAAGACGAGGCGCGATTGGCGGACGGAGGTGATTTCGGATGGCATGCGGGTACTCACGGGCCAGGCAAACAAGTCCGCGATGCTATGACACAGAGCGAGCGGCGTGCAATACTGGTCGCCCTGCCTTCGTGCGCGTTTCCCCTGGAGAATTGGCGGCTTCCATGACCGTTCCACAGTATTTCCGTTTGATTGGCCGCGAAACGCGCGGCGCGGGCGGGCGGCTTGCGTACTTCACGTTCTGCCTCGCGATTGGCGTCGCGGCAGTCGTGTCTGTCGCGAGTTTGGGTTCGAGCCTCGGCAAAGGCTTTCGCGACGGCGCGCGCGAAATGCTCGCCGCGGACATCACTGCGGAGACGTTCCAGCCGTTCCCGCCGGAACTGGACACGGCCATCGCCGCGCTCTCGAAGCAATTCGACGGCCGCGTCGAAGTCACGCAAACGCGCGAGCAGCCCACGCTCGTTTCGCGAGTGGACGGCGACGGCAGCGTCCTCTCCGAAATCAAAGTCATCGACGGCACGTATCCGTTCTACGGCTCGCTCGATCTCCAACCGCCGGGCGATTTCAACGAGTTCCTCACGGCGGATGCCGCGGTCGTCGAGCGGAAAGTCCTCGACACGTTGCGCCTATCCGTCGGCGATGTGCTCCGCGTCGGCGGGCAGGACTTCACCATTCGCGCGGTGGCAAACGCCGAGCCGGACCGCATCACCGGCTTCATGTACATCGGCCCGCGCGTGTTCCTCAGCAAGGCCGGTTTCGATCGCACGCCACTCGGCGAACTCGGTGTCCGCGTGCGGCGAAAAACCTTGCTCAAGCTGCCCGATGCACCCGCTGAAACCGTCGTCGTCGCGGCCCAAATATTCAAGGACGCTCTCGGCGAGGATTCGCCTCTCCGCGTGGAGAACTACGTCGAAGGCCGACGGTCGATTCAGCGCGGTCTCGGGCGCCTCGAAAACTTTCTAGGCCTGATCGCCCTGCTGAGCCTGCTGCTCGGCGGCGTCGGCGTGGCGCAGGCCGTGCGCGCGTGGATCAGCGGTCGTCTCGATTCCATCGCCGTGCTCAAATGCGTCGGCGTGCGCCCGCGCGAAGTGTTGGCGCTCTACTTCGGCCAGGCCGCGATGCTCGGATTCGTCGGCAGCGGCGCGGGCGTGCTCCTCGCGATCCTGATGCTCATCGTGATTCCGCCGTTCCTCAAGGAATACATGCCCGCGGACCTCGTCGACCCCATCCAGCCCGCCGCGATTCTCCGAGGGCTCTTACTCGGCGCAAGCGTCTCCGTTGTGTTCAGCCTGCCGCCGCTGATCAGCATCCTCCGCGTGCCGCCCTCGCGTGTGTTCCGGCGCGACGCCGAACCCCTGGCCGAGGCCCGCTGGGTGCCCTGGGCCACGGCCATCGCGATTGTTATAGGTGTCGCCGCGATGGCCGCGCTGCAGGCAAACTCGCTCACGATAGGCATGCAGTTCGCCTGCGCGGTCCTCGGCGCGGCTTCTGCGTTGGCCACAGCGGCCTGGGCCCTGACGCGGCTCGTGTCGCGATTACCCCGCGACGGCGGCGCTGTCGCGGTGCGGCACGGCCTAGCCTCTCTCGCGCGGCCCGGCTCGTCGACCATCGCGTCCATCATGGCGCTCGGCCTCGGCGTACTCGTGTTGTTCACCACCGTGCTCCTGCAAACGCACCTCAATCGCCAACTCGAATCCGACTTGCCCAAGGACGCGCCCTCGCTCTTCATGGTCGACGTGAAGCCCGAGCAAACCGAAGGTCTCGCCACGCTGCTCAAGGACCACGGCGCGACCAACGTCACGTTCGCGCCGCTTGTCATGGCCCGCGCGACCGCGCTCAACGGTGTGTCCGTCGCGGCGCTCCTCGAAAGCAACGAGCGCCGGTTTCGCAGGCGGCAACTCATGGGCGAACAATTCCTCACGTATCTCCCCGAACTTTCGCCGGACAACGAAATCGTCAAAGGCGCGCTCTGGTCCGACCCGTCGCGCCCCGAGGTCAGCCTCGAACAAGACTACGCGAACGATTTCCACCTCGACGTCGGCGACACGATCACGTTCAACTTCGGCGGCACGGACACCGAGTTGCTCGTGTCGAGCATCCGCACCGTGAAATGGGAAGGGCTCGGCATCAACTTTCAACTCGTCGTCGAGCCCGGCGTGATCGAAGGCATGCCGCAGCGCCGCGTGGCCACGGCCCGGCTGCCCAAAGTCGAAGAGCTCGGCGCGCAAGACGCCATCGCCGCCGCCTTCCCCAACGTCACGCTCCTCCGCGTCGGGGACGCGCTCGACCGCATCGCCGCGCAACTCAAGCGCATCGGCTGGGGCGTGCGCTTCCTCGGCCTCTTCATCGTCGGCGCGGGCATCGCCGTGCTCACCGGAACCATCGGCATTGAATCCCAACGCCGCGGCCGCGAAGTCGCCCTGCTCAAGACCCTCGGCATGACCCGCCGCGGCGTCGCCGGCCTCTTCGCGACCGAGTACGCGCTTATCGGCCTCGTCGCCGGCGTCATCGGCGTCACCGCCGGAAGCATCCTCGGCTACCTCGCCATCACCCGCGCGATGGAAATCGAATGGCGCCTTGGCCCCGCCCTTCCTCTCGGCGCGCTCGCCGCCACCATCACGCTCGCCCCCACCGCCGGCATCGCCGCCTCCGCACCCGCCCTCCCCCCCCCCCCCATCGACACCCTACGGC
>CAYXRK010000074.1:0-21757 GCA_964467615.1 uncultured Nitrospirales bacterium | reverse complement strand
CGGACGACAACGAATCCAAACGAAATTCAACCACGTGGTGAGCGATGCGGGCTAGTGCCCCGATTCACAATTTCGTGGCAAGAGGCGACTTCGAGCTAATCGCGCTCGTGCAAGCGCTACCGCCCTTGATCGGAGGTGGCGCCGGATTCATTCTTCGCTACCGCAGAGGCGCCGGCGCCAGCGAACGCCCTCACGTAGCCATAGCCCAACGCCAACAGCACGACTCCCAATCCCGTCCACGCCGCAATCCTCGGCAATGCTTCCAGTTCCCGCGTGTCCACGGCGATGACCCGGACGCTCGCGCATAGCATCACCGCGAGTCCAGCGTACCGGTAGAAACGTTGGCCAAACGCCAACGCCGCGCCGAACAACAACACCCCGAGGACGGACCAACTAATCGTCACGAGATACTCGCCCAAGACCGGCATGTGCCGTAACATCTCCATCAGTAACGCAGTCGGCAACCCCACCAGTATCGCCGTGATGCCGGTCGAAAACGACACGGGAATCGCGTTTTGTCGTCGCGCCGCGAGCCGTTCGCACGCGATCCAAAACGCCGCCGGCGGCAGAAATCCCGCCAGCAGCGCGACCGCGCCGGCATCTACATCGAGAGCGTAGATAAACTCCGCCCCGGACGCGATCAATCCCGCTAGCACCGCCACGACGCCGGCGGTTAGCGACCGAAACACAATCGCGTAGCCGAGAAACCCAAACGCCGCAATCGTCCACACCGCGGCCACATAGGCGTCGGACGATTCAATTTCCCCGAAGCGAATCGACAGTAGCCACGCCGCAACAATCAGCACGGGACTGATTCGGCGCATCGCGAACCACACCACGTACCGTTCGATGCCGAGCGTGACTACCAATAACACCAACGCGGGAATTCGCGGGTCGAAGGTACCGTCATCGATCACGAGCCACTGCCAACGCAGATGCGCTAAGACGGCTAGGCCCGCTGCGGCATACGCCCACGCGCCGAGATGCAACGCATTCATCAGAACGCAGGCGCCGATCGCAGCGCCGATTAGCGCATACACTTCCGCAGGTGTGTCGAGACGCCCGACGAGGAACAACGCCAACAGCCACGCCCACGCGCCGTACAGCACATACGGCGACAGGGGCGCGCGCTGATATGCCAATCCAAATTCGCCGCCGGGCACCCGCTTTTCGCAGGCCAGTGCCGCGGACAACATCGTGCCCAGCGCGGCGAATTGCAGAGACGAATCAGCATGCGGGCCGATCTCGAACGATCCGATCCCTACACCCAACGCGAAAAACAGAATCGATGCCGCGCCGAAATGCAACGCATCAAAACCCCACGCGCAAATCGCGATGACCGCCGCCGCCGAGCCGAACGCCAGCGCGCGATGCCCCTCCTCCGTCAGCTCGAACGCGCCGCCGCAATACGTCAGCAACGCCGCAGCGGAAATCACAAACGGGAGCACCGGCGTGTTCGATTCGCCCTGCGCGACCGCCGTGATCCGCGCCTCGTGCACCGGTCCGTCCCACGCCAAATACCCGCACGGCGGAAACACGAAGGGCGAATTCTCGCGGCGAGAATCTCCGAACCGGCGGACGTACTCAGCGAAGACGAAGAGCACCAACACGACCGCGCCGGCCTTGACAGCCGCCGTCATGTAGTCCGGATTGCCGTATTCGAAGGGGCCCCCATCCGCCAACGCATACACCATCCAGGCCGCCGCCACGGGCCCCAGCGCCACCGAAACTCGCCCAAACGGCGGCGACACGAGCAGCACCACGGCCACGGCCAATACCGCGCACGCCGCTACTGCCGCGACGCCGCTGTCCTCCGGCGGCACGAGTTGCCTCGCGTACACCATAAAAAGCAGCGTCGCTCCGCCGGAATATATATACGGGAACAGCAACCCGCCGAGCGGCTTCTCGTGTGCGCGGCCGTCGTCCGGCGGAGCGGACAACATATCCAGCCGCCACCAAAGCGAAGAGAGACTGCGTCCAATCAGCGCCTGCGCGGGCGATCGCGACGTCCAGTCCGTTCGCTCGTACAGCAGCGATGCCGCCAGGTACGCCACGAAAACCGCGACCGCCTGGAACGCGCGTCCCGCGAATCTCGGATCCGCGTATCCGATCGGATCGGCGACGCTAACCGCGTAGAGACCGTGAACGAACGCAAGCGCGGCGACGGCGAACGCGAGCAATCGCGTAACGACCAATCCCGAGCGCCGCGCGGAGACGAGCAACGCGACCGCCTCGATCGCAAGCCATACCGTCAACGTCGCGCCGCTAAACTGATACGCAAGCCCAAAACTCGCAATCGCCACCGCCTTCGTGGCGTAGACGTTCAGCAACGGGTCTGCGTTTTTCCTTCGCCAGTACACGACCGCAAACGCCGCCAACGCTCCCGCGAGAACGTATCGAAACACGTGATGATAGTCGCGCGTGAAATCGTATCCATTCACGGCGAGTGAACCCAGCACGAGCAGTCCCACCGTATTCGCCGAGGTGAACATCGTCCGGAACCACACCGGGACCTGCTCGCGCCGCAACGACTCTGGAGTGAACAGCTCCGACAGCGCAAACACGAGGAAGTACACAGTCAGAACCGATATTCCAACCCAGAATTCCGTGACGGCCCCGGAGCTTTGCGATTGGGTCATCAACAAAAAGTGGTTGAGGTAGCTTCCCACAAGTCCAAGCGCCGCGACGTAGTACCAGCGATTGCGCAACAGGAAGAACGCGCTGCCCGCGCTCAACAGCACGATGCCCAGAACGCTGTATGGCCCCGGACTTTCAACCGAGAACGAGGTCACCCCGATCGTCAGGTGGCCCAGAAACGTCACCATCACGGCCACCGTCTTCGATTTGCGCCGCTGCGCCACGACGCCCCAAGCCAGCACGATTGCGCCCAACGCGGCAAGCGTGAATACCGGCGTCTCGAACACTCGCGCAAACGGAATGAAATACGTCCCGAACGTGACAAAATACGTTAGCGCGAACCCGCCCGAGTAAAGCACCCTCGCATACGCCGGGTATTTCCCTTCCAATCGCCACCCAATGCCGAGCAACGCGGCGCAGACACCATAGCCAAGCCCTATTCGAACGGGCGGGCCCCATTCCTGTAGAGCGGCCGTCAACGACAACACAATGCCGATGACGACGAACACAATGCCGATCCGGAAGATCCAATACGTCCCCAGCACCTGTTCCCAACTCAAATTCGGATCGTTCGGCCCAATCTTCTTCAACTTGGCGACAACGATTTCTACTAACGACGGGCCCGGCTCGGGCACTACTCTCGGCCGCGGCAACGGCGGCGGAATAATCGGCGGCTTCGCGGAGACTGCCGGTCCAGTGCTGCTTTCATCGGCGACCTTCGCGGCAACTTCGGCGGCACGATCAAGTGGCCGCGTGGGCATCAATATAGCTGGAGTAACCGCTTCGGCCGCTGGCTTGGGCGGAGAAGACGCCTGCTCGATCGAAACAGCAGCCGCGATCTCAGTGGCCGTATCGCCGCGAACACCGGTTTCGTCATGCTTCTCGGCAATCCGATCATTCAAAGTTCGAATTGCTCGGCGCAATGTATCGACTTCGTCTCGAAGGTCAGCGACCTTTTCAGCAAGACCTCGAAGGCCCCAAAAAAAGACAACGCCGAGGACGACCACCGCCAGAAATAGAAACGCCACGTCAACCACCCCGAGTACGGTTCTGCATTTCGTCTAGAGCATACAATACCGGCCTTGCGGCGCTGCTGTCCCAGGGGCCTTCGTTTCGATGGCGCGTTATCTCCGCTTGCTGGTTCGCCTCCACGCTCGGTACTATTTCGCGCATGTCTCCATTCCGCCCGTCCCGGCCCCGAGCGATTCATCCGAGTGATTAACGGCGTCCCAAGAATTCTGATCGTCCGCCTCAGCGCAATTGGCGACGTAGTACGCGTGCTGCCCGCGCTCCATTCCCTGCGCACGGCCCTGCCCAACGCGCAGATCGACTGGGTCGTCGAGGACAAGGCCGTCGACGTTCTCTCGGGACATTCCGAAATCGACCGCGTAATCGAGTTCCAGCGGGGCGCGGGTGGACGAGCGTCAACAGCACGGTTCATGGCGCTGTGCAAGGAAATTCGCGCCGCGCGCTACGAGGTAGTCTTCGACTTTCACGGCATCCTCAAGAGCGGCGCAATCACCCGTCTCTCCGGCGCGACTGACCGATACGGTTTCGCGCCGCCCCGCGCCCAAGAGGCCAGTCATCTTGCGCTCAATCACGCGTTGAAGCTCGACTCGCCCAACCTTAGCCGTGTCGAGGAAAACCTCCGGCTCGTCGAAATGCTCGCGCCGCGCACCAACGAACCCGGCCACTCTCTCTTCGTGCCGCCCGACGTGGCGGACCACGTAGATCAATACTTCGACAGTACCTTTGATGCCGGCAAACGCGTCGTGGCCGTACACGCGCCAATGGATCGCGACGAGAAACGCTGGCCCGCAAAACGCTTCGCCGAACTCTGCGACATGCTCCTGTCCGATGGCCGCTTCCAAGTCGTGCTCACATGGGGCCCAGGTCAAGAAAAAGCCGTCGAGGAGGTTGCGCGGCTCAGCCGCCGAGGCGTGATGATCACCCCGCATTTCGACACGCTAAAACACTACATCCATTTCATCGAACTCGCCGACCTCTACGTCGGCGGAGACACCGGCCCGATGCACATCGCGGACGAAGTGGGGACCCCTGTCGTCGCGATTTTCGGTGACACCGATCCCCGCAAACATGCCCCCGACCGGCAGCCGCACGAAGTAATCGAGGGAACGGGAAATACCGCGGCCGAGAAACTTGAATCGATTTCCGCCGAGACCGTGTACGATGCGTGCGTTCGGATTATTTTCGGGACGCCGATCGGCAGACCTACCAAATAGAAACGGCGCCTCGCGAAGAAGCGCCGCCTTACGACAATGACTTCCCCTCACGGGGCATCGCGCCGCTTCAGGATCCAGCTCCTCTGATACGTGAGCCGGCCCAGCGAGTACCCTTTCGGCGTGGTCACCATTCGCTCCACGACATAACCGCGAACAAGCGAGAGCCAAGACTTGTACATATATGATGACGTCTTTACCCGGCCCCGCTTGAGCAGTTTCGTGGTGCTGTCCATGAAACCGCTACTGCTGCTCATGATTCAACCGCCTGTCAGATGCACCCTCGTATTGAGTTGGACCGAATCCGACCACCGGCACGCCCGGCGTCACACGGTCCCGATTAGTATAACGTGAGACCCCAAATCGGACAAAGCAGTTCCAAATCTGCACGGGAGTGTGTACGATGACGGCTCGTTAACTCCCGTCCTTTGCCATCTCCCGTAGTTCCCGCCGCAATATCTTGCCCACGCCACTCTTCGGTAGAGCCTGTATGAAATGGATCCGGCTCGGCGCTTTGAACGGCGTGATTTGTGTCTTAACGTGATCAATGAGGTCCTGCTCGTTCGGAATCGCGTCGCCGCGCGGCACGACGTACGCCACCACGATCTCGCCGTACTTTGCGTCCGGCGCTCCCACCGCCGCCGCCTCCGCAACGTCGGGGTGCTCATACAGCGCGTTCTCGATCTCCGCGGGGAAAATGTTCTCGCCGCCCTTGATGATCATGTCCTTCTTCCGGTCGACGACGAAAAGATAACCGTCTGCGTCCAAGTACCCGATGTCCCCAGTGTGCAGCCACCCTCCGCGGATCGTCTTCGCCGTTTCTTCGGCTTGCTTGAAGTAGCCCTTCATCGTCGATGGCCCGCGCGTCACAATTTCGCCGGACTGCCCCGGCGGCATGTCGTTGCCGTTGTCATCGACGACCCGAAGCTGCATATCGTCGTAGGCTGGCCCCGTCGATCCCGGCCGATACGGCCGCGATATCCGGTCCCCCGCGCCGATTCCCGTGTTCTCGGTCATGCCGTAGATTTGGCGAATGCGGCAGCCCGTCCGCTCCGAGAATTGCCGCGCCAAATCTACCGAAAGCGGCGCAGCCCCGATACTCGCGACCTTCAGTGATCTCAGGTCGTACTGCTCGCAGGTCGGGTGGTTGAGCAACATCGCCAGCATCGTCGGAACGCCCGCCACGTCCGTCACCTTATGCTCGTCGATCAGCTTCATGAAGCGGTCCGGATCGAACCAAATCTCCTGCACCGCGTAACCCGGCGTAAATTCCGGGTTGGCGAGATACCCCGAGTTCATCACGCCCACGCCGAAAATGTGCGCCATCGGCAGAGCGTTGATCGAAACGATCGGGTGCTCGCGCGCATGGAATTCGCTCGCCAAGTACCCGGCTTTCGCCGAAGCCAGAAGGTTCGCGTGCGACAGCATCACGCCCTTCGGGCGGCCCGTCGTGCCCGATGTATACAGCATGATCGCAACGTCATCCGATTCAATCGCCGGAATCGCCGGATCGGGATCGCGCTCGAAGAACGAATCCAGCCGGTACTCCCGAGGCGTTGCCGTTTCGTTGTCCTGCCCGCCGAGCACGCCGATCCATTCCACATGCGGAAGGTCCTTCACCGCCTCGCGCACTTTATCGATGAGCAGCGAGTCGGTGATGATGCACTTCGCCTCGGTGTGACCGAAGATGTAATTCAGTTCCTTCGCGCTCAATTGAAACATTACCGGCGCCGCCGTCGCGCCCGTCCGGAAAATTCCGCCGAAAATCGAGTAGACATACGGGTTATTGACGATGCACATACACGCAACGTCGCCCTTGCCGATCCCGTGCTCCTCCAACGCCCGCTTAAAGCGCCGGGCGCGGTCCGCAATCTGCACGTTCGTCACGAACTCGCCCATCATCCAAAACGTGCGCCGCTCACCCTGAACTTGCAGCGCCTTCTCCGCCAACTCCGGCAAATGTTTCGCTTGAATCATCCTTGTGCCCTCTCCCTGTCGGTGCCTCTCGCCTTGCTCCTCCGCATTCTACCTTGAAACTAGGACTCGAATTCGACAATGCTGGATTATGACAAAGTCTCAATGAATGAAGATGACCCGATGGAAAAAGTTCGCGGAAGAGAAATAATCCCGGGAATTCCAGCAAAGCTGCCGGTGCCGGCTCAACGTGCGCTCGCTGGCCACGGAATCGCCAACCTGAAACAACTCACCAAGAAAACGAAAAGCGAAGTCGAAGCATGGCACGGCATAGGGCCCAACGCGCTCAAACAACTGCAAAAATCCCTCGAAGAAAACGGCCTCGCATTTGCCGAAGAAAAATAGAGAGAACAAGGCCCGTCCCCAACGGGTCGAGGCTATCGCGACGCACTTTTTCTGTCATCGTGAAGAGGCCGTAAGCTCGGCGAAGCGGTCCCGACACACCCCGACGTCTCCGATACCGTGGGCCCGATGCCGTTAGTCATTCGCTGCCCAGATCCCGCCATATGCGGGGTCGCAAAGAAAGAGACCGGGAAATTCGTTTCGGGTAACCTATGTTCTCGGTCAGTATCGCGGCGGGTAGCACTGCGGGGAATATATGGCCTATCGACGAGACGCTTTCTTAACAGGCGGGGAATTGAGCATGCCCGGTCGGCATTTGCACGCAGTGGAATCGGTGTTGCGGGAGTATGCCCGGCGTGGCGTGTTCAGCGGCTACTCCCCCGCGCCGGGCAAGGCAGGCGTAACGACGTTTCGATTTGTGTGGCTGCATCTGTCGCCGTTCACGTTGGTGTTGAACGAGAACACGGCGACGCTAACGTTCAAGGACGTTCTGCCGCATGTCGCCGAGCGCGACGATTTGGCGCGGGAAGTCCGGGCGTTCGTGAAGGGGCGGTCCGACGCAGGATTGCCGGCGCACCGGCGGGTTGACGCGAAGCGGGCCGAGGTCGCGTGCGCGGTGCGGCGCGGAAACATGTCCATCTCGCTCACCGTCAAGCGAAACCAATACGCATACGGCGCGCGCGCCCTTGTCAACTTGCTGCATGAGGTATTTGTGTTCGTGCGAATTCGCGACGCGGAATATTTGCAACAGCGTTACGGAATGACGGAGGAATAGCGATTGGCGACGTTGGATTTTGTCCCGGATCCATTGGCCGCGCTCGGCGCGATACTCGCATACGTCACGCTGGGCTGGGTGCTGAGCGTCCGGCTGCGCGACGCGAGCATCGTGGACATCCTGTGGGGCGGCGGCTTCGTGTTGCAGGCCTGGGTGTACTACTGGGGATCCGAGGCGCGGACAACGCGGGGGCTGTTGATCGCGGCGCTCGTGACCGTATGGGGCGTTCGCCTCGCGGGATATTTGTTCCAGCGCAACGCCGACAAGGGCGAAGACTACCGCTACCGAAGAATGCGGGCGAAAGTGGGGCCGGCGTTTTGGTGGCGGAGTTTCGTCACGGTGTTTGTGATGCAGGGTCTGCTAATGTGGGTAATCGCGATGCCGTTGTTTGCGGCGCAACGTACAACCGAAGCCGGCGCTCTCAGCGCATTGGATTTCGCGGGCGCCGCGCTGTGGGTAATCGGGCTGTTCTTCGAAGTCGGCGGCGATGCGCAACTCGTGCGATTCAAACGAGACCCCGCGAACAAGGGCAAGCTGCTGACCACGGGTCTCTGGAAATATACACGTCACCCAAACTACTTCGGCGATGCCGCCATGTGGTGGGGAATCTATCTCATCGCGGTCGCCGCAGGAGGCTGGTGGACGATTTTCGGCCCAATCGTAATGAACTATTTCCTGCTCAAAGTCTCCGGCGCGGCGCTACTCGAGCGCGGCCTGAAAAAGTCAAAGCCCGGCTACGAGGACTACATGCGCCGAACCAGCGGGTTTGTCCCCTGGCCGCCAAAGCGGTCTGAGTAGAACGCAAGCCGCTTGTCCCGCGAACGGACCATTGCTATACTTTTCAACTCGCGCGTGTACCCGTAGCTCAATTGGATAGAGTGCTTGGCTACGGACCAAGAGGTTGGGGGTTCGAGTCCCTCCGGGTACACCATTCATAACCACCGCTCAAACGCGAACTTAGCGTTACCCGTCGACGTGACGGTGCGGCCATGACCCCTAGGCTCATTCGGACAAGTTGCCCGAACAAGACCTTGGAGGCCGTACCAATGACCACGTTTCGCGCCCCACGCACCCCTACCGCCGCCATTCTTCCGGCCTGGAATGCGTCGAAATCGACGGCCACCGACGCGATCTCGGAAAGCACGGAAGCGCCGACGCGAAAGCCCGCTACCACGCCCCGATTAGCGAAAGGTGGACCCGCCGATGCGCGCGCAACGGCCTCCAACCCTTCGCAGACCTTGCACGGCGGCTTCGCCGCTGGGCCCACATCGACATCGCCGGCGCCGCCTGGGGCATCGCCAACATCCCCTACTGGAACAAACAACACCCCACCGGCTACGGCGTCCGCTTGTTCACACAATGGATACTCAGCCAATCCAACTGAGGATTTATCGCCGAGGGATCAAATCAAATGGCAGCGACATTAAGATTCGAATACGACCGCGAAGCAGACATCCTCCACGTCGACACCTGTCCGCCGTACGCCGATCAAGAATCCGAGGAACTCGGAGACGACGTAATCGCGCGTCTTAACCCCACCACCGGCCAAGTCGAAAACCTCGAAGTCCTCTTCTTCACGGCGCGCCTTTCGCGGAACACGCTATTCGAAGTCCCCCTCAGCGCCGCGTTGCGGCTCAATCGCGAAGCTAGCGAGTAACGAGGGCTTGTGATGAAGGCTACGTCCCTCGTTCTGCGTCGTGCTAAGACGTTGTGCGTAGAGACCTAATACGGGCCGAGAAATCGCTCGCCGTCGAAATGTATAAGGTGAGAGGGGGCATCGGCGACCCACACTTCTGTTTCCCATGCGATATCGACCAAGTAACGCGCCATAGTCGCCCGGTTGGGGAAAGCCGTCACATAGACAATCCCGGCGGTTGAGCGAGAAAACAAACTCGCCAACTCAGCGTGCCGCTTGGCATTGACTGGGCCGTGGCTCGTGACAGACTCTACAATCAAAAGCCAATTAGGTTCAGGATAGTAGAGAACAACGTCCGGCATTTTTCCATGCGAATCCACAACGAGACCTAGCGTCTTGAGGAGTGTCGCATCGAAATAACCCCACTTATCGCCGGTGTCACCCGCGTAAACCAGTACGCTGCCCGGAACAAAACGTGGCGCGAAATCCTCGATAATTGCTCGGATTAGTTCGCTGTGGGCGCCAGGGCTGAGCTTGATCTTCTTGTTCGGTGCAATCTGCACCGGGATATGGTTATGTTCTCGGGCATTCGCATACTTCGCTTTCAGCGTCTTGTGTTGTGTGAGATAGTCGGTCAAATTTCTACGCCACTGATTCGTGCCGAAACTCCGTAACAGAGCGAGAGCGGCTGGTTCGATTTGGTAGACCGCCTTTGGGCTATTCACAGGGCGATCTGGTTTGTCCGGATTGTAGAGCGCGATTCCAGCATCAACAAATTGATGCATTGTCTGTCGGCGCACAGTCTCGCGAGTGTTCGGCGCGTATTCCTTCTTGTAGTGTTTGCTCGCCCAATTCATTATCGGCGTGATTCCAACGAGCGGATCGTGTGCTTGCGTCCAATTCTTGGTCGGTGTGATATCGAGCAACGCGAGCAAGCAGAGTGCCGAACGTTCGTTCCGTTGTGCGCGGGGTAAGCCGAGAGAATCTAATACCTCCATCGCTTCCTTTAGGCGCTTCTGGATTTTCCCGATCATGCGGCCAATCTATTCAGATGATCGTCGATCAATTCCTGCGTTAGCTCGCCGCAGCCCATGGCCCACTTTCCAAGCGCGATCAACGCGCGGCGATTTGGATACTTCATCTGTCTAAGGTCGGCCGCATTGACCTGAGTGTGACCGTTGAAACGCCGGAAATGCTCATCAACCACGGTTGAATTTAGAAACACGGCCAACCCGTGCGCCAGCGCCTCTGGCAGTCCATGCTTGCACTCGTGAAAAACATTCAGGTGGTTCTCAAAGGCGAGTAAATCGGCCCCGATGAAACCACTTGGCTGTACAACGCTGGCCATTATCCGTCGTCTCTCTTCCTTCGAAGAGAACCGGCGCACCGCACAATAGAATCCCATCGGGAAGAACCACTTTTCCGTATCGGCATTGCGGCAGATTGCGTTGGGCTTTCTTGATCCAGGCTTCGGCCACTCGGTGCCCTGCCCCTTCAAGTGACCAGGGTAGAGGAGAGGGACCGTGCCAGGCCCAGGCATACTGCGTAGATGATCTCTCAAACGAAAATCGACCACCGGGCCGGTTGACACTTCAATACCAATATCGTGTAGAGACGAGCAGAACAATGGCGGTTCAATCGAGATGCAATCAGGCGATGTCGGTATGTGGATGAAGCGCTCACGGTCATCGGGAACGAGGATACTTTCGATGCGATGCGTGTGTCTTACGATATCCTTGAAACTACTGTCGGTCGAAGTAGAAATCACTACGTCGCCTTGCACGGCGCCGCGTTCCAACATGATGATGATGTTTTCTTGGAGCACGTGATCGTCCCTAAACGCGTTCTTTCGCGACTCGAATAGGTGCAAATGCCGAATCGTGGAACGCTCTAGGATGTACTCTCTGAACGGTTTGTAATATGGGCCGTTGCAGAAGCTTCGCGGGATGATGGCGACGAGTTGGCCGTGGTTGTCAAGCAGCGATAGTGACAACGCGACGAACGCCGAATATAAATTGACGGTTTCTATACCGACTCTCCGCAGGGCGGTGCGGTAAGTGGAACTGCTTCGAATCTTCTTATACGGAGGATTTAAGATGGTGTGCGTATATCGCGGAAGGTTGTCCGCAAAAAGATCATTGGACAACTCCCTGACTGCGGCTTCAATGAAGTCTCCTCCTCGAACATTCGGATCGACGTTCACGCGTTCCTTGTATGCATTAAGGGTCCGAGCCAAATACGGGTGAAGACCTAAATCGATTTCAAAGGCATCGACTTCGACCTCTTCAAATCGAAGTTCCCCAGTAGCGCACCTCTCGAGGAACGCCGCCGAAAGCGAACCGATTCCCGCACCAGCATCAAGCAATCGGCAATGAGAAGTGTGAGACTCTGTAAACAGCGCGGCCATAAACTGCGCGATGACCGAAGGCGTTAGGAACTGCCCCAACCGGGCCTTATCGGGGCCGCTCATCCGAGCTGAGACTTCAAGCCGCGTTCTGTCAGTTTCTGAAAGCGACATCGTCGCGCCTCACGCTCCATAGACGAGTTGCCGGGATTCTTCGACGGCTTCGCGGAAGTAGGGGTTGTTAATGGCCTTGTCCTCGACCAAGTCAACCGGACGGCCAAACAATTCTTCGAGGGCGAACAGCAAGCCAAAGTATCGGTTCGCGTGCTCCTCGGGCGTGCAGGGCTGGAACGTCACGAGAAAATCCAAATCGCTCGTCTTCGGATCGAAGTCGACAGACGTCGCCGAACCGAACACATCAAGCCTTTCGACGAAGTACTGCCTACACAGATCCGCAGTTTCGCTTTGTACGCTTTCGACAAGGCTCATGATGAACAATCCTACTTCATTCCTCCGAAGCTCTTCTCCTTCCACGTCAGCCAGTTTTCCAAGTTCCCAAGTTGCGCTCTTTCCTCGTATCCAAGTTGCAGCTTGGTACGCGATTACCCGCTAAGCTGGGCTTCGCGACCTCGAAGCCATACCAACCCACCCCTCGAAAACATTCATTCCAACCCATAAACACGGCCATTTTTCAAAAACATAGGTCAACAGACTTGGACTATATAATAGGGGGTGTTGTGTCTACGCGAAAGAATAAACACTTGACAAACCCAACCAGCTCGCAAAAAAGAGGGTTTCTCTGCGGTTCCCTCGAAGTTTCGCCCTTATATATCAAGGGTTTACGACTATTTTGCTCCGAAATCGCCGGAGTTTTTCGGCCCAAGAACGGAGTTTTGAGTGCCATGAAAGGCATACCGAGGCCAGATCAACGCCTCATACCGCGCTATTCGGAGAGAATATCGTCGCGCATGTCAAGAAATTATCATAAAGTAGACAACAGCACACCATTCACGAGGAAACACTTGACACTCACCGCAATTTTGCTGACCAAAAACTCGAAAATGCGGAGAGGGTTGTTTCTCCACGGGGCAATTCCGCCCCACCACACCACCACCACTACGTCCTTTGCGACTTTGCGGCTTTGCGAGAGACATGACAAATCGCGTCACCGAGGCCACACAAAAAACTCGAAAACCTAGATCCCTTTGTTTCGGGCATTATCCAGTTGACTCCCTTGTCGTCAAGAAAAGCTTAAAATGAAGGGGATTTCATGCATCTCCTTACACGCCTTCGTCACTCAGACTCTCAAAATATCCTTGTTTTCCGCGCTGGCTTGCCCACAAGGGAGTTAAAGCGATAATTCCCTTTGTTTCGCCACGGCGGTTTTTTCGCCAAAATCCGGCGATTGAACTTGCAGTCCGCTACGCTGAGCATCCAAGCTACGCAGTAAATCGACAAACGTTCAGGAGTTCCAAGGATGACCACGAAGACCACTCGGCGCGGGTTCCTCACGCGGGCCGTCGGCGCGGCCGCCGCTCCGTTAATCTTCCCACGCGTGAGTTTGGCCGCGCCTCCCTCCAGCCGCTTGCAGCACGCCGCGATTGGCGTCCTGGGGCAAGGCCGCAGCGATTTGGAGGAAATAAATGGGAGCGGCAAGGTGGACGTCGTCGCGCTGTGCGACATCGACGAGAACTCGCTCGAAGAGGCCGCCGCTACGTACCCCAAGGCGCGTCTCTATCGCGATTGGCGCGAGATGCTCGACAAGGAAGAGAAGACGATCGACTCGGTCAACATCGCCATTCCCGATCACATGCACGCGCCCGCGGCGATGACGGCGATTCGCATGGGCAAGCACGTCTACTGCGAAAAGCCGCTGACGCACCAACTCTACGAGGCCCGCAAACTCACGCTCGCCGCGCGCAAGAAAAAAGTCGCCACGCAGATGGGCATCCAAATCCACGCGCACGATTTCTACCGGACCGCCGTGATTTGGCTGCAACAGGGGGCGATAGGGAAGGTGAAGGAGTGGCACTCGTGGTGCAGCGCGAGCTACTCCGTGCCCGACGGCAAGCGCCCCGAGGGCGCGGACCCCGTGCCCTCGAATGTCGATTGGGACCTCTGGCTCGGCGTCGCCCCGAAGCGCCTGTATAAGACGGACGTCTACCACCCGTTCAAATGGCGCTGTTGGCGCGATTTCGGCAGCGGCGCGACCGGCGATTTCGGTTGCCACATTTTCGATCCGGTCTTCACCGCGCTCAACATCGGCGCGCCGTTGAGCGTGTCCGCCCAAAGCGAGATGGTCAGCGAAGAGGCCTGGCCCGCGTGGGCGGTTCTCGCGTACGAGTTCACCGGTTCGCCGATGACCACCGGCAAAATGATCAACGCCACGTGGCACGACGGCGGAAAACAGCCCGACACGAAACTCTCGCCGCATCTGCCCTCGAACTACGAATTACCGAAGAGCGGTTCGCTGCTAATCGGCGAGGACGGGAGCATGATCATTCCGCACGTCGGTCACCCCGAGTTATATCCGGCTGAGAAGTTCAAGAACTACACGGAACCGAAGCTCGAGCCGCTGAACCACTACCACGATTTTGTCGAAGCGGCCCTCGGCACTAGAGTTGCCGGCGCGAATTTTGATTTCGCGGGACCGATGACCGAGGCTGTCCTGCTCGGCAACGTCGCGAACCGCTACCCCGGCAAAACGCTCGAATGGAACGCCGCGCGCATGCGCTTCACGAACAGCGACGACGCCAACAAACACCTTCGCTGGGAATACCGCGAGGGCTGGGAAGTGCGCGGTCTTTGATTCGAGAGTCGTAGGTCTCGGTCCAGATCAAACGAGTGTTCCGCGGGGAGGACGGCACAAACATTATCTCGCCACGGAGTTCTCCTCGATTACACAATCTCGGCCGGTGATGTGTTCGAGCGCATCCACCAACTCTCCAACAATCGACCGGGCCGTCTGCTCCGAAATCGCGGACGAGTCATGCACCAACGCACACTGAAGGCCGTCGCGCGACGCAATAACATGCAGACTTAGCAAGAATTTCGAAAAGCCGGTATCAAGGTCAAGGGGTTCGACGGTGAAGGGCGCGGAAAACTGTTCCTCGAGTTCTTCTTCGTAATTGAATTGGATCGAGTATGCGGGCCGGCCCGTCGCCGATTTTTCTATCGAGACGTCCAAAGGAAGGTCCGAGTAGGGCAGCACTTTCATCAATTCGCCGTGGATTTCCCGCGCCCGCTGGGGCCAGGGGGCGTGAAGGTCCGGTCCGACGAGGACTATGACGGAGTTCGCAAAGTTTCCGAGCGTGTGTTGAATTTCCGGTCTGCCCCGATTGGCGACCAGCACGCCGACCGGTACGACGGCGTCGACTATCTCGCGATGGATCGCGGCGCAGTAGGCGGTCAGAAAAATCGAAGCCGGCCCAGCGCGGAATTCAGCGGCGGCGGCGGCGACGGCACGCTTCACGGAGGCCCCGAAGTGAAACACAATTCTCCGCGGCGCGAACGTTCCGCCCGGATGGGGCCAATCCGGAAACTCGGACAGTAAGGCGCCGCGAAGATAGTGCGACCAAAACGCCGCATACCGCCGTCGCCGCGTGTCGTCGAACCATTTGCGCTGCCAGTACGCAAATTCGCCGTATTGAAGACATGGCATCGGCACGCGGATTTGGCCGCCGGAAAGTAGTTGTCCGTACGACAGCCCAAACTCGCGACCGAGCAATCGCGACGACGCGTTGTCCAGGAGGCACGGGTGGCTCACGAGAAGAAACACCACGTCGGCGCACGGCAGTTCGAACAGGGCCGCGCGAACGGCGGGCGCGCCTTCCAGCGGGAGAACTCGCTTTGCCTGATCTGAAAAATATTGAACTAGGTCTCTAGTATTATGTTCGTAGCCGCTATCGAGGGCGCCAGACTCTATCGCGGCGGGCGGCGGAAGCGCTTCTTGCACAAGTCCTTCGCCGGAAACCAGGCCGAGGCGCGTACGCAAGATTTCGTGGCGCTCGAATACCGCGGCGATACATTTGCGCACAAGCGCCGCGTCGATGCCGCGTAAGCGAGCACACACGGCATGGTTGTAAAACGGGGCCCCGGGCATATCGCGATCGAGGTCCCAAAACCGCTGCTGTACGAACGATGCGGGGTACCGCCGTGGCGCGGGCGTTTCGATTTGCATGGGCACTGCCTCGTACGGGCGAGCGTCTTCGAATCACCCGGTAGTTGTTTGCCCGCGCAGGGGCGTCATCGCCGGCATGCGATCTTCGGGCGGCCCGGCGGGCAAGTCTCGGATGAATATCGCTTGTTCCGCGATGGTTTTGCATTCGTAGAACATGCTCAGCGGGGCCGCCACGGCGTGGCGCTCGGCGAGGAACTCCGCCAGGTTCGCGAAGAGCAGCGAGTGACCGCCGAGATCGTAAAAGTTGTCGTTGACGCCGATACCGCTGATACCAAGACATTCCTCCCACAATGCCGCGAGCCAGTTCTCCTCCGTCGATCCCGGCGCAACGAACTCAACACCTAAATCGGGACGCGGACCGGACGCGCCCGATTGAGACCGCCGATCCGCCGTCGCCGAAACGAACGGGCCATACCGGCCGGGGTCCTCGACCTCGCCACGGCAGGCGACCAATTGCGGCCCTTGCGCGGTGAGCGCCCGAACGAGAGTGTCCGCGCCTTCCTCCGGGTCGATCGCGTTTTCCAGAGCAACGCCGAATGCGTCGCCGTGTTCGTCGACAAAGCGTTGCGCCATACCGGCGCCTTTCCAGGCGTCCCAGTTGATCGCGATAGCGTTGACGCCGTCCGCGCGGAGCGCGCGCGCAAAGGCGTCCATGAAAGCGTTGGCGGACGCGTAGAACACTTGCCCCGGAACGGGCGCGATCGACGAGATGGACGAATAGAACGCCACGAAATCGAGCGCGCGCAGATCGAACACCTCGGCAAGAAGCCTTGTGCCTTCGACCTTCGTTTGCAGAATCGATTCTCGTCCTATCTCCGTACACGCGTGGATCGTCTTGCCGCTGGCCGATCCGGCGGCATGGACGATCCCGTGCAGCGCCCCGAAGCGGCCCCCGATAGTTTCGGCCAGTTCGCGCACGTCGCGTTCCTTCGAAACGTCGGCCGCGACCGTGTCCACTGTGCTTCCAAGCGCCTCGATGCGATTGATGGCCGAAATTCGCTTCGAGACGGCATCAGCGCCAGTGTGGGTCGCGAGCCAATCGCCCCAATCCGCGCGGGCGGGCAACGCTGTTCGCGACGCCAACAGGATCGTGGCGTTCACGCGGCCCGCGATCGCCTCCGCCGTGACTAGACCGAGCGCGCCGAGCCCGCCCGTGATGAGGTAGACGCCGTCTTCCCGGAACGGACACGTGACGGTCTGGACCGCAGGGACGGGTTCATACGCCGGACGCCAACGATGTCCGAAACGGATCGCCGACACGCCTCTCGCATCGTGTTCGGCGGATCCGTTGATCAACTCGGCGGCGGTTAGAGCGAGATGGTTGTGGTCACAATCGTCCGATACGTCGACAAGTTCGCAGGTCAAGTTTTTGTACTCAAGGGGAATGACCCTCGCTGGCCCAAGAAAGAGCGATTCCTCCGGCCCAACCGTTTCGTTCCCCAGCACATCAAGCAAATTTCGAGTGACTATCGTGATGGCGGCGGCGCGCACCGAGATTTCGGCGAGGACTTGAGCGAGAAACAACGGACCATACAGGGCTGTGTTCTTACGGCCTACCTCGCTCGCGCCAGCGTCTCCCTCGCGGCCGTGACTGGAAAAGTAGACGATTCTGTCGGGAAGAAACCCACGCTCATTAAGTTTCTCAACGAGGAGAACGAAGTCCTCGCGTCGAGCGGAGTTGATACGAAAAGCGTTGGTGTCTTGGCGTTCAAAGCGCTCTCCTCCGCGAACGACCACGACCACGCTTCCGAGCGCACTCAGCTGCTTCTCGGTTTCGGAGGCAAGCGGCGAGCCGTCCGAAAATACGAGACACGCGCCGGACGCCGGATTCCTCTTCCGGTCAGGCGAACCGGGGGAACGCTTCCACACGGGACGATAGAGCGAAACTCGCGCGCGTGATTGCGTGCTGGCCGCGTCGACGTCGGGCCGGCCGATTCCGCGGCGCGGCGGGGCTATCCAGTACGACTCGCGCTGGAATGAGTACGTCGGCAGAGGTACGCGGTGTCGTTCCTCGCCCTCGTAAAGCGTGCTCCAATCTGGCATGACGCCGTTGCACCAAAGCGTTCCCAGGGCGTGGTCGATTCGGTGCAGCGCGTGGGTTCGCGCCACTGGCAGTGAGGAAACGGCGCGGTGATGCTCGGAGCGATCGAGATGCGCCTGGGCCGCGCGGGTCAGCGTGTCTCCCGGCCCGACTTCGAGGAACAACCCGCCGGGGACCACCGCTTTCAGGAAGCCCTCGGAAAATTTGACCGTCGAGCGAATGTGATCGGACCAGTACCGGGGCGACGTCGCGAGCACCGGAGTGATCCAATCACCCGTCACGTTGGACACGAATGGAATCTTGGGCAATGATAGATGAAGTCCCGCGACGTGCTCCTCGAACTCCTCGAGGATCGGCGTCACCATGCGCGAATGGAACGCGCGCGACACACGAATTCGTCGGCACGCAACACCGCGTTCGGCGAGCAGGCGCTCGGCCCGTTCGATATCGTCCATCGCGCCGGACAGCACGCACGAGCCAGGCGTATTGACGGCCCCCACGTCGAGCACATCTTCAATCAACGACTCGCACTGCACGCGATCTGCGTGGACTACGAGCATCGCTCCGGGCGGCAACCCCTGAATCAGCTTCCCCCGAAGCGCGACGAGCTTCAGGGCTTCGGACAGATCAAATACACCGGCAAGCACAGCGGCGACATACTCGCCGATGCTGTGACCGATCATGGAGGCGGGACGCACGCCCCAATGCATCCAAAGGTCCGCCAAGGCGTATTCGACCACGAACAGCACCGGTTGCGTGCATGCGGTCTGATCAAGAAGTTCGCGCGATTCCGACGTGTCCCGCGCAGAGGTGATTAGGCCCCGAATGTCGTGCTCCACGAATCCGGCCAGCGCATCGCAGCACTCGTCAACGCACCGTCGAACGATACTCAACTCCTGATAGAGACCGTTCAGCATGCCTGGATACTGCGCACCCTGGCCCGGAAACAGGAACACCAGCTCCGGCGGTTCGTTCGGCGCTCGGTGAATGAGGCCCTTGCAACGCTCTAGGCCGTCGATGGCGTCATCGGCGTCCTCCGCGATCGCGAAGCTCCGAAACTCGAAGGCGCGGCGGCCTTGTTGGAGCGTGAACGCGACGTCACCGACGTCTGGAGACTCGAGAGCGAGATGATTGCAAAGTTTGTCGATTCCCTCGCGAAGACCCTGCTCCGAGCGAGCGGAAACGGGAAGCAAATGAGATCGCCGCGTGCTTGGGGACGTCGTACGGGGAGGCGCTTCCTTGACGATGACGTGAACATTTCCACCGCCGACGCCGAACGCGCTGACTCCCGCAATTCGCTCTGCCGGTCCTCGCGGCCAATCGACAAGCGTCGTATTGACGTAAAACGGTGTCTCCTCGAAATGGATATTCGGATTCGGAGTCTCGTAGCCGAGGCTCGCCGGAATTTGTTCGTGATGCAACGCGAGGGCCGTCTTGATAAGTCCCACGACACCGGAGGCGGCGTCGAGATGCCCGATCATCGATTTCAGCGTGCCGATCCGGCAGTAGCCATTGCGGTCCGTGTGCCCGCGAAATGCTCGCGCCAACGCCTCGATCTCGATGGGGTCGCCCACCGGAGTTCCCGTGCCGTGGGTCTCGACGTACGAGATCGCGTCCGCCGAGATTCCAGCGTTGGTGAGCGCGCGCTCGATGGCAGCGGCCTGTCCGGCTATTGTGGGCGACGTGAACGCGGCCTTCCCGGCCCCGTCGTTCGTCGCGGCGGAACCGAGTATGACGGCGTAAACGCAATCTCCGTCGAGGAGCGCGGCGTTGAGCGGTTTCAATAGGACCACGCCCGCCCCGTTTCCCCAAACGGTCCCCGAGGCCGCGGCGTCGAAGGGGCGGCATGCTCCATCCGCGGACTCGAACCCGCCTGGCCGGTATACATGTCCGGCCCGCTGCGCGGAGCGAATGCAAACCCCTCCGGCGAGCGCCATGTTGCAATCGTCGGCGCGCAGCGCAGCGCACGCGAGATGGACCGCAAGGAGCGAACTGGAGCACGCCGACTGCACGGTCACGCTCGGCCCATGCAAATCGAGCTTGTGCGAGATGCGGGCCGCCGCATAGTCCTTGTCGTTTGCGATGACCAGTGCCGCGGCGCCTTCGCGACGAACAATAGCGGGGTCGGACAGGAGGTTATCGATTAGGTACGTCGGAGTGCTCGCGGCGGCGTAAACGCCAATCACACTTCCGGGTCCCGATCCCGCGCGGCCCGCGTGTTCGAGGCAGGTCCAAGCGCATTCGAGAAGGACCCGCTGTTGAGGATCGACGATCTCGGCCTCTCTGGGCGTGAATCCGAAAAATCGGGCATCGAATTTGTCGCTGTCTTGCAGCACGCCGACCGCCCCGACGAACCGCTTGTCGTGAATGTCAACGGGCGATATGAACGACGGCTCGGCCTCATCCGGCCCGAAGCGTGTGATGCATTGGCGTGAGCGCGCCAAGTTGTCCCAGAACGCTTCGATGCCGGGGGCATCGGGCAGCTTGCACGCCATGCCGATGATCGCGATGGGGCCCGAACACGCCGCGGTGGTGCTTTCCAATGCTCCGCCCTCCTCGATGGTCCCGCATCAGGACGATGATGTCCGGGGTTCGGACTGCGCGTACCGCGCGAAGTTGTGTATCGTGTGTACTTATTATAACGCAATGTTCGTGTACTATAATATGTTTAGATGATTAACGCAAGACCTTGCGAGGCCCCGGCAAAGGCCGAACAATGAGCGCGGCGGACGGCCGCGAGGACCGGCCATTTTTCGGTAGGAATGTCGCGCAGAGGGACTTGAAAATCGTACTGTTTGAAGATTCAGGAAAACTTGGTATGCTCTGGACTCACTACGTACAGACTAGGAGTCCTCACTCATGGGCCAACGAAGGGCAGTTGCGACCGTTGCGTTTTTCCTGTTGCTTGTCACGCCATTCGCAATCGCGGAGGGACCGAAGAGCGATTTCTTCACCGCTTCGGACGGAGTCAAAATCCATTACCTGACGCTGGGCGATCAGGGATCGTGGGTCGTTCTGATTCACGGGTATACCGACACCGCGCAGCGCATGTGGTTTGGGACGGGCATCGCCGAGGCGCTGGCGAAGGACCACCGCGTAGTCGCGCTCGACAATCGAAACCACGGCGAGAGCGACAAGCCCGAACCGAATGGTTCTGGCCGCGCCGAGGACGTCATTGAGTTGATGGATCTCCTGCACATCGACAAGGCGCACATCCACGGCTACTCGATGGGCGGGGGCATAACGGGGCGGCTGCTCGCGAGTCATCCCGAGAAGTTTATTACCGCTGCGTTCGGCGGTTCGGGGATCGGTGAGACGGACGAAACCGTTCGCACCCAAGTGGCGACGCTCGATCCCGAGATGCCGGAGCCGCAGGGCGCGGAGGCGGCCGCGTTCCAGCGCTTGCGCGAGCGGGCCGCGGCGCGGCGGACCGCCGGCGGCGAAGGGGCGAGTGCTTCGGCCGCTGCCTCGTCGTTTCGAGCCCCGCTCGAAATCGACCTGAAGAGCGTCACCATTCCGGTGCTGGCGATCAATGGGGAATTTGATCGCCCGTACAGCAAGACGCATCGCATGTGGCGCGAGATCAAG
>CAYXRK010000073.1:0-21913 GCA_964467615.1 uncultured Nitrospirales bacterium | reverse complement strand
ACAATCTCGATTTCCGGAGAGACGGATCCCTCATGAGGTGCGTGTTCGTGGCGTTCATTCCACTGCTCTACGTCGAAATTCATGAACGCGACATCAAGTGGATCGCCGTCCTTTTGCTTAGCGCGGCGTTCGGTCAGGCGTGTATCGCGCTGGGGCAATACGTCGTTGGGCCCGCGGCCAGCTCGTTTCTCGCGCCAGCGGGCGGCGAGTTCGGCGAGTTAACGGTCGGGGGGTTCACGCAGGAAATTTACGAAGAAGGCGGCCGCATATTCGGCACGCTTGGGCGCTACAACACGCTGGGCGCGTTTCTCGGCATACACTTGTTGCTCGCGTTTCCGTTCGCGTTGCGACGGGCGCCTACCGCCGCGCCCTTGGCCGCCTGGTGTGTGCCGATGGCCGCGTGCGTCGTACTGGCGGGCGCGCGTTCGCCGCTATTGGGGCTAGTGGCCGGAGCGTGGGTAATCTTGTGGCTTCGCAAGAGCGCGCTGTCCGCGCTGCTGCCGATTGGCGGCACGGCCTTGCTGTTTCTAGTTTTGCCGTGGGTCGCGCAATCCGCTCAGTACATCGGCATAGAAGGTTCCGGCGCATTGCAGCGGCTGATCGAACCCTTCAGTCCGCAATACCGGGAAGTCTCCACCGAATTCGGACGGCTATACTTTATTGTCGAGTTTCCGTTCGACATGATGCGGCTCGGTTTCAAGGAGTTTCTGTTCGGATTCGGCCCGGGGAGTTTGGGACTGAGGGCAATCGAACTTTTCGATTTGCATGCGCTCGACGCGGTCGGCGTACGCGGTGAGGAACAGCGCCTGATCACGGACGTAAATTGGGCGTACTTATTCGGGCAGGCGGGCCTACTCGGATTTGGCGCGTTCGCGTGGATCGTTTGGCGGCTCTGGCGCACCGCGGTCGACGTCTACCGGACGGCGCAGGACGAGTCGGTGCGATTGCTTGCCCTGGGGACTTCCGGTGCCATCGTGATGATCTCGATCGTCGCGCTGTTTTATCCCGCATTCGAGATTCGCGCCATCTCGCTGTATCTTTGGTTCCTTGGCGGGCTGGTCACGCGGTTCGCCCTCAAGTCGCGGCCTGACGGGGAAAGTTGGGACCGGGTCTTGGTTCGCGCGCTATTCAACAAGCGGGCCCGCGCGAATGACTCCGCTGCACAACTGTAGAATCGTCGGCATGAAGAGAACATTTCGATGGATCGCTATCGTAATGTTGGGGGCCGTGCTCGGATTCCTCACTTTCGTCGTCGTAATGACACCGTAGAATCGACGGCGCGTCCTCGCCAATCTGGCCGGATTCTTGGCCGCCTCCGACCGCGTGTGATAGGCTAGCGTCCCTCGTTCGGGGCGTAGCGCAGCCCGGTTAGCGCACCTGCTTTGGGAGCAGGAGGCCGAGAGTTCGAATCTCTCCGCCCCGACCATTACAACACAATGAAGGCCAATGGCTTACGGGTGCGAGCCATTGGCCTTTTCTTATTCAAAAGGCCGTGGGGACCACAAAAAGGACCACATCCGCGGATCGCATTCGGCCGCAGACTGTTCCTCCCGAGAATCCGACCTTGTTCCGGGGCATCGACGTACGACCTCGCGTGCAACCGGCCTTGTTGCCCCATCTCGGGGCGCTTTGACCGCTTCCTAGCCCTCTTCCCTGGATGGTTCGGCGCCGGCTGTGCGCCAGGAGCATGAAAGACTGATCTCTTCAAGCTGTGCCTCACGTTTGCCAGTTTGGTTGAAAAGTCCAGGATCGCGCTTCAGATTGAACACGTCGCTCTGCATCACCAACTTGGCGGACTTTACCATTACTAGGAGAGGACGGCCGCGTAGTGCGCGTGAATGAACGCGGATCGGTTTTCTGAACAGGCAGGCTTCTGACCGATTGTCGGATCGAGACACTCTCAAACGCTTACCGCGCGGGAGGTTGCCGTATACTGTGGAACGATTGACGGCCCTCACTTTGAGGGGCCGACATCGCCGCTTGAGAAATCGACACAGCATCACACGCAGTGAGGGCCAGTCGAGCGTCTTATGGATTCGAACGGGGCAGCAATCCAGTTCCAAAACGCCGTGCGACTTTGGAACGATCACGAATTTTCCGAAGCTCTCAGAATTCTCGATGAACTGGCGCGCGCATATCCCCAAAACGCCGAAGTTGCGGAATTTCGCGATCGATGCCGTAGCGCCCTCGAACAGGCCCGAGTAGGCGGAAGAAGCAGCGCACGATCCAGGCGCCGCCGCGGCGCGGTGATCATTGTTCTCGCGTGCGCGGCAGCGGTAGTAGGGGCGGCGTTGATATACCGGGTATTGGCCGGAAGAGCGGCGGGCCGCGAGATCGTCTTCCCAGACACTATCAGCGTGGGGATCCTGTATCTAGGTGACCGTGGGGGCGGCACGGAGTGGATGCAGTTGGGAGACGCACGATCCCGTGTCGTAGTCCCGCATGATGCCACGGTTAAGTTGCGCCTTCATGATTTGGGTGGCGCCGTGCTACCGGACACGAGGTCGGCGAGAAAATCGAGGGCCGCGGTCATTCAGGAGATCGACGCGACGGAGATGGCGATCTACGGCGAATTGCTGTTTTCGCTTTTTGACCCAAAAGCCTTGCAGGCGGTCAACTTTGAGGGATCCACCATCGACTCAGCCGGAATGGACTTCGTGTCCAGGCTCTCCTTCTTACAGCGTCTGAATCTTTCACGGACCGACATCGGCAACATCGCGGCGGTGTGGTTGGGCAACTTGTACCGACTGGAGGAGCTGGATCTTCGAGGTACGTACGTCACTGATTCGGGCACGGAATTTCTGGAAGGCCTCTCCGCCCTTGAACGTTTTCTCGCGCCGGAACGGATCACGGACGAAACGCTCGAACGCTTGAGCGGAATCGCCGGATTAGAAGAAATCGATCTAAGTTATACCGCGGTAACGGACAATGGAATGCACCACATCCAAGGTCTCAAGAATCTCAGGAAACTTATATTGCGGGCCACATGGGTTGGCGACCAGGGCGTCTCAATCCTCAAGTCTTTCCCGGCGTTGGAGGAGCTCGATCTCTCCTACACGCGCGTAACGGATGCCGGCTTGGCCGATTTGCAGGAGCTTGCGACCCTCCGGAGCGTCGATTTGGAAGGTACGCGCGTTACGAATGATGGCGTGGCATATCTCGCGAACATTGCGGGATTGAAAGACCTGAACCTTTCCGCGTGTCGTGAGCGACCGAATCTCACGGGCGCCGCGCTCCAGTACTTGAAATCCATGGGATCGCTGCGAACTCTCGACCTCTCCGGCGCTGACCTGAGCGACGGCGATCTGACGGAACTTCGGCAGTCGCAGCTCGAGCGGATAATTCTGATCAACACCCGCGTCAGCGAGAAGGCGGTGGCGGAATTGAGGGCCTCGCTGCCGCAGTGCGATATCCAATACACGCCAAGTTCCACAGCCCGTCTTACTTTCGCCGGAGGCAGCTCCAGGGGAATTTTGTGGGTCCGCCCGATCGGAACTTCGCAATCGTGGACGAGATTCGCCGCGGCCAGGGGTACCGTAGATCTCCCACCCGGCGTGGAGTTACGACTCGACTCCGAGGTGGAGCCGGCCGCTTTAGCCGGACCGCTTCAATCCGTTCCCGCGGACCTCTTGGCCTCGGTTCGGTTTCCTGCCGCAGCCGGCGCCGTAACGGATTCACTTCAGGCCCTGCTCCGGTTCGAGGGACTTCGCGAGATGGCCCTTACGGGGCGCGCACTTGATCAGGAATCCATGGACTTGCTTTCCAGGTTCCGCAGTTTGGAATCGTTGAATTTGGAGCAATCGTCGTTTCCCGAGTCGGGGATATCGTCTGTGCGGGAGTTGTCCTCACTCCAGGAATTGGACCTTCGCGGCACGCGCCTCGCCGCCGCGGACATGGAAACGCTGCGCGCGCTGCAGGGCTTGCGAAAGCTCAACTTGAGCGCCGCATCCTTGACCGAAGGGAATTTGGCTTCGCTGTCGGGACTCACGTTCCTCCAAGAACTGGACCTCTCCGGCGTAGAAGCGCAACCGGCGCTCGTTTCTGAACTGCGCACCGCCCTTCCCAATTGCAGAATAACGGTCACGACGGGAGAGACAATACAGTTGACATTTCCGGGCGACGCGGACGTGGGCATCTTGTGGTTTCGGGAACACGGATCCGTAGGAGCAAATTGGCGGCGTCTCGGGCCGGCAACGGGAAACATCGAGGCCCCGGCGGGAGGCGAACTCCGGCTCGAAGTGCGCCCCGACATCACTGATTTCACATGGCTATCGTCGCCCGCCATGGACCACGTGCAGGAGGTCTGCTTCGCGGGAAGCAGCGTGACAGACGATTCGATGGTCCCTCTGGCCGGACTCGAATCACTAGAGGCCGTGGACGCGTACGGCACGAGGTTGTCAGACGTGGGTCTCGAGTCTATAGCGCGGCTGACAACGCTTCAGTCGTTGCGCCTTGGCGGCACGGCGATAACCGATCAAGGCGTGAAGCTGCTGACCGCGTTGACCGACCTGCAAGAGTTGGATATCGCGCGTACCGCCGTTACGGACGCCGGTCTTCAATCGCTCAAGGCTATGGGGAATCTCCGCAGGGTGTACATCGAAGACACGCGCGTGACTCAAGACGGTGTGGCGGACGCCCGTCAAGGGCTACCGGGTTGCGAATTCTTCGTCTCCGGATCCCACGCTTCCGCTAAACCGCCGCGGGCGCTGTCGCCTCCGAACGGTGTAATCAAATTTGAAGGGGGACATGACTTGGGTGTCCTCTGGATTCGGGACTGGAACGATGAGGGCGGCGCGTGGACCATGGTCGGCCCGCTGTGTTGCGAGATTGTCATACCACCGAACCAGGCCCTAAAAGTCCTTGTGTCGTTGGAAGGGCTTCAACACGCCGAGCTTTTGACCCAACTCCCAGGTGAATTCGTCAAAGAATTGGCGGTTGAAAAGGGGGCCGACGCCACCGACAGCGTGCTCGCCGCCATCGGTTCTCTGACGGGATTGGAAAGCTTGGTGCTGGACCACGCACAAATCGGGCCGGGGGCGCTGCGCCACGTTACGGCGCTACGCCACTTGAAGCGCATTTCACTGCACGGGGCCCAGGTCGGCCCGGCCGACCTCGCGTACTTAAGGGACGCTCTTTCATTGCGGGAACTGGATCTGACCGGTGTTCCGATGGGAATCGACGGTCTAGCGCATTTGGGACATATCAATACCCTCGAACGTCTCGCGAGTCGACGCAATCCCGAGTTAAGCAGCTGCGCCTTAGTCTACTGGCAACAGTTACCGGCGTTACGTGATCTGGATCTTAGCCAGTCGCCGATAGACACACGCTACGACCACTACGTCGACGGCATGACTTCACTCAATTCGCTACGCGCGTACGGGTCCGGCCTGAGCGATGAATCAAAACTCCGTCTTTCTTCGTTGCCACTGGAGAGGGCCGAATTCGATCTGCGGGAGCTAACTGAAGCCGAAATCATCGACGTGAGAGACGAAGTTTCCAGCCTGGTCCTAAGGGGAGAAACGATCACGGAAGAACGGTTGGCGTCGCTGGCCGGAGTGCAATCGGTGCGCGACGTCGAGATTGAGAGTCGAACGGTTTTGTGGGGCCAGGCACTGACTGCCGTTGGCTCTGCGACCGGCAAATTGGAAACGAGCGCGATTGTCCAACTCGCCGGCGTGGAATCGCTAAACGACCTCGATCCGAGCGAACGGACGGCGTTGCAAGGGGCCGCCTTCGAGGCGTGGTCGCGTACCGACGGGGGTATAACGCCCCAACGCATCGCGGACATTTCAGGTGCGGAATCCTTCCAGAAGATTCCGCAAGACGAGTTACCGCGTTTACAGCGTCTTGCGGCGCGGGCCCTCGCCGGTGCGAAGCCATCTATCGATCAGGCTTCGCTTGCCGCCCTCGCGGGCGTCGGGAGTATCGATGAACTACCCGTGGACGTGCGGGACGACTTGCGCGAGGCGGTGCTGGATGCGATCGCGGAACTGGGCCAAGGCGTGACGCCCGAGGTCCTTGCCGCCCTGGACGGCGTGGCCACGTCGGAGGCGCTGGATCCGTCCAGGCGGGCCGCGCTAGAGGCCGCGGCGCTTTCCGCCATGGCGAGGTCGGAAACCGGGATTACCGCCGAACATCTAGCGGCCTTAAGCGGTACGGACTCGTTGGTGAGTCTTAGCACGGAGCGCCAAGTATCGCTCCAAAATTTGGCCCTGTCCGCGATGGCGCGGTCCGATACCGCGATTACGCCATCCTTCTTGGCGGAAATAGCCGGCATGGATTCGTACACCGATCTCGGCGCCGATAATCGCGCGGCCCTCCAACTAATGGCGCTATCCGCGATGAGCGCGTCGGCGATCATTACGGAGGACCGAATTTTCGCGTTAGCGGGGGTGGATTCCGCAAGAGCACTATCCGAGGAGAACTTGGCCTAGTTGCGATCCATCACGTTAAGCGCGATGGGCGTGTCCGAGACCGGTATCGACTCCGCCCTGGTCGAACGATTTGTCGGGGATGCGGCCATCGAGAATCTTTCCTTCGCCAACAGCGGTTTTGGCGACGACAGTTTTGGGAAGATACCGAATTTGGCGCGAGTCAAGGAGTTCGATCTGTCCGGCTGCAAAAGTGTCACCGACGTGGGTCTCTCACATTTGAGATCGGCCTCGTCCCTGGTCACGCTTCGGCTCGGCGGCACTGGAATTACAGATTCGGGATTGAGGTCCCTGAGCGGACTGAACACGCTTCAACACTTAGATCTCAGCGATACCGCGGTCACCGATGCTGGTCTTACTTCTCTCGCGAACCTTACTCGGCTTGCGTCCCTGTCGCTCGCGGGGGCGCCCATCGAAGGTTCAGGGCTGGCGCATTTGGCCCGGTTAAGGGATCTGCAAGTGCTCAATCTGGCCCGGACCCAACTCTGGGATCGGTGGCTGCGGGATTTGGATCCATTAGTTTCACTGGCGGAGTTACGTCTGTCGCGGACCGCTGTAGGAGACGACGGCCTGTCTTCGCTCACGACGCGCCCCGCGATTGCCGTCCTCGATTTGGACAACTGCCCCTTTGTTACCGACGAGGGGGTCCCTCACCTGAGATCGCAAAAGGGCCTTATCAGGCTGGCTCTCCACGGAACGCAAATTACCAGCCGTTCCGTACCCCAGTTGAGGCGAATTCGAGGTCTTGAAGAACTCTCGGTCGGAGAGGGTATGTTTACGCGCGAAGCCGTCGTCGATCTTCATGAAGCACTTCCGGGTTGCAGGATTCGCGTCATGGAGGTTACTCCGCTGGACGACGCGACCCGATCGCGATTGGAACGCGATCTGGCGTCGCACAAGATTGCCGCGGGCGCTGAGGACCGCCGACTGCAATCATTCGAAAATGTACCCCTCTGGGACCTGGCGCTCCGAATGGCGTATTTGGGCGCCATTCTGGTCGCGGCGGCGACCTCGCTGGCGCTTCCTTTCGCCGCCCGGTTTGTCGGGCTTCACCCCCTCCGGGCCACTGCAAAGGGACTCACTACCGCGAGCGCCAACTTAGTCTATGCCACGTGGTTCTTCAGTGTCGCCACGTTTCGATTCACACTCGCGGGCCTGTATAGCTTTCGTTGGTGGTTGTTGCTCGTGCTCGTAATCGTTCTTGCGTTGCTTTTCACCGGGGCCTTGAGGTTCGGATTCGACGAAATTGTTCAGACCCTGCCCTTTCGAGGGCGATGAGCGGGAACGCCGAGAATGGACTCAACTTCGAAACAAGTCGTTCCACACGCTCAACCCCACGTATCCCAGACATCCAAGCGCGGCAAGCATGCAAGCCGCGCAAGCCGCCCTCGCCGCCCACGTCTTGCTTTTGACGGACCCAGCCAGGGCCCATGCTAATGACGCAATCGGAACTAGTGACACGATTGGGGCGGTTGGCAGAATGGGTCCGTTCGGTAAGGGAAATCGGCGAAAACCGGGGTACAGCGCGTATAACGCGGTGAAGATAGCGCCGAGAATCGCGTAGACGAGCGCGACTCGCCAGGACGCCAACGGTCCCTGTCGGATTTCAGCGCTCATGCCCGATCGAATCGCTCCTCAGTTACGACAGATTCTGAATCCCAGGTCAGGGCCCTTCGTGGTTGGTACGCTCGCGCTCCGGTCGGCTGAACGGCAGTTGGGAGCGCCCACACCAAAGCTGCCCCCACGACCGACGCGGTGGGGGCCGCTTTCGGCGCCGATTGGATCGGTCACCGCGCCAATCGGATACGCGCCCGCCAGATCCTGACACCACTCCCACACATTCCCGTGTACGTCGTGTAGTCCCCAAGCGTTGGCAACCTTGCTTCCGGCCGGGTGTGTCATCCGCGCACTGTTATCGACGTACCAGCCGTATCCATCCAATTGGCTGGGCGATTCGCCGAAAGAAAACGCCGTCGCGCTTCCCGCCCGGCAAGCATATTCCCATTCGGCTTCGCTAGGCAGACGAAACTTGGTCCCCTCGCGTTCGTTTAGCAGGACTAGAAAGGCTTGCACGTCTTCCCAACTCACACTGTCTACGGGCAAGTTTTCGCCAACGAAGAACGAGGGATTGCTCCCCAAGACATCGATCCATTGGGCTTGGGTCACTTCCAACCTTCCCATCCAGAATCCTTTGGATATGACCGCTTCATGCTGGTTCTCATCATCGTTCCGCCCGATTTCGTTCGTCGGGCTGCCCATTAGGTAGGCGCCCGGCGCAATCCAGGCGAAATCGTCCTTCGTGAAAACTGTCGAGCCGAATCCTTCATCGGATTTCGACAGGAATAAAGCTCCCGCCGCCCCCGCGATAACGATGGCAATTGCCAGACCACCCCAGAGAGGCATCGATTTGAATCGCGGCGTCGGACTCGCGGGAGGCGCCGTCTCGGCCACTGGCATGGACGGGCGGCTCACCCGTCCCGCCTGCCGATCCATTCGCTCCAATTCTTTCTCGACTCCCGGTGGAGCGAAGTCGTTCGCCCGAGGGGCCTGCCCGTTGAGGTACGCATCGATTTCCGTGCGCAGAGCTACAGCGCTGTCAAAGCGCTCGTCCGCTTTCTTGGCCACCATTTTGGCCAGTATGTCTTTCAACCACGGATCAATCGCGACGTTGAAAGACTCTAAGGACGGCATTGATTCATTGAACACCTTGCGCATGATCGCCGCCGGTGTGCTCGCGTTGAACGGCGGCTTTCCGGAAAGCATTTCGTAGAATGTTATTCCCAGCGAATAGATGTCGCTGCGTCCATCGACGTTGGAATCCTCCCACTGCTCCGGCGACATGTAGTGCGCGGTCCCCATCGTGGTCCCAGCTTGCGTGAGTTTCGTTGCTTCCGAAAGTGGGAGCGCTAGTCCAAAATCCATTACCCGCAACCGGCCCGTCTTGTCGATCATCATGTTTTGGGGCTTAATGTCGCGATGTACTATCTTGTGGGCATGGGCGGCCGCTAGCGCGTCGACTGCCTGGCGCAACATCCTCACCGCACGGACGGGTTCGATTTTTCCTTCCTTGGAGATTAGCGCGTCTAGCGGGACGCCGTCCACAAATTCCAGGGCGATGTAGTAGCACTGCTCGTGACGACCAACGCCGTAAACCGTGACGATGTTCGGATGATTTAACGCGGCGGACGCGCGCGCCTCACGGATGAACCGCTGGATGAAGCTTTCGTTATCGGCAAAGTCTGGAGGAAGTACCTTGATCGCGGCCGGACGCTGCAGAGACACGTCCATCGCCTTGTACACGATGCCCATGCCGCCGCGGCCCAATTCGCCCAGGATCTTATAGTTAGCGATTGATTTTCCGACCAGAGAGGCATCACCACCCGCAGTCATCGTCAATCTCCAATCCCCTGGTTTTCTCCGGGGCGCGACACTCTGCCGCACCCTCGACTAACGGCCCGTGCCTGCCCCGAACGGTAGAGGTGTCCACCGATCCGGCCAGAATCGTTAACGGAAGGATTATCAACCTCAGGACGGACCCACTTCAAAGTGTTTTGAGATGGTCGACTCGGGCGAGGACGACTTTGTCCATCACGTCTAGCGGCAGCGCGCCGTGGCGGAGGACGGCGTGGTGAAAACGCCGGAGATCAAAATTGGTTCCGAGCGAACGTTCAAGACGCGCGCGCAGATCGAGTAGACGCATGAGGCCGATTTTGTACGCGCATACCTGACCGGGCTGGGCGCAGATGCGGTGGATCAGGTAGCGCGCCATTGTTTCGTCGGTCCCCGCATTCTCCATGCAATATCGAATCGCCCGTTCGCGGGTCCATCGCTTTTGGTGGATGCCGGTATCGAGCACGAGGTTTACGGTCGAGATTAGTTCGCGGCGTTTTCGCGCGACGGCCCATTGCGGATCACGGTTCCAGCCGAGTTCGCATGGCAGGCGCTCCGCATACTTTGCCCACGCCTCGATGTACGCGGGGAAGATTACGGTGCGGCGAAACAGGCCCAGGTGTTCCTGTTCTTGCGCGATGCTGATTTGAAAGTGGTGGCCGGGAATTCCCTCGTGATAGGCGAGCGTGGGTACTTCCCACGACGGACTTGCGAGCGACATGCCGGCGTTCAACTCGAAGATCGCCGGGCGTGAACCATCGCGCGCGGCGGGCGTGTAGTTGGTGGTGCGCGTCTTTTCGAGGTGGCGCGGAGTTGGTTCGATGACGAGTTCCGCCTTCGGGAATTCTGCGAAGGCGTCCCGGACTCGCGGCTTGATGGTATCGAGGCATGCGGCGAAATCGGCGAGCATCATCTCCCGGCCGAGTTCGTTTTGGGGGTAATGAAACCGCTCATCAGCGGCCATCGCGGAAAATTGCGCGGCAAAGGACGGAGCGTCGTAACCCAGGTGCGCGAGTTCGCGCGTCAGTTCATTGCGGAGTTTGGCGCTCTCAGCGATCCCCACATCGTGAATCTTATCCGCGGAGAGTTCCGTCGTCGTCTCGCGTCTAAGCCGATAGGCGTAGTAGGCGTCGCCGTCGTGTAATTGCCACGCGCCGCCTTCGCTGGGCGCCGAGTCCAGTTGTCCCTCCAGCGCTGCAAGCAATTCCGCGTAGGCGGGGTAGACCTCCTTTGTGAGAATGTCAGTGCACGCCGCCGCAAATTTACTTGAGAGCCTCGCCGCCTCGCAGTTCGCCACGAACGACGACAGCAATTGGTTTTCTTCGACGGGGCAATCGAGAAATTGCCGTTGTTCGTCGATGACTTCCGATAACAAGACCGCGGGCAGAACCATGCCTTGCGATTGGCGAAATCGGAGTCCCTCGATAGCGGCTCGGATCGCGGCAGGGAGTTGCGCGAGGCGCTCGAGGTAGATTGCGGCGGCGTCTGCGTCGCGAATGACGCCATGCACCAGGCGATTGATGAATTCCGTCTGGACGCCAGCCTGCGGATTGATGTGCAAGTCATGATAGGCAAATTGCTTTCCTCGCACGCCAATGAGGCCGTCGAAACAGGGGTACTCGAGGAAATAGCGATAGACCTCGGCGGTGATGGCGTCTGTCGACGAAAGTTCTTGTTGCGTGCGCACGAGCAGATCGCGATGCGCTTCCTCGATGGTCGCGACTCGCGCGTCTGTGCCCTCGGGCGAGTAGTCCGCGAATCTGCGCCGGCAGATTTCCAGGCCGGGATGATCGTCAATTCCGAGGGATGTCGCGGTTTCGGGGATCGTTCGAACCAGATTGATGAACGAATCGTCGACAAATTGGTCGAACGTTTTCGGCGCGGCGATCATTCGCTGCATTCACCAGCCGGGCGCATGACGCGGCCAGGGTTGGATTTCTTCGAGTATTCGGGCGAGGCGGAGCGCGATATCGTCGCGGTGACGGCGCGTGGTGATCAGCAGGCCGACGGGGAGTCCTTCGCGTGTCAGGCCGGCGGGTACCGAGATGGATGGGTTCCAGCCGAGATTGGCGAGCATGGTGAACGGTTCGGCGTGCGTTGCGCTGGCGTCGCGCCCCGCGATGACTTCCGGCAGCGGGCCTTCCGCCGCGTACGCGCCGCAGGAGTTGGTGGGAGTCAAGAGGACGTCGATTCGACTGAACAACGACCCGAGCTCGCGAAGCAGTTGCTTCTCTTGTTGCATCGCATCGAAGCGTTCGGTGGGCGTTAACCGGCGGGACCGCTCGACGAAGTACCGCGGGCCTGGGCTCAATTCGTCGATGCGCGCGGGAAGGATGCCCTCGGCTTCGAGGAACAACACGAACGGTTCGGTCAGGAGCATGTTCGTGGCGAGGTACGTGTTCGTGAGTTGGACGCGTTCGGAAAAGAGCGTGAGGCGGGCCGCATCGACGAGCCGCATGGCGGTCTTCTCCGCTTGCTCGACGACGTCCGGCTCGACGGGTGCATAGCCCAAGTCGGGCGACCACGCGGCGCGAAGTCCGGCGACGTCCAACGTGTCGATGATCTCTTCGTACCGGATCGTTGGCGGCGGAAGCGTCATGCGATCGCATTCGTGTGGCCCGGCTACCGCGTCGAGGTAACGCGCGGTATCGCGCACGGTCGTAGTCAGTGCGCCGAGGCACGACCTGTCCGAGGAACCATCGGAGCGCGGAATTCGGCCATGGCTGGGTTTCAGCCCCGCGAGGCCGGTGTATCCGGCGGGACAACGCGTCGAACCGCCGCCATCGGTCGCGGTACAAAAGGGGGCCAATCCCGCGGACACGGCGGCGGCCGATCCGCCGCTCGATCCGCCCGGAGTGCGTGTCAGGTCCCAAGGATTGCGAGTCGTGCCGTAGGCCCGCGTGTGCGTGACGCCGTCCATGCCGAACTCAGCGCTTGCCACTTTGCCAAGCGGAATCGCGCCGGCTGCCTTGAGGCGCGCGATGTGGACGGTGTCCTCGGCGGCGGGAGGCGAGTCTTTCAGGAACAGCGAGCCGTCCGTTCGAGGCATGCCTCGGCAATCGTCGCGAAGGTCCTTGATGCCGAACGGCACGCCCGCCAAGGGGCCGGGGTCTTCTCCGCGATGGACGCCTGCATCGATCTCGCGCGCGGATGCCAACGCCGATTCGCGATCGAGGTAGATGAAGGCATTCACCTTGGCGTTCTTGGCGTCAATCGCATCCAAGCAGGATTGGACGATCTCGACGGCGGAAACTTGACCGGCTCGAACGCTTTCGGCTATTTCAACGATGGACTGCAATCTTATCTTCCGTATCCGCGAAGCGTGAGGCGCAGGAACGCGATTTCGTCGGCGATGACCTCGCGAGTGGTCCGAGACGTCCAGCCCGTGTGACCGGAATCGTGGACCAGGCGCAGCAGCGCGACGCGGTCGACGGCGGCTTCCTGCAGCGTCGCGACCAATTTGTACGCGGTCGAAACGATGTAGGGAGCATCGCATTCGGCGGGGACGACGAGCACAGGCGGATACTCGCGCGCGGTGTCGGTGTTGTGCAGCGGAGAGTACGCGCGCAAGACGTCGAACATGGCCTTGCTGGCCGATGCGTCGCCCAATTCGGCCGTGATCGCGGAGCCCCATTCGGATTTGCCGAGGTTAACGACATCGACCAACGGTATTTCGCTGATGACCGCGCCGAACAGTTCCGGGTGTTGGGTCAGGCACGCGGCGGTGAGCAGTCCGCCGTTGCTTAATCCCTTGATCGCGAGAGACTCCGGCTTGCAAAGTCCGCTCGTCAGCAGATACCGGGCCGCTGCGCAAAAGTCATCGAACACATTCTGCTTGTTGTCGAGTTTTCCGGCGTCATGCCACGCTTCGCCATACTCGCCGCCGCCGCGAATGTTTGCGATCACGTACCTTCCGCCGAGGCTCAGCCACAGTCCGATCTCCGGCGTATATTCGGGCGTGATGGACTGGCCCCAGCCGCCGTAGCCATACAGAAGCGTCGGCGCGCTGGCTGTCTTTGCGAGGACCGGGCTCGTGAACATGTACGTGGCGATTCGCGTGCCGTCATCGGACGTGAAAAAATCCTGCGTGCACTTGATGGCCGGATCGGATATCGCCGCGCCATCAACCCAATCGAGCGAGGCGCTGGCCGCGTCGAGTCGATAGATCGTGAACGGCGAAGAGAATGAGTCGGTCCGAATGAGAAAGCGATTGCCATCTTCGTGCCGAAGATGCGTGACGGTGGAGAACTCGGGAAATTCCACCGATTGCAGGCAGCGACCGTCGAGATCAAAGACGCGAAGAAAATGGTGCGCATCGCGTTCGTACGCGACGACGATGTGGCCGGGTCCGGCGGCCGATTTCGTGGAGAGCACCGAGTAGGACGATTTTACGAGCGAGTATTCCGATTCTGAAACAAGTTCCCGCCAGTTGGGTCGCTCGGGGCGGCCCAGATCGATAAGTACGACTCGGCCGTTGGGCGCGTCCAGCCGCGTGTCGAAATAGGCGAGGGCGCCGCGCAACGCGATCAGGTTCGCAGCGGCCTCGCAATCGTCGAACAGCACGGCCAACTTTGCGTCCGGCTCTTCCAACCGCCGGAAGAGCCACCCATGTCGTCCCATTACGTAGTTGACTTGCTTGATGAAAAGATACGTTCCGCACGGCGAAATATACGGCAGCGCCGATTGTCCGCGGCCGTTGTGATACTCGTAGGCAAGGCGATCCTCGTGAATCGGAGCGCCCAATGAATGCCAATACACGCCGTCGAGTTGGCCGCCATTCGTTGGCCCAGCGAATAGGCGGCGGGTGACGTTGTAGAAAAAGCCGCCGCCCTCGGGATGCCAGGCGACGGTCGGCTCGGCGGTGGGTGGAATGACGTCCGGGAGATCGGCCCCGGAATGCATGTCGCGTATGTGGATGGACCGTGCATCGGCGCCGCTTTCGACGAGATTGTAGGCGAGGAGTTCGCCGTCGCGACTCGCGAAGACGTGCTCCACGTCAATGCTGATGCGGCCTCGGGGATCAAGGCGATTCGGATCGACGATAGGTTTCAACGGCCCACCCGATTTGCTTCGCGCGCAAATCGCGGGCTGTTCGTCTTCAGCTTTGCGGATGAACTCGATGATCCAATCGCCACAAGAAAGGGGCAAGCCTAGCTTCACATGGCAGGCGCGCTCTTCGAGAAATCTCCGATACTCGGCGCGGTCGGCGTTGCAGGCGAGAAAGGATTCCGTCAGCGCCTCTTGTTCCGAGACCCAACGCCGGACGGATTCGTCTTGGAGATCGTCGAAGACGTGGTATGGATCGGGCACATCGACGTCATGATAGCAATCAACATGATCGCTTCGACTGATCGTGGGATACGTCGCAATCGGCCCCGGATTGTGTTCACCGATCATCGCGCCATCTTTCGAAAGGTCACGCCGCGGATGCGGCTGAGCGCGTAGGCCAGTTCGTGGACGGAACCGTTGGGGCCGCGGACAAATCGGACGGTCACGTTCGAGGCGCTGGGCTCTCCGGGGATTTCCGCCGTGAAGACGTCGCCAATACGACGCGAGAGGCTCCGCCACAGAAGGGTTCGCAACGGACTCGAGAGCTCGACGACGAGATCGTTGTTCTCCCATCGCACGCGATGGCACTCGCCGAGTTCGTCGCTGACGTATTCGCCGACGTAGTCGTCGGGCGTGTCCACGTGCAGCGGTTCAGGGGCTACCGGCTGGAACACGCATTTGGGCAGTGCTCCGAACTGGACGTGGAGGGCAGGCCGCGAGCCCGGACTTCCCGGCGCTACCTCGATACGCACATGAACGGTGTCCTTCGCGGAGTGATATCGACTTGGGCCGTCATGAATGAGGCGAATTGGCTCGCCCATTAGGTAGCAGAAATCTTCGTCCGTCTCGCGCACGAACTGGAGCGAGTAACCCTGCTCTTCACAAACATAGAGTCCTTGCAACGCCGCGATCTCCGGGTCCGAATCGTTGGCGAAACGCGATTCTTGCGCCGCCGGGGCGATACCGTCGCGGTGCACTAAGTCGGCGATCCGATCCGCTGACTGGAGCAGTGCCACGTCCAGCACGTTCGCGAGCAGCACAACGCCTAAATCGTGTTCAGGGTAAAACGCGAAATCGGCAACGTAGCCGGGCATGCCGCCCGCATGGCCCACGCGCCGCAGCCCGCGGTATTGCATGACGGTCAGACCGCACGCATACGCGGTCATCTGGCCGTCGTTCAGGATTCCGCGTGTCTCCATTCGTTCCCGGTAGTTTGGGCCGAACTTGGTCGGACGCCGATAGTGCTGCGTCCATTTCACCATGTCGGTGATCGTCGTATCGATTCCGCCGTCACCACTCAGTTCGACCTGCATCACTCCTATCTCGTGCGCGCAAGCAGCGTTTGCTGCTGCTGCATCCTTGCGGTCCCAATAGCCGGCCGGTTGATACCCGCGAGACTTGCGTGGAACAACATCGGTCATTTTGGAAGTTAGCCGCGTCGAATTCATTCCGAGCGGCAAGAAGATTTCGTCATGTAGAAATGTTGCCAGCGGTCTTCCGCTGATCCTTTCGCAGATGAGCGAGAGCAGGGCGTAGTTTGTATTGCAATAGGTGCAGTCGTCGCCGGGCGGGAACATGGGCCGCGATTGGCGAAGCTGCATGGCCAGTATCTGCGCACGGGAAATCGGCGAGTGGACGTGCAGCCCGCTGAAGAGCGCCATGCCCAGGCCGTCCGGCAGCCCGCTGGTCATTGTCAAGAGGTGGCGAAGCGTGATCGGGAGGCCGTAATCGGGCATCTCGGGGACAAACCGGCGCACGTCGTCGTCGAGGGAAAGTTCCGCGCGATCCTCGAGAAGCAAAATACCCGTCGCGCAAAACTGTTTGGACACCGAACCGAGGCGAAACACCGTGTCGCTCGAAATTGGCACATCGTCTTCGATATTCGCCACACCGTATCCGCGTTGGTGAACAACGACTCCATCTTTGACGACGGCGACCGCGAGGCCAGGGGTGTGAGGGCGGTCAAAGCGTTCGAAGAGCGTGTCGATCGGCTGCGAGAAAGGACCGGAGATGCCCTCGCGGCCCTTGAGATATCCCTCGCCAAAACTCATCGAACGTCCGACTCCAATGCGCGGTACCCTAACATGGCAAGTTCCGCGAAAGCGCGGTAGACTTGCGCGCCGCGCGTAGGGGCCGTGTAGCGATCAGCGGACGAGGAGCGAGTCTCCAATGGCGAAGAGTTCGGCGCCCACGACTTGGCAATTGATCGCGTATTCGCTGCCCGGTTTCGCCATCACGATGATTGTCGTGCCGGTAACGGCCATCATGCCGTCGCTGTACTCGCACCACGCGCGAGTATCGCTGGTGGCGTCTGGATCGATACTCATCGGCCTGCGCGTGTTCGACGCATTCGCGGATCAGTTGATCGGCTACTGGTCCGATCTCACGCGCAGCCGCATGGGGCCCCGGAAACCGTGGGTGCTCGCGGGCGGTGTCGTGACGGCGGTTTCCGTGGTGTTCCTGTTCTGGATCCCGCCGACAGCGGGCATTCTGTACTACGGATTTTGGTCGATGGTTTTTTACTTCGGCTGGGCCATGTACAGCATTCCGCACACCACGTGGGGTGGCGAGCTCAGCAACGACTATGACGGTCGCACTCGGGTCTTCAGCTATCGAGGATTGCTTGAAGCCGCGGGGGGCATCGCATGGCCGTTGGTGCCTATCCTGCTCGTCGTGATTGGAGTGTCGAATAGCGAGGAAATCACTCCGCAGACGTCGCGCATCCTGGGAATCTCGGCCGCGTTGGCGCTGCCGTTCTTCGTGGTGTTCGCAGTGTGGATCGCGCCCAGTGGTCAAGCGGTACCGAATGAGAGGACCGGGTTCCTCGATCTCGTGCGCTCTATAGCGCACAACAAGGCCTATCTTCGGTTCATCGCGGCGTTCATCCTGGCCGGCGCGGGGACGGGTATTTTTGCCGCGTTGTTGTTTCCCTACGTCGACGCGTACTTACAAATCGGAGACCACTTCCCGCGCATGCTACTGGTGGTCACCGTGGTTTCAATGGCCGCAATCCCGGTGTGGTCGAAGATTGCGAATTGGATGGGCAAGCACAGGGCGTGGGCGTACGGTTGGCTTATCAATGCGATCATCCTGGTGCCGCTCGCCTGGGTCGAACCGGGCGAATCCGCGGTGTGGCCGGTGACGATCTTGATGGCACTGTATGGATTTACGAACACCGTCAGCGTCGCCGTGCCGTATGCAATCTTGGCGGACATCATCGACTACGATATCTTCAAGACCGGCATCGATCGCGCCGGCAACTACTACGCGTTTCAAATGTTTGCGGTGAAAATGACCGCGGCCTCGGGTGGATTGGCGTTGATCGCCCTCGGACGGGTATTCGGATACAGCCTCGAAGAGGGACACGTGAACGATGCGTTCGCAAACTCCGGTATGAAGTGGTTGTTCATCGCGGGTCCGGCCATCACGCAACTATGCACGTTGCCGCTCATCTGGAACTTCCCGATCGACGAGCGCCGTCAACGGATCATTCGCCGGCGGATCGAGCAGCGCGCGGCAAGAAAGGCCGCGCGGGTGTAGCGGACTTTACAATCGGCTCTTGGCCAGTCGGACGGCAGCTGCCAACCAGGTTCGAAACGATTCCAAAATCGAACCACCGCCGAAAACGGGCTCCGAAAAATCGGGCGGAACACCCACCACTTCGTACACGTTGCCGTCCGCGGCAGTGTAGATTTCGTTCGAGAGACTGACTTCCCAGCCGTTCGGCAAGCATTTGAGAAGATTGTCAGACAAAATGCCGAGCGTGGCCTCCCCGACGGTGGTCACGTTCGGAAGCGCGCGCATGCACAGCGCGAAAACCTCGCCGGCGCTGAGTGTCAGAGCACTCGTCAACAGTACAATGGGCCCGTGATACGAAGGACGCTGCACCGGATGGACGCAGATTTGCTGGGCCGCCGTCCGCGTCGATCCCCATTTCGTTTGCTTCGTATACGCGAGTCGCTCGCTCCCGGCGAATCGGCCCGCGATGGCGAGTCCGGCGTGATCGAAACCGCCACCGTTGATCCGGATATCGACGATGATCGCGCGCATCGATGCGAGATCAATCATGACACTATCCAGCTCGCGTTCGAGCGCGGCCATATCGTCTTCGAGGAAGCGCGCGGCTTCGATGCGGGAGTGCGGGAGGTCGTCCGCGGTGCGTGCCGCGACCGTGTCGGCGAACCCGAACAGCCTCAGAATGTTGATGTAGCCGATGCCCGGTTCGAGTTCGCACCAACTCAGCACATCGTTGCAGCCGGATCGAAATGTGCTCTTCGCGCTCGGGAAATCGGCGAGCAATGTACACAGGATTTGCGGGGCGATTGCATCGACGGTGCTCCTCGAGCTGACACGGGTGGTCGGCAATCGAAAGGCCCGTTGGAAATCCGGCCGTAGCGGCGCCAGCTTGTCGGAGCTGACCACGCGCGTGGGACTTGCCACGTAGACGTGGTTGTCGCGAAGCGGCGCGAGCATTTCCGAAAATACGTCGAGAAGTTTCTCGTCGCTGGCGGAAGCGGTCACTCGAGATCGATAGGCCCGACTTACTTCCTTCCAATCCACTCCCCGCTCGCGAAGAAATGCGTGGTGCTCGTCAAAGAGTTGGCAGAGGAAGTTGAAATTCGACACCGGGTCCTTGTGTTGTCCAGAAGGGAAAATGGTAACCGGCCCACCGGAGCGATCGAATTGGTGCCGTGTCAGATCGCCGCGGTGAAACAGCGAGAGTTCGTCCGGACCCGAGAAAGCGAATCTGTCGCAACATTCGAACAGGTCATCAATCGGTCCAGATTCGCGGAGCAGCGAGACGAGGCCAACAGTGTCGTAGAGTTCGAACGCGCCGGGCGTTACACGAAGCATCCAGCCGTAGCCCCGCGATCTCCACCAGCCCTCGAGTTGATTCGGCTTGATCGAGGGCACGGCGCGTAACGCTCCCTATATCGCGCTCACATTCTAGCGCGGGTGATGCCTCGGTATGGTAGCATTCGCAAATCAGTATCACCGGGAGCGGCGATGAAAGATCGCGGTCCATCAACTCGATCGGTACACGAATGCAGCGAGATCGATCCGCAATCCGGCGCAATCGTACCGCCCATATTCGAGAACGCCGCGTACGCCTATCCCGACGTGGACGCATGGCGTTCGGTCGCCCTGCGCGAGACGCCCGGCCACATCTACAGCCGCAACTCGAATCCGACGGTCGCGTTGTTCGAAGCGAAGATGGCCGCGCTCGAAGGGGCCGAGGCCGCGGTCGCGTTTAGCACTGGCATGGCCGCCATCAGCAACACGCTTTTCGCCCTGCTGAGTCCGGGCCAACGCGTCGTGGGCGTCAGCGACGTGTATGGCGGGACGTATCTGCACTTTACGAAAATCCTGCCACGGTTCGGCATCGAATGCACGGTTTGCAGCACGGACGACGAGACCGAAATCGTTGGCGCGATCGGAAACGGCTGCGACGTGCTGTATCTCGAGACGCCCACGAACCCGACGTTGAAAGTGCTCGACATCAAGAAGCTCGCCCAAGCGGCCGCCCGCGTCGGTGCGACGACCATCGTGGACAATACGTTCGCCACGCCGATTAACCAATTGCCGCTGACACTGGGCGCGGACCTCGTGGTCCACAGCGCGACGAAATACATCGGCGGGCACAGCGACGTCCTGGGCGGGGCGCTATGCGGGAACGCGGAACTGGTCGCGCGCGTATTGCTGTTCCGCGAACTCACGGGAGCGTCGCTGGATGCGCACAGTGCGTCGTTGTTCCTGCGAAGCCTCAAGACCCTCGCGCTGCGCGTCGAGCGGCAGAACGCGAACGCGCAACACATGGCCGAGTTTCTCGAGGGCCACGCGAAGGTCGAAAAAGTTTTTTATCCCGGACTGAAGGGCCACCCGCGCCACGCGACCGCGCGCTCCCAAATGCGCGGCTTCGGCGGCGTGCTGAGCTTCGCGCTCAAGGGCGGCTTCGAGGCGGTGGCAAGGCTGTTGCCCCGATTGGAACTCGCGTACATGGCGGCGAACCTCGGCCAAGTTGAAACGATCGTCGGGCCGCCGTCACTCACCAGTCACGTCGAATGCACCGAAGAAGAACGCGCCGCCGCCGGAATTCCCGAAGGCCTGGTTCGCTACGCCGTCGGCATCGAAGACTTCGAAGACCTGCGCGCCGACATGGAGCAAGCGCTCGCCCAGGTATGACGACGGCCCGCGAACGCACGCGCCAAGTTTTTCGCCAGAAGCGTCACGCTCAAGCGAGATGAATTCGTTGCAAAATCCATTCGCGGATCAGTTCCACCGAGTCCATCCCCTTGGACTCCGCAAGCTCTCGCACCGCTTCCATTTCATCGGCTTCTAGGGGGACATTTACGACCGGTTTGCGCTTAAAGGCTTGCCCGGAAATCTCTTCCAACTGGTCATCAAAATCCGAGAGATCGTGCGTGTCCCAGAAGGAAGCCAATTCCTGGATCGAATCGGATTGTGGAAGCTGTGCTCGGCTCATCGAGTTTGCCATCGGATGTAACTCCGTTTTTCCGGGTCGGTCATAGACCGCGCGGTGACCGGAAAGCCTTTGCCGTCAGGGAACTGAATGACGACACAGAACATGTACCGGCCAGCCGACGTTCGGCCGAGCACATAGTATACCGGGTTTGCACCCCCGGACTTCGCGCGCCTCACGTAGGCACTACCGAAGCATACCTCCTCTACTTCCTCAACGGTAACGTCGTGCCGCGCGATGTGCTCGATTCGATCCTCCGGCCAAACAAATTCGTAGATATTCATATGGCGATTTTATCGAACAGCGAACTACTTGGCAATCAGTGCTCCTAAATCAGAGCACCGGAGCGGGACCGATGCTGGGCTCCGTCAGGATCTTGTTCTCCTGCGAAGATTTTTGCGCCATGCATGATCTGAACATCCCGCGCGGTAGGCCCCTCACCCGCCTGTCCTGAGTGTGTCGCAGGCTTCGCCCAGGGCCGTGAGCTGTCGATCGGTCAAAGGGTAGACGGCCCGCGCGGTAGGCCCCTCACCCGTTCGCCCTGAGGGTGTCGAAGGGTGGA
>CAYXRK010000072.1:0-21976 GCA_964467615.1 uncultured Nitrospirales bacterium | reverse complement strand
AGACCTACTTCTTCGCTACGGTAATAGAGAGCGATGTGCTGCCTGCCTCCGACGACGCCATAATGCTCATCGCCCTGTCGTCCTTCTCGTAGGCCAGCATCGTCATTTGCGGCTGCGAAATTTTCGTCGTCTCCGTCCAACCGTTCGCGACGGCTTCGCGAGAATAATATATTGCAGCATCGTCCGGCGAACCTTCGATCGTGCCGCTCAGCATGAAGCTCCCCTCGCCGCCTACCGTAGAGGACATTGTCGGCTTTAGGCCTTTGTACACAGGGATGTCTTTCGGAAAATTCTCCGGAATTGCGACGTTCTCACCCGTAGCATACGAACCATCTTCGGTTTTGACGACCATCGTCTCGCCGCCGGATTGGATATCGACTTTGACGTCCTTTCCGTCCGCTTTGGCCGAATACTCGATAGCTTTCTCGGCGGCAATTTCCGCGGCCTTCTTGCCGCAGCCGGTGGCGGCCAACGCCGCACAAACGACCCACATCACTACACGCTTCATTTCGATCTCCTCAAGTTAGAACGGCGCGGCATACGTCGTTCAATATCTTGCCGTCCACCTGATCGCCCAATTCCTTCTTCATCGCGCCGGTGAGTTTCCCCGCGTGATTCAAGTCCGGATGCTCCGCCAGATACGCCCGCACGCGCGTTTCGACTTCCGCCGCGGAAAGCTGTTTCGGCAGAAATTCTTCGAGCACGGTGATTTCGTATTCCGCCGCCTTGGCCTCGGTCTCCCGGCCATGTTGGCGAAATATCTCAATGCTCTGCTGGCGCTTCTTGATCTCCGACCGCACTGCCGCAACCGCGTCCGCGTCGGACAACTCCTGGTCCTTGGGCCCCGCTTTTTCCTTCAACAACATCGCGCCCTTGGCCATTCGCAAACACTCAAGCCGAGGCATATCCTTGGCTCTCATCGCGCTCGTGATCGCCTCTTGAATATTGTTTTTAACACTCATCCAGATTTACCACCCTGTCGTCGTCACTTTCATCCTGCTCCTGCTCGTGCTGTTTCGAAAATTCACATCGCCACGAGCTACACCCAACGCGTGTGGGGCAGCCGCCCTCGGCTGCCGAACCGGTACCCGAACCACCTTTCATCGCTTCTGGGTGTGCCCGAAGGGCACGTGGCAACTGCTCCGAAAATAGAGTGCCACTTACCCGACCTGTATCTCTGGCGACTCGTCATTCGTCATCGTCATCGAGTACCAAACGCTCCATTTTTCATCCTTTCCAAGTGAAGGCCCGCCTTCATGACAACTCGCAATCGTATTCGGATATTTCACGCAGCTTCTACCGTGGCCGTAATTCAACAACATCCGCCCTCCTCATGACCGCCCCTCGTAGGGCGAACGTCGCCGCAACCTCAACATCCCGATGACGATGATCGTCCCGACCGCCATCCCAAGCGCCATTGCTCCCACCGCGCGGATCGATCCTACCGCGACGACGGTAATGCTGATAGGCGCACTATTGTAAACCCCCTTGGATTCGTCCGTCACGCGCAAGAAGTACGACCCCGAGTCTGACGCGGATACCGGATCAAACGTCAACGATGTGGTGTCGGCGCCGGAAATGTTGCCTCCGTTCGCGAGCGGCGTCCCGTTGCCTACCCTAAACCACTGATAGGTCGTGGTGCCCTCCGTCCCGGTAACGTCTACGTGTAAGGTCACCGAATCGCCCACCTCCACGAGCCCCCCAGCGCTTTCGGTGAGTACGGGAGGGCCCGGCGGGCCGGTAATCCGCAACACGCGGCCCGAGTAGTCGACGATATACAATTCGCCGAGCCCGTCCTCGCCGAACGACGATATTGAAAAGCTCCCCGGGTTCAAGTCCGCCGAGTTCTCTTGAAAGTCGGTCAGTGAGGCCCCGTCATAAAGAAACGACCAAACCCGTCCGCTGAAATCGGCGAAGAAGTAGCGCCCTTGAATTCCCGGAATCTTCGATCCGCGATACACGTACCCTCCCGTGACTGAGATCCCGTCGGCGTGCGTGTATTGATGAATCGGCAACGCGGTCGATGCCCTTGCCCCGTTGCAATCGACGCAGTTGAAATCGTCCGATCCTTCGAGCAAGCGCCAGCCGTAATTCACTCCGCCTGGGCTATTCGCCGGTTCAAAATCGATCTCCTCAATCGAGTTCTGTCCCACGTCGCCGATGTACATGTCGCCTGTCTGGCGATCGAAACTGAGCCGCCACGGGTTCCGCAGCCCGTACGCCCAAATCAAATCATCTCCCGGCTGCCCCACAAACGGGTTTGACGCCGGCGCCGCAGCCGGAGCGCCCAGCTCTACATCGATGCGCAAAATCTTCCCAAGCCGACTCGTCAGGTCCTGAGCTCGATTGCTCGGGTCGCCGCCGCTCCCGCCGTCGCCCAGCGCCAAGTACAAGTAGTTGTTCGGATCGTCCGGTTTGAACGCGATGGTCCCGCCGTTGTGGTTCGCGAAATCCTGCACCACCTCGAGAAATATCTGCGCGCTCGCCGCGTTCGCCACGTTCGGATTACCCGATACCTGATACCGCGCGAGCACCGTGTCGCCGACCTTCCCGGACTCCGCACTCGAATAATGCACGAAGAAAAAACCATTCGTCGCGTAGTTCGGATGAAATGCCAAACCCAAAAGGCCCCGCTCGCCGCCTGATGTCACCAACGGGTCAATGTTCAGAAACGGTGTCGCCAGGACCGTGTTGGAAGACAACTCTATAATCCGGACCACACCCGCCTGTTGCACGACGAACAGCCTATTCGTGTCGCCTGGAGGTGAAGTGACGAATACCGGCGACGTCAGTCCCGCCGCGAGCACCTCGGTGTCCAGTTCGACAGCGAGCGTGCCTGCCGCCGCCGCACTCACGATGCACGCGACTCGAACGATTCGATACTTCTCGTGCAACGCCGCACTCCTCTTATTGCCGCGATTAGTATACCGCGTGAAGCGTTGACGGCGAATGAAGGGGATCGCGCCTAACAGCCCGTAGCAAAAGTCGTCAGCCGATACGACTACCCTCTGTTGCATAACTTCGCTCGCATCAAGGCTTCGGAAAGTGGCCCAAATTCGTCATTGCGAAGGAGCGCGCCTTTCTGCATGGCGCGCGTATGCGGCAATCTCGACTTTTGCCACGGGCGCCTAATTGGAGTAAATCGTCTGCACGCCGAACTTCTCGCTCAACTGTCGCAATTCAGCCAGCAGACTCGGGTCGTCGCCGATCCTGCTTGCCTCCCCGATCAGGAAATACGTCTTCTGAAACGCCCATCCCTTCGCGATGCTGTCATCCGTCGTGACCGCGTCTTTCAAATTCGCCTTGAATACCAACTCCTTCCGGCCCGCTCCCGCTTTCCCAGCGATACGCATCACGAACTCCCCGTCCGCGTCCGGCGCGAATGTGCCGTACACCTGCACTTCCTGGTCCCGGTAAAAATCCGGGAGTTCGCGTGGAAAAATCTCCTCCTCGTTTAGGCCGCCGTAATCCGCCTCGAGCCCCACCATGATTGGGTCCTGCAATCGCGCGAAGAACTTCGGGAGTTCATCGTCAATTCGGTCCAACTCCACCACGCGCGATTCGCCTTTGTTGCGGTACGCCAATAGATCGAGAAGATAGCGATCCACCGAATTGCCCCCGCCCAACGCATAAATGGACGTCCGGTGTGTGTTCGTCGCCGTGAGCGAGTTAATGATTTCGCGCGCGCTCATCGCGCCCGTCGTTGAGCGTCCGTCCGTCACCGCCACCACGATGCCCGGCAGGCCCGATCGCGGCGGGGTCACGATTACCGGCTCGATACCTGCGTATACGTCCGTCTCCCCGCGCGATTCCAATTCGCGCACGAACGCCTGCGCCTGCGCCTTGGTCTCATCGCTCGCCGCGGAAAGTTCCGGCCGGAACAGTGTCGGCGTTTCCCGAAAGATCACAACATTGAACCGATCATCCGGTCGCAACGATTCGATGCACTTCTCGACGCCCCGCGAAGTCAGGTCAAGCTTCCGCTGCATGATGCTCTTCGACGCGTCGATCACAAACGTGACGTCTTTCGCCAGCGGCGCGATCTCGCGGTCTTTCCGCGGACCAATCCGCACGCGAAAAAACCCCGTCGCTTCACCCGGCGGCACGTAGGTATCGAGATGGACTTCAACCAAATCGTCGATGAACGCGTAGGGCCGCTCCGTTTCGATTTGCCGTCGGACAATCTCCCGTGGTGTGATCGCCTCGAAGTCCAGCTTCGGCAGCGCTGCCATCGCGGGTTCCAATCCCTTAAAACCCAACACGCCCTCCTCAAACGGCGGACGCTCCGGCGAAGCGGACGCTCCTCCCGCGAGGTCCTCGGGGGTGATCGCTCTAAACACCGGGGGCAGCGCCACCGGACCGGTAGCGAGGCCCGAGTCCGGCCCGCGCAGCGTGGGCAAGTCGCCATCAATCAACGTCCGTTCGGGACTTGGCTTCACTAATCTCCGCGCGATGTCAATCCCAGCGCGCGCCTGTTTCTGACTGATTTCGACGATCTTGATGTCCGCTGTCCGAATCATCGCCTCGTTCGGCGCAAGGTCATAGGTCCGGCCTATCGGATCCGATGCAAGCCGTTCACTCACATTTGGCGTGGGCGTCGCCGCCGGCTGAATAAAATCCGGTGCCGGTCGCGGGGCCTCTCGTTCCAACAAGTCCTGAATCGACGCCGGCCGAGGCAACCCCGATACTCTTTCTTCGACGGGGCGAGGCACAGGCTCAAACTTCGTTAGATCGACCCGAAATACCTCGACCACGCGTTCAGCCGCCGCATTCACCGTCAGCAACGCGATCTCCGGTGCAAGGACAAATAGTCCTCCGAACAATGCGCACGTCGCGGTCAGACTCGTCACGAACGACAGCGTCCGTCCATCGTGAATCCGCTCCATTGCTCACGCTTTCGGCATTTGCGCCAACCGCTCGCGCGCAGTCCCAGCTTGGGCCGATTCCGGGTGTTGCTTGGTCAACTCCTCGTACACGGACCGTGCTTGCCCCACGTCGCCGCCTTGCTCAAAACATTGGCCCGCCCGCAGCAACGACTCCGGCGTCAATTTGTCGTCGAGATAGAGCACCGCGATTCGCATGAAGTGGCGCGCCGCACTCGTAAAGTCCTTGCGCTCTTGATATATCTCGCCCAGCCGGAACCGTGCCCGCACAGAAGTCTCCCCGGCGTTCGCGTTCGCGGCCTTCTCGTACAGCGCGATCGCCTCGTCGCCCTTCCCCTCTGATTCATGTAATCCCGCGAGCCGAACCAACGCGTCCGCGCCGAGTCCATTCGCGCCCTCGCCGCTCGCCAGCGCCTCGAAACGCTTCGCCGCCTCCGCCTTTCGGCCCGCCTTGTCAAGCGCCGACGCGAGCTCGAATGACGCCGGTCCCGCCCGCTCGTAGTCGGGATACTTCCTGAGCAACGCTTCAAAGGCCGCGATCGCGTTCTCCCAACGCTCTTGTTGCGACTCGTGCTGCCCCGCCCAGGCATAGACGGCCGCATTCAGCGGCTCGTCCGGAAACTCCTTAATCAGCCTCGCAAACAACTCCGCCGCTCCCTCGAAGTCCTTCGTCTCGAACCGCGCCAGCGCCAACCCCTTTAACGCCTGCCCTCTAATCGGCCCTTCCCCCGCCGCATCGAGCGCCTTCTGATACAGCTCGAGTGCCGCAACGGGGTCTTTCCCTTCGCGCAGCCGAAATTCACCTATCCTCAGCAATGCCTCCGCGCCGTGAGGCGTCTGAGGGAACGAATCGAGCAGACGTTGCCAAGCCGCGGCGGCCTTCTCCGTGCCCTCGTTTTGCCGGCTCAGCGCGAGACGATAAAGAATGTTCTCGTCCTTCGCTCCGGCCGCGTCGAGCGCTTCAAACACCCCGGCCGCGCCCGCGTAGTCGCCGGATAGATAGAGTTGATCCCCCGCCTTCAGCCGCGCCTCTCCGACGAGCGCGTGTTTCGGATACTTCGCAGCGAAATCGTTGTACGCTCCGGCGGCTTCGCTGTTCCTGTTCAACAGTGCCAGGCACTCCGCGCGTTTGTAGTTCGACTCCGCCGTGAATTCGTGCTCCGCGCCCGCCGCCCTTGAGAACGCTTCGAACGCCCCCGCCGCGTCCCCACCGTTCAGCAAAACGTTCCCAAAAAGGAACGAGCCTTGTCCCACGATTTCCGGGTCCGTGGCGGTCTCCAGCAGACCGCGCAACGCCGTGGCGGCCTGCTCGCGATCATTAAGTTCGTACAGCGCCCACGCCCGCTTTAGCCCCGCGCGCGCCACAAACGGCGATTGCGGAAAAGCGCCCGTGAGTTCCTCGTACAGCTTGGCCGCCTCCGTGAATTTTTTCTGCTGATACAAACAATTGCCGCGCAAATACAACAAGCCCGGACGATGCTCCGAATCGGGATACTTCTTCTCGAACTCCGCCGATGCCTCGAGCGCCTTGTCGTACTGCCCCGAGTGGTACAAGGACCACGTCAAACCGTACGCCGCCCGTTGCGCATACTCCGAGTCCGGAAACTCAGCGCGGAGTTGTTCATACGTTTTCGCCGCTACGTCGAACCAGCCTAGTTTGTCGTAAATCTCCGCCGAGCGGAACCGGCATTCCGTTCGCATCGCCGCGTCCGCGTCGGTCGTGTTCGCGACCGCAGCGAACTCCACCGCCGCGTCCTCGTGGCGATTCATCGCAAGATACACGGATCCCAACTGATAGTGGCCGTATGGACCAAACGCCCCCGCGTCCTCGGCGCCCGTCAGCGCCTTCAATGCCTCCACCGCCGCCTCGTGCCGGTTGGCCGCGAAGTGGACCTTGCCCAAGTAATATTGCGCCTCTGGCCGCACCCCCGGCGTTTTCGCCGTTTGCACCACGCCGGCCAAGGCCTCGGCGGCGGAGTCCGTTTTGCCGGACTGAAAAAGAGCGACGCCCCGGCGCAGTCCGGCGCGGTCCCGTAGGTCGTCGCCCGGCGCCTCCGCCAGTAGCGCGTCCAACGCCCGCACTGCGGCGTCGTAGTCCGCCGACGCTACCCGGCTCTCCCCGAGGCGGTATAACGCGGATTGTTGGCTGGGCCCTTCCGGGAACTCGGTCAGGTAGTTCTGGTATTCGGCCGCCGCCTCGCCGAAGAGGCCTCGCGCGAACAATCCATTTGCGAAATCGATCTGCTCTTGTTCGCCGGCATGCGCGTGGAGCACCGTGGCGGCCAGCAGCAGCGCCGCGGCAATACGTGAAACCACGGCCCGGCTACTCAGCAGTTTCCTGTATCGCGGCGAAAGAAACATTCTGGATATCCGCCCTTTTGCATCGATCCAATATGGCGATTGCGCGCCCTAGATTCGCCTCGCGGTCGCCTCGAATTATCACGGAACCGCCTGGGAAGTACTCCGCAACGCGGTCTAACACGCTCTGTAACTCGTCCAAATTGACTTCGCGTTCGTTCAAAATGATAGAACCATCGGCGCGTACATTTATGTAGATTTCGCCTTGTTGTCTGTCGCTCAGTTCCGCGCCGGACGCCGTAGGCAGGGTGATGTCCAGTTCGCTCTCGAGCGACGAATACGTCGTCGTCGCCATGAAGAACACGAGCGTCAAGAACACGATGTCGATCAGCGGCGCCATCGGGATCGTGTCCACGTCGTCTTGCAATCGGAGCCGAAAGTTCATGAGTGTTGGTTCCTCACGAGCAATTCAACGAACTCGCTGGCCTGCGCTTCGATGCGCGAAACGATCTTCACGACGCGCCCGCGAAAGTAGTAGTACGCCATGAGCACGGGGATTCCGAGCAACAGTCCGCCGGCCGTCGTGATCATCGCTTGCGAGACGTAGAACGCCATCGTCACGCTTTTCACCCGCGCGGCGTCCGCGGCAATCGAGTTGAATGCACCGATCATCCCCCACACCGTGCCCAACAGCCCCAATAGCGGCGCGATCACGCCGATATTGTTGAGGTACGAAATTTTTTGCCAAAGCTCGGTCGCGCCGCGTTCGCCCTCGCTTTCCATCGCCTCCTGAATCACGTAGCGTTCGTGTTCCGCCATGCGCAGTCCCGCGTAAAGGACCTTCGCCAAGAGTTCGCGCCGGCCTTCGCACATCTGAAACGCCCCGCGAACGTCTCCCGCGCGGACTTGTTCCTTGGCCCGCTTCAGCAACTTCTGCGGCGATTCGCGCCCCGGCGTAATCGTCATCGCGTAGTACAACGTCATCACGCAGGCCACGAACGCGAGCGCGATGATCACCCACAGTATCGGCCCGCCTTGCTGCACGAACTGTTCCAGGGTCAGCGTGGTTCCCGGCAATGGGGCGGAGGCTACCTTGCTGGCAGTTGTGGGCACGGACGCCGCAGCGGCGGGCGCGACCTCCGCATTCGGCAAAGGCGGCGGGGCGTCCTGCGCGTTCGACGCTACCGTGAGGATCAAGAACAGGATGGACACCATGCAAAAGATCCGTGCAGTCCGAAGTTTGTGTGTTTTTCTTCCGAGGATGGCTCGAGCCTCGCTGTACTCGCCCCACCCCGTCATTCCCGCGAAGGCGGGAATCCAGTACCGATGGGTCATGCGCCTGGATTCCCGCCTTCGCGGGAATGACGGGGTGGATAGATCTCTTGATAGCCCACGCGAATTCGACATGTTGAACAAGGACAGTAACATTGGGCCGATTCGCATAATCCCTGGGAGACGCGCCGGGTTGCATACCCTGGCCCAGCGACGTTACTTAAGAATACCGCCCTTTTGCGAACTGAGGCGAATCCCTTGCAGCAACATGTTCAGTTCTTCCGGGTTCTCCGACACCAGCATCGCCTGTTCGACGGTCACCAACCGCGCTTTCACCAGGCTGTGCAGGCTGTCGTTGAAGGATTGCGCTCCGTCCTCGCGGCCCTGTTGAATGACGGTCGGGAGCTGCGCGATACGGTTGTCCCGGATTACCATCCTCGCCGTCGGCGTTGCGAACAACAATTCGACGGCCGGCACGCGGCCTGAACCGTCCGCCCGCGGCACCAGCCGCATGCACATGATTGCTTGTAGGTTTTGCGCCAACTGCGATCGAACTTGGCTGTGTTGATTTGACGGAAACAGGTCGATGATGCGGTCGATTGTCAGCATCACGTTCGTCGTGTGCAGGGTGCTCAGCACCAAGTGCCCCGTTTCGGCCGCCCCAAGCGCCGCCTGAAACGTCTCGACGTCCCGCATCTCCCCTATCAAAATCACGTCTGGGTCTTGTCGCATCACGGCCCTGAGCGCGGTTGAGAAATCCTGTGTATCGATCGTCACTTCTCGCTGGTTCACCACCGCCTTCTTGTCCGCGTGAATGAACTCGATTGGGTCCTCGATGGTTACGATGTGACACTTGTGCTTCTCATTGATCAGGTCGATGAGCGACGCCAGCGTCGTCGACTTGCCGCTGCCCGTCGTTCCTGTAATGAGGACCAGACCCCTCTTTAGATCCGCGAGCCGCTCCATCGCATGCGGCAAGTGCAATTGTTCCATCGTCAGCATCTTCGACTTGATCCGCCGCATCACCAGCGAAATCAGTCCGCGCTGGCGAAACACGTTTACGCGAAAACGCCCGACGCCTTTCTCCGTAAACGCAAGGTCGATCTCGCCACGCTTGAGGAAAAACTTCAGTTGCTCGTCGTTCAATAGAATCTTGACGAAGGTCTCGATGTCCTCTTCGCGAAGCGGTGGATGTTCCTGCGGCGTCACATACCCGTCGATGCGATAATACGGCGGGCTGCCGGTCTTGAGGTGGATGTCCGAGGCGTCCTTCTGGATCGCCCGTTGCAGCAGTTTGAGAAATTCGTCTCGATCAGTGCTCACGAGGGCCTTTTTCGCCGCCGCATGAACGCGGGAATGCTCATGTCCTCTTCCGGTTCGGCGCGCACCAACGGTGTCGGCGCGTCCTCCGGGAAAAGGTATTCTATCCCGCCGCCGCTCCCCGAATCCTCCAAAGGCGCCGTTAACTCCGGCGGCCTCGATGTTTCACCCACCGCCTTCGGCATCGATTTCTCAATGATTTCGCGTTCGCGGACAGGCTCCACCTTGCGCGACCGCAGTTCGATAATTTCGTGTTCCACCGGCGCTTCGCCGCGCCCGTACGCCTCGGACACGCCCGTCTTGAAGCCCGCCGCGATGACCGTCACCGTCAATTCGGGCCGTTCTTCATCGTCCACCACGGCGCCGAAAATGATGTTCGCGTTCGCGTGGGCGGCCTTCTTCACCGTGCTCACCGCCTGCTGCACCTCGCGCATCCCGATGTCGCACCCGCCCCTGATGTTCGCGATCACCCCCGTCGCGCCGTGAATGTTCGACTGCTCGAGCAGCGGGCACACGATCGCTTCTTCCGCCGCGCGCACCGCCCGGTTCTCGCCCTCTGCCGTGCCGATGCCCATCAGCGCCCTGCCGCGCGCCTGCATGACCGTCCGCACGTCCGCAAAGTCCAGGTTGATCAGACCCGGCACCGTGATCAATTCCGATATCGCGCGCACGCCGTTGTGCAAAACTTCGTCGGCCTGTTTGAACGCCGCCAGCAACGACGTGTTCTCGCCGCACAGTTTCGCCACGCGATCGTTCGGCACCACGATCAACGTGTCGACGTATTCTTCCAGCCGTTCCAATCCCTGCAACGCGTTGTCCATCCGCTCGTTGCCTTCGAAGTCAAACGGCAACGTCACGATACCCACCGTCAGCGCGCCCGAGTTCCGCGCAATCTCCGCCACCAACGGCGCGGCGCCGGTCCCCGTCCCGCCGCCAAGGCCGGTCGTGATGAACACCATGTCCGCGCCGCCGATTACGTCCGTGATCCGATCGCGATCTTCCTCCGCCGCGCGCTGCCCGACTTGCGGCTTCGCGCCGGACCCAAGCCCCCCGGTGATCTGCGCGCCAATTTGTAACCGTGTCCCCGCCGGCGATCGCTTCAACGCCTGCGCGTCCGTATTGATCGCGATGAACTCGACGTCCTGCAAGTTCGCCTCGATCATCCGGCAAACCGCGTTGTTCCCGCCGCCACCCACCCCGCACACCTTGATAATCGCCCGCTGATCAAACGACTGTAGCTCGTCCGCAATCCCGATATTCATCGCATGGCCCCCTATCTCGTGCCCCAGGATACGCCACCTATAGTAGCACGACCCTTATCAATGCACAATAGGCGGTAATATCACCTTTCAATGATCGGCGAATGGGATCGCGGGGCCTTGAACAAACCGGGGTACCCTATCCCGTTCGCCCCGAGCCTGTCGAAGGGCGAGGCGCGCGGCACTTTGAGCAAACCCCGTGGCCCTACATCATTCTTATAACGCGTAGCGATGTGAGGTACACTTACCCCAAGCACAACGAACGGAAACCACTATGGACTCGCCGCAAGACTCCTCTCGAATCGTATTGCGTGGCCCGGTTTTCGTCTCTAGCAAACCGCTGAATGACGAATGGCACTGTACCGCCCTCAATTTCGATATTCTGGGGATCGGATCGACGAAGGAAGAAGCGTTCGAACGGATGAAGGAATTGCTCGAAGTCTATCTTGAGGATGTCGCGATCGAACTCAACAACGGAAACCAAGTGGATTTCTATAATCCTTCCGACTCGGACGAATGGAACCACGGCGAAGTCGAAGTGTACAAAGTGATGTGCGCTACGTAGCGTCAGCCGAGCTGTTCTCTCCGAGTAACAGTGATCACGTCCTTCCGCATCGGAGAAGGATAGCCACCATGGATCTTTCCCCACTCAATGCGCAGACGCTCCACTTCGTCCAGCCGCTCTTCCGGTGTACGGCTCATCCAGTACTCACGGTCTTCCCGCGCCTGCTCCTCGTGCGTGGTGACTTTAATCTTCATGTCCATACGACCCATTCTATCCGAGCTTCGTACTTCGCACAATGGTGGCGACTAGACTTACAATCCTGCTAACCACGGCGTTGAGTAAAGAGAAAGGATTGCTCCGATGAATCCAAACAAGGCACTTTGGGAAAAAGGCGACTTTACCCGCATCGCGGATAGCATGAGAGAAAGCGGAGAGGCGCTCGTCAGGGCGCTCGGGATTACCAAGGGACTCAAGGTCCTAGATTTGGGATGCGGCGATGGAACGACGGCATTGCCGGCGGCGAGACTCGGAGCGGATGTGTTGGGCGTCGACATCGCGAGGAACCTTGTTGAGGCGGGGAACAAGCGGGCAAAGGAGGAGGGCCTCGCGAACTGCAAATTTCAGGAAGGCGATGCGTGCAATTTGCAAGAACTGAAGGACGATTCGTTTGACCTCGTTGTGAGCATCTTTGGGGCCATGTTCGCGCCAGGGCCGTTTGACGTGGCCAAGGAGATGGTGCGCGTGACCCGGCCCGGAGGCCGGATTGTTATGGGGAACTGGATTCCGAATGATCCGACGTTGGTGGCGCAAATTCTGAAAATCAGTTCCTCATACTCGCCGCCGCCACCGGAGGGCTTCGTTAGCCCGATGACGTGGGGGGTCGAGAGCAACGTGATAGAGCGATTTGCAGGCGCGGGAGTCCCAAAGGAGAAGATTTCATTCGTCAGAGATACGTTTACCTTCAAATTTCCCGGCGCACCGTCAGGGCTGTTTGCCGCATTCAGGAAATACTACGGGCCAACCATGAATGCATTCGAAGCCGCGGAAAAAAGCGGCCGAGCAGATGAGTTGGCGAAGGAGCTGGAAGCCCTGTTCAACAGCCAAAACAAAGGCGCAAGCAAGAATGCCACCTCGATTCCTGCAACCTTCTTACGCGTTACAGTGGCAGTCTAAACAATCGCCAGGCGGTGACCTGGTTCTAGCGAGGCCTCCGGCCCGTCGGCGTGACGGCCCGTCTCGATGCGCACCGGTGTTTGTGTGAAGAACGTCCTCCTATTTCAGCGCGTTTTTGAGCGCATTACTCGCCTTGGTCGCATCCGAGCGGCTGTCAAACGCGAGATAAATCACCGCCCTCTTGCCCAACGCCGCGCCGGAAACCCCGCGCACGTTCACGCCCGCGCCGGCGATAGCGCGCGTGACGCGAGCGCCGAGGCCCCCCTTGTCCGGACCTTCCACCCGAAGCGACCGCAGACTGTTGGATTTGGCAAGCCCTGCAGCCTTGGCGGCCTTGACTTGGGCGGCGCCTTCGATTGGCGCGCAGAAGACGACCCCCTTGCCCGGCGTGTCTCGGCGCTCGATGATGAACTGGAGATTCACGCCGGCTTTCGCGAGCGTTTCCATCACTCTCGCCAGACCGCCCGGCCGATCTTCGATTGACCCCGCCCACACATCCACCGTGCTCAATTCGTATGCCATGACGTTCGCCCTCCTAATTTGTTAGCCGCCTTCCAGCGTACACCTGTGAGGCGATTTCAGCAAGCCCCGCTATATTAGGAAATGCACGAACTCGCGGCCCCGCTGAAGCATTCGAAGATGAACCCGACGCTCGCACTACTGATTGTGTATATTTATTCGGCACCAAGCGAAGGAGCATCACAATGAATCGGCGGGAATTTTTTCGGGCATCGGGATCGGCGACGGCCGCGGCCGCGTTGTTGGCGGCGGGAAAAGCGAGGGCGCAGGACATGAAAGAGGAACGCACGCCACCATTTATGAATTTGGGCGAAGTAAGGGACCGCAACAACAACCGGTCCGCGGTCGTGTGCCAGAACGGCATCGTCTGCGCGAGCCAACCTCTCGCGGCGATGGCCGGAGTCGACGTCCTCAAGTCCGGCGGCAACTGCGTCGACGCCGCGATCGCGGCGAACGCGGTCCTCGGTGTCACCGAAGCGGCCAGCAACGGCATCGGCGGCGACCTCTTTGCGATCCTCTGGATCGAAAAGGACAAACGGCTCTACGGCCTGAACGCCAGCGGCCGCTCGCCCTACGACTGGAGCCTTCGCGCCGCGCGCGCGATGGGCCTCGAATCGATCCCGTCTGACAGCCCGCTCTGCTGGAACGTCCCCGGTTGCGTCAGCGGTTGGGCGGCGTTGAACGAACGCTTCGGCAAAAAGAAACTCGGTGAGTGCCTTCAGTGGGCAATTCACTACGCGCGCGAAGGCTTCCCGCTCTCGCCGATCATCTCGACCTATTTCGGCTGGAAGGACGAAGACGCGCCGCATATGGCCGGCGTCTACCACCCGAACGGCCACGTCCCTAAGTACGGCGAAGTCTTCAAAAATCCGCTGCTCGCCAAATCGCTCGAGAGCATCGCGAACGACGGCCCGGCGGCCTTCTACGAAGGATGGATCGGCGAGGCCATTGTCGCCAAATCCAAAGAACTCGGCGGCCGCATGTCCATGCGCGATCTCAAAGACCACACCGCCACCTGGGTCGAACCCGTCAGCACCGGCTACCGCGGCTGGGACGTCTGGGAAATTCCGCCGAACGGCCAAGGCATCGCCGCGCTCCAAATTCTGAACATGCTCGAGACCTTCGACATCGGCGGCCTCAAGCCGAATTCCGCGCAGCAACTCCACTTGTTTGTCGAAGCGAAGAAACTCGCCTTCGAAGACCGCGCGCAGTTTTACGCCGACCCCGAATTCGCCGACGTGCCCCTCGAGTGGCTCATCTCGAAGGACTACGCCAAGAAACGCGCGGCGCTCATCGATCCGAAACGTGCGAGCGACAACGTCGGCCACGGCGATCCGAAGCTCGACTCCGACACCATCTACCTCACCGCCGCCGACGGCGAAGGCAACATGATCTCGTACATCCAAAGCAACTACGCGGGCTACGGCTCGGGCATCGCGCCCGACGGCTGCGGGTTCGTCATGCAGAACCGCGGCGAGTGTTTCTCGCTCGACCGCAAACACCGCAACCGGCTCGAACCGCACAAGCGCCCGTTCCACACCATTATTCCCGCGTTCATGACGAAGGGCGGACGCCCCGTTATGTCCTTCGGCGTCATGGGCGGCGACTTCCAGCCACAAGGCCACTCGCAAGTCGTCATGAACATGATCGATTTCGGCATGTCCGTCCAGCAGGCGGGCGACCAACCGCGCGTCGAGCACACGGGAAGCTCGAGCCCCTGGGGCGAGAAGGCCGCGAGCGGCGGCGTGCTCACCTTCGAGCGCGGCATCCCCACCTCCGTCCGCCTCGACCTCGCGGAAATGGGCCACCACGTCAACGCCAAGAACGACGCGCTCGGCGGCTACCAGGCCATCTGGCGCGAAGACGACCCGCTCATCTACTTCGGCGGTTCCGACCCCCGCAAAGACGGCGCGGCCATGGGATGGTGATCCTCGCGCGGCTCACGGCCCTGGCATTCGCCGCGATAAGCGCACTGCACATTTACTGGGCCCTCGGCGGCGGCCGGTCTTGGATCGGAAAAGCGGTCCCAGAGATCGACGGCAAACCGCTCTTCCGTCCAGGCCCGTTCGCCACGCTGCTCGTCGCCGCCGTGCTCGCGGGATTCGCGGCCACCGCGTGGCTCCTCGGACAACCCAGCACAACCGCCGCGCTCGATCCGTATGTGCGGCCTGCCGGCTTCGTCATCGCGGCCATCCTGTTGGCGCGCGCCATCGGAGAGTTCAGGTACATCGGCTTCTTCAAGCGCGTCCACGAAGGGACATTCGCGCGATACGACACGTGGCTCTACTCGCCCCTCTGCCTCGTCCTCGGCGCGTCGATGCTCATCCTCGCCTTTACATTCTCAGTCAGGTCCCCCTGATACTCGCTCCCACCTCAAACCAAAAGGCACCTTACCCGTGGGCGTACTCTCCACCCTCCGCATTCTCGATTTTTCCACGCTCCTCCCCGGCCCCTTCGGCACGATGATGCTCGGCGACCTCGGCGCGGACATCGTCAAGGTCGAGGCCCCTGGACGCTGGGACATGGTCCGCTCCCGCCCCCCCTTCGACGACGGCATCGCCGCCGGCCACGCCTTCCTGAACCGAAATAAGCGAAGCGTCGCGCTCGACCTCAAAAACTCCGAAGGCGTCGCAGTCGTCAGGCGGCTCGTCGAGACGTACGACATCGTCGTCGAGCAATTCCGCCCCGGCGTCATGACCCGCCTCGGCCTCGGCTACGACGACCTCCGCCAAATCAATCCGCGTCTCATCTACTGTTCGCTCACTGGCTACGGCCAGACCGGCCCGCTCAAGGACCGCGCAGGCCACGACAACAATTATCTGGCGCTTGCGGGCGTCATGAGCCACACCGGCACGCGCAACACCGGCCCGATTCCCCTCGGCGTGCAAGTCGCCGATCTCGGTGCAGGATCCTTCGGCCTCGTCATCGGAGTCCTCGCCGCCGTCATCCACCGCAACGCGACCGGCGAAGGCCAATACGTCGACGTCTCCATGTTCGACGGCGCAATCGCCTGGAACGCCTACGCCGCGGCCGCGTATCTTGTCGGCGGGATTTCCCCCACCTACCAATCCTTGCCGCTGAACGGCGGCTCGCACTACGGATACTACCGCTGTAAGGACGGCCGCTATCTTTCCGTCGGCAGCCTCGAACCCCAATTCTGGCGGGGCTTTTGCCGGACCATCGGACGCCCCGACCTCATCGAGCGCCAAACGCTACCCGGCCCCGATATGGACGCCGTCATCACTGAGATCCGCGCCGAGATCGAAAAGCGAACGCTCGACGAATGGGTCTCCCTCTTCGCGAAAGTAGACGTCTGTGTCGAACCCGTCCTCACCCTCGACGAAACCTTCGACCATCCGCAAACCGTCGCGCGTGAAATGGTGGTCGACGTCCCCAAATCCACCGGCGGAACCCAACGCCAAGTCGGTACACCCCTAAAATTCTCCGCCGCCAAGCCCAAACACAAACACACCGGCGGTAAACTAGGCGAACACACCCTCGAAGTCCTGCTCGAATCCGGCTACTCACCAGACGAAATCGCCAACCTCCACGCAACCGGTGCCTTCGGTGACGCGTTGGACAAACTTTAGCGGGAGCGGCACCCGGGAGAAATAGTGTCTGTCCCGAATGGTACTGCGGGCCTTTGTTCAGCAGTACGATCATCGGGGGAATCTCGCCCTCGCGGACGAAATCGCCCGCGGTGGAAACGAGCGTGAGCGAAGATGGTCAAGAGGGCCCTTCGCTGTCTGATCGTGAGTGTTTTTGGGTCTGTACTTGTGGGCCATTGACGGAATCGAGTATCGTGTTTCTCGGAGTCGGCCAATGAGCGATCAACAACTGCTTGAACGGATTGCATGTGACCCGAAGGTCATGACCGGTAAGCCGGTCATCAAAGGAACGCGGCTGACCGTCGAATACATCCTCAATCTTCTGGCCCACGGTTCGGACGCCGGCGACCTCCTCAACGAATATGAGGGACTCACACCCGAGGATATTCAGGCGTGCCTGCTTTTTGCGTCGCGATCATTGTCCAATACATCGTTCATGCCGCTGGTAGCGAATCCAGCGTAGATGCGTTTCGTTGTCGATGAGTGCATCGGTCCGGCGGTCGCTCGTTGGCTGCGGGATCGTTCCCACGAGGTCTTTTCTGTGTACGACGATGCACGGGGAATGCCCGACGACGACGTTCTCGATAAAGCATATTCTGGCAATTGGATCCTAATCACGAACGACAAGGATTTCGGCGAAATGATCTACCGCGAAAAGCGACGACACCGCGGTATCGTGTTTCTTCGCCTTCACGATGAAAGCCCCGCATCAAAGATCAACGTGATTGAGAGGCCCCTGGATAGATACCGCGATCAATTGGCCAACACTTTTGTGGTCGCCACCGAAGCCCTGGTGAGATTCCGTCAGGCGTAGCCAACGTCCCAAACGGGATAGCCGATTGGTGCAGTGTGTCCCCGCGGGAATGCTGAATTCAGAGAACGGCGCATGAGGCATGAATTCCCCGTGATCTATAACTCCGCTGTCCCCTATTTCGCCCTCTATTTTCCCTCTATTTCCCAGCAGAGGTTCACGCGATGACCCGCTGCTCGCGCAGGTGGGCGATCACGTGCGGCGCGTAGCCCGCGCTTTGCAACACTTCGTCGGTGTGTTGGCCCAGGGTTGGCGCGGCGGTTGGTTTTTGTTTGGGTGTGCCGTCGACGAATAGCGGCGAGTTGATCGTGGCCATCGTGCCGCGTTGCGGGTGGGGCATCTCGACGAACACTTCGTTTGCCCACAGTTGTTCGTCCGTCGTTACGTCGGCGTAGCTTGGCGCGGGGCTGTACGTGAGGTCGTTCGCAGTGAATAGACGGTCCCACTCGGCCATGTCCTTTTCCGCGAAGGTCTCGTCGAGCAGCGCGATAAGCGCGGGCGAATTCGCGCGCCGCGCGGCGATGTCCGTGAAGCGCGGGTCTTGCATGAGGTCCTCGCGCCCGGTCGACTTGCACAAGTTCGCCCAATCGCGGTCGCCGCGAATGCCGGTAAGGATGAACCGCTTGCCGTCGCGCGCGGCATAGTGATTGACCATCGCGTTCAGCGCCGTCTTGCGGTCTGCGGGGTGGTACGGCGCGGCGCCGCAGAGCACGCTCTGCAAGAGGCAACTGTTCGTCCACGCGCCGCTCGCCATGAGTGAGGTGCGCACCTTGCCGCCCTTGCCCGTGCGCTCGCGTTGAAAGAGCCCGAGCATGATCGCGCCGAACAACGCGACGGCCGTCGGGTGATCGCCCATCCCCGCGACGGACAGCGCCGGGTCTGCGCCGCCCGCGTGCACCACGTCCATCAGGCCCGAGCGCGCCCACCACGCGGTCATGTCGTAGCCCGGCCGCTCGATATCCGGCCCGAGTTCGCCGTAGCCCGTGCCGTGCGCATAGATAAGCCGCTCGTTCAGCGGCGCGATGTCCTCGTAGCGCAACCGCAGCGCATCAAGCACCGAGGGTTGATAGTTCGTGAGAAACACGTCCGCCTTCTCAACGAGTTTGAGGACAATCGCGCGGCCCTCGTCGCGCTTAAGATCGACGACGAGGCTCTTCTTGTTGCGCCCGTCCAGTTGAAAACAGTAATCGATATCGCACGTCGGCATAGGAGGAACGTGATGGAGCATGCGCAACGGATCGCCCATGCCCGGCGGTTCGATCTTGATCACCTCCGCGCCGAAGTCCGACATCACTGTCGCCGCCGCCGGCGCCATGATGTACGTCCCGACTTCGATGACGCGGATGCCGGATAGGATGGGTTTCGGATCACTCACGTGACGTGTCTCCTCTTGCGCTTAAACTGCTGATAATACCTACGCACCCGGCGGCGGCAAAGACGGTGGCAACGTAGACGAATCGCCCGAGGGTTTTTCGCTCACGCGCAGTGATGGATCTGACGCAACACGCACCGCCGCGCGAGAACCACGCTTGGCTAACAATCGCGACAAGCCGAAAGCCAGGACGAGAACGACTGTAAGTACCATGGCGACAATGAACAGGACCAGCAGGGGGAAAGTCCAAGTGGATCCAGACTGCAATTCGATAGCTCTTCGAAGATCGTTGATGCCCCGCAAGTCGCCTCGATGCAATCGAGCGGCGTATCGATCTTGGTAGTACGATTCGTTGTGGGGATCGAGCTCGATGGCCTTGGTGAAATCGCCGTCCGCGCTTCGATAGTCGCCGAGCATGCATTTTGCGTCGCCCCGCAAGCCGTATAGTCTCGCGTCATCGGGATCATTCTCGATTGCTTTAGAAAAGTCGCTGATTGCCGCAGGGTAGTTCTCAAGACGAGATTGAGCGAGCCCTCGCCACCTATACGCCGAGGCGCTGTCGAATCCAAGCCGGATAGCGTCGGAGATATCGTCTATCGCGGCTTCAAAATTCCGAAGACTCAGTTGGGCGAAACCTCGATAGAGCAACGCCAATCCGTCGACGGGATTGTTCTCTATGCTCCTCGTAAAGTACCGAACAGCTTCTTCGTACTCGCCTTGACATCGCTTCGTTTCTCCCATGATGTCGTTAAAGCACGGAAGCGAGACTCCGCACACTTGAAGCATCGCGATTTCTTTCACGATATCGTCGTACCGCTCCAAATCGATTCTGACCATCGCGCGGTTCACGCGGGCATTCCAGTCGCGAGGATTGATTGCGATCGCCCGGTCGTAATCAGCGGCCACGGCTTCCCAACGATTGGTTTGCCAAAAGTAGGATGCACGATCGCAATAGTAGTCCGCATTTTCGTTGTCGAGTTCGATGGCCTTTGTGATCTCTGATATCGCTTCAGCGTAATGCTCTTCGTTGCCCAGCGTTACAGCAAACGTCGCGTGGTGTTCCGCGACCATCGGCTCGAGTTCGATGGCCTTGCGAGCATCTGCCACCGCGCTGTCAAACTCCCCCAAATTCCCGTGCGCGGCCCCTCGCCATGAATAATCTTCGGCAGTCGCAGCATACATCGAGGCGGCCTGAGAAAGAAGAGCGAAAGACTTCTCTGTGTCCCCAACGTCGTCCGCGTCTTCCGCCTCTTCTACCATCGACTTTATCGACGATTGCGGCAATGCCGGCGTTACTGTAGAAACGAGGACGAGCGCCGCTATGAACTGAAGGCGTGCCATGTGATAGGAGAACCTAAAGTGCCGTGGGCGATTGTAAGGTGCATCAGGCAATCCAGCAAAACGTATTCGCGCGCTGGAAGGACGTTAACGATAACGAGGTCTCATCTATTGGGAAAGTTTTTCACTAATCTGCGGGTGTAGACTACACGAGTCATGTCTACTCGCTCGTACAAGATTACCGGTCTGGATTGCGCGGAAGAGGTCGCGATCCTCAAGCGTGTCGTCGGGCCGTTGGCAGGGGGTGAGGACCGGCTGACGTTCAACCTCCTCGACGGGCGGATGAATGTCGATTGCACGGCGTGCGGAGACATCGGCGCGGCGATTGTCGAGTCGGTAGGCAAGACCGGAATGCGTGCGGTTCCATGGGGCGACCACACCGGCGCTGCTCTCCCGTCGTCGGTCATTGCGCAGCACGGGAAAGCCGTCGCATGCGCGCTGAGCGGCGCACTGATGGCGGCGGGATTTCTTGTGCAAGGGCTAAGTTCGGGATGGGTCGAAGCAATTTCGGACACCGAGGGAATTCCGGCCTTCGCGATCGGACTGTACGTGTTGGCTGCGATCTCCGGCGCGTGGTATGTCGTCCCGCGCGCGATCTATTCGGCGCGGTCGCTGCGTCCGGACATGAATCTTCTCATGGCGCTGGCAGTCATCGGCGCGTGCGTGTTGGGCGAATGGTTCGAGGCGGCTTCGGTGGCGTTCCTGTTCGCGCTCGCGTTGTTGTTGGAGACGTGGAGCGTCGGCCGCGCGCGGCGGGCGATTGGCGCGCTAATGGATCTGTCGCCCAAGACGGCGCGGTTCCGGTGTCCGCACGACGGGTGCATCGAGGAGAAACCCGTCGGCGAGGTCAGCGTGGGTGTCACGGTCATCGTGCGTCCGGGCGAAAAGATACCGTTGGACGGCGTCGTCCGAGTCGGCGCGACGTCCGTGAACGAAGCACCCATCACCGGCGAATCGTTGCCGGTAGAAAAGGTCGTGGGCGACGCAGTGTTTGCGGGTACGCTGAACAATGACGGCGCGTTTGAGTTCGAGGTCACGAAGCGCGCGGACGATACGACCTTGGCCCGAATTCTTCACCTTGTGGAGGACGCGCAATCGCGCCGGGCGAAATCGGAGCAGTGGGTCGAGGCGTTCGCGCGGCGCTATACGCCCGCGATGATGTTCTTGGCCGCAGTGGTGGTGGCGGTTTCCTGGTTGGTGCTCGGGCGCTCGTTCGCGGAATCGTTCTATCAGGGCCTGGTCGTTCTGGTGATTGCGTGTCCGTGCGCGTTGGTGATTTCCACGCCCGTCAGTATCGTGGCGGGCTTGGCGCGGGCCGCGCGGGCGGGCGTGCTCATCAAGGGCGGCGCGTATCTCGAGGCCCCGGCGCGGCTGCGGGCGATTGCGATCGACAAGACGGGCACGATTACCGAGGGCCGTCCACGGGTGCAAGCGATCATGCCATTGAACGGCCATACGGAAGTGGAGTTGCTCTCGCGGGCGGCAGCGCTGGAGTCGCACAGCGAACATCCGCTGGCCAAGGCGGTGCTGGACTTGGCGAAGGCGCGGGGCGTTTCGTTCGAACCGGCGAAGGACTTTCGGATTCTTCCCGGCAAAGGGGCCGAGGCCGGCGGCGCCG
>CAYXRK010000071.1:0-21980 GCA_964467615.1 uncultured Nitrospirales bacterium | reverse complement strand
GCATACAGCATCATCGATACACTTGCAAATATTATTCTGCGTCAATTCCTAAGGAAGAAAAAGAACCGAAGCCGCGCAAGGTATACGTCCATTCGCTCCAGTTCAGCCGCGATGGTCGCCGCGCGATTTTTCAAGCACACGCGCACGACTATAAGGACCGTTGGATCGCGAGTGTCGATCTGAACACGCATACCATCACGCCGCTGTTCCGGGAAACCAATGCGGCCTGGGTACTTGAGGGTCAACGGCTTGGATTTCTTGGCGAAGGCGAGCACGCGTATTTCGTCTCCGAAGCGACGGGCTATTGCCAGTTGTACGTGATCGATCCGGAGGGTGGTGAGGCGCGTCAATCGACCTCCGGCGCGCAGGTAGTCTCGTCGATCGTGCCGACGCGCGATGGACGATACGTGTACTTTCTCTCGAACCCGCGGCATCCGGGAGTATACGAGGTGTTTCGCGCGCGCGTTGAGGACGGCGAAGTCGAACAGATCACGTCGATGGGGGGACGCGAAAAAGAACTGCTTGGCGGCGTGCGATCGTTTCAACTTTCGCCGGATGAACGACGAATCCTGATTGGATTTTCGACGACAACGCGCCCATCGGAACTATACGTGCAGCGCGCGCAACCGGGCGCGGAGGCGCGGCGCATCACGCATACCGTCAGCGCCGAGTTCGAGGGGATCGAATGGAGCAAACCCGAGATCGTTGAGATCAGGTCAACACATGTGGATCGCCCGATCTACTCGCGGTACTACGCCCCGAGCGGGACGGAACGTCCCGGCAAGTCGCCCGCTGTCGTGTTCGTTCACGGCGCGGGTTACTTGCAAGATGCGCACGCTGGATGGTCGTCGTACTTTCGCGAGTTCATGTTTCACACGCTGCTGACGCAGCGTGGCGTCGCCGTGCTCGACATGGACTACCGCGGCTCGGCGGGGTACGGCGCGGATTGGCGCACGGCGATCTATCGGCAAATGGGCGGGCCGGAACTCGAAGACCTGCAAGATGGCGTGCGCTGGCTGACCGAGCAACACGGCGTGGACCCAGCGCGAATTGGAATCTACGGCGGATCGTATGGCGGGTTCATGACGCTCATGGCGCTGTTTCGTGACCCCGAGCGTTTCGCGTGCGGCGCGGCGCTGCGGCCGGTGCTCGATTGGTCGCACTACAACCACGGGTACACCGCGAACATTCTCAACACGCCGTCCGTCGATCCCGAGGCCTACGCCCGCAGTTCGCCGATTGAGTTCGCCGCCGGTCTGACAAAACCGCTTCTGTTCTGCCACGGCATGCAGGACGACAACGTCCTATTTCAGGATTCCGTCCGCCTCGCGCAACGGCTCATCGAACTCAAAAAAGAGAACTGGGAATTCGCGGTCTATCCGGTCGAACCGCACGGCTTCCGCGAACCCGAAAGCTGGCTGGATGAATATCGGAGAATATTGAAACTGTTTGAAACGAATCTGCGCTTGTCCACAAAATAGAACTGCCACAATCGAATCCCAATCGCAAACGTGAAGAGGCGACATGGTAGCTGTTGCGCGACGCGGGCGCAGGCGTGAACGCGGATGGCCTAGTTCTTTCGGAACCATACGGAGAAGTAAACGGCAGCGCAGTGGAACGGCTTGTGCCAATCAAACGCCGCTCTTCTATTGTAATAATGACAATATCGAAGTGGCTTTGATCGAGAAATCGAGCTGATTTGACCGAGCAGATTGAACGGGTTTCAACGATTTGTTACGTCACACAGGATGAGTTTAGTATCTAAGAGCAACGACAATTCCCTCGCCTAGCATCGCGTTGTGGCGAACGATGCGCCCCCAACGCGGTTCGACGGGAGAAGAGAATGCGTTAGTATGGATGGAGACGTGATGGACTGGGAATGTGCGTCGTATGTCGCTCAGGTGGTTGAGACAGTGCTCGTGGCGATTGGGATAGTAGGGGCTCTTATTGGGCTTGGGCTCCAAGCGCGCGCAACTGGTGCACAGGCTACGGATACCTTTAATCAGACGATACTGAGTATTTATTCGCTAGTGCAGGCTGAGGAGATGCGGAAAACGCGGGGTATGCTGTTCGAGATTGAAGACCGCTGCAAGATTAGTGCGATGAAGATAGAAAAGTGGAAACGCGAATGGGAGCAGGCAGCGGATCGGGTAAGCCAAGCCTACAGTATTGCCGCTGCGATTGCGAAGCAAGACCCCAAGCTAAAGGAAATCTGGATTAAACCGGAGCGGCGCTCCATTCTTAAGAGTTGGAAGATTGCACAGCCTCGTATTCAGGACCGCCGCGACAAACAGCAGAAAGACTTGTGGGAAGACTTCGAATGGCTAGCTAACGAAGCTAAGGTTTTTTCCGAGCAAGGTAAAGATATAATTTGACCGCCATTGAGCGTTTCTACAAAGTTCAAGCATTAAACGTGAACCGTGCGAATCAAGGTTGACAGATGTCCGACGTGTGGGAGTTCTCGAATTAAGTTGGTGACTCGGACTCTTCACAGATCGTTCAAGGGAGAAACGTACACGGTCCCATATCTGACTTTTTACGAATGTCCCGCCTGCGGTGAACGGCTATTTGACCTCGACGCAATGGCCAAAATTCGAGAGCACTCCACCGCGTATCGCAAAAAGAAGGGCAAGAGTACCGCGCTGAAACGCAAAGCCTCGTAGCCCTTACGCCGTCCGCGCTGCAGTGCGCTTTATGTCCCGTTTGCGTTCTTCGGCGTTGAGGACGGCCTTGCGCACGCGCACGCTCTTCGGCGTCACTTCGACGAGTTCGTCCGGCGCTATCCATTCGAGCGCGGTGTCAAGCGTGAGTTTGCGCGGCACGTCCAACGTGACCGTCATGTCCTTGTTCGAAGAACGGTGGTTCGTCAGGGCCTTGCGCTTCGTCGGGTTGCACGACATGTCGCCCGGGCGCGAGTTCTCGCCAATGATCATGCCCTCGTAGACGGGGTCCATCGGCGAGAGGAACAACGTGCCGCGTTGTTGTAATCCTTCGAGGCTATACCCCGTCACGTCGCCGGTGTCCATGCTGATTAACGAGCCGCGGCTGCGCGCGGTGATTTCGCCGCACCAGGGGCCGTATCCGCTGAAGCGCGAGGCCATGATGCCGAGGCCGCGCGTGCTGGTGAGGAAATCGCTGCGGTAGCCGATGAGGCCGCGCGTGGGAATGCCAAACACAAGACGCACAACGCCGGTGCCGTGGTTTTCGACGTTGGCGAGTTGGCCCTTGCGGCGTGAGACTTCCTCGATGACCGCGCCCTGGAAATCGAGGGGCACGTCGATGATCAGCTCTTCCATCGGTTCGAGGAGGCGTCCGTCGGCGTCGCGATGAGTGATGATTTCGGGCGCGGATACGCAGAGCTCCATGCCTTCGCGGCGCATTTCCTCGACGAGTATGGCAAGGTGAAGTTCGCCGCGGCCGGAGACTTTCATCGCGTCGCCGCGTTCGGCGTTTTCGACGCGCAGGGCGACGTTGGTGCGTAGTTCCTTTTCGAGACGCGCTTGGATCTGGCGAATCGTGACTGCCGATCCGTCATTGCCGGCGAAGGGCCCGCTGTTCACGAGGAAAAGCATGGACACGGTCGGCTCTTCAATGTCGAGAGGAGGCAGCGCGGGAGCGTCGCAATCGGGCGCGGCGATGGTGTCGCCGATGGTCAAGGCTTTCGGCCCGGCGAGGGTGACGATGTCGCCCGCGCCTACTTCATCGCAGACGATGGATTCAAGTCCGTGGGTGATCCAGAGGTACGTCGTGCGATCTGGGTTCGAACCGGTGACTTCCCATTCGCTGCGCTGCGTGTGGTCGCGCGTGACTTCCCATTCGGCGGTCTTCCAGCGCGTTGTAGTGCGCACGATGGGTTCGCCTTTGCGAAGCCGGCCTTGAAGTACACGGCCCGTGCCAGTGCGGCCGATATGATCGCGCCAGCCAAGCGTGCTGATTTGCATGAGGAAGGGCGCATCCGGATCGCCCCTGGGCGCATCGACTTCGTCGATGATGGTCCGGAACAGTGCGTCCAATCCCTCGTGGGCCTCGTTCTCAAGATCGCGAACGAGCCAACCGCGGAGACCGGAACCGTAGAGCACCGGAAAGTCGCACTGCTCGTTGGTCGCGCCGAGCTCGACGAAGAGATCAAAGGTCTTGTTCAACGCGCCGTGCGGATCCGCGTTGGGGCGGTCTACTTTGTTGACGACGACGATCGGGCGAAGACCCAGGCGCAACGCGCGCATGAGTACATAGCGCGTTTGTGGCATCGGGCCTTCGTTGGCATCGACCAGCAGCAACACGGAATCGACCATCGAAAGGATGCGCTCGACTTCGCCGGAGAAGTCCGCGTGGCCGGGCGTGTCGATAATATTGATGCGATGGCCGCCCCACTCGACCGTGCAGTGCTTCGCGCGGATGGTGATGCCGCGCTCGCGCTCGAGTTCGTTGTTGTCCATGATGCGCGTGGCGACTTGCGCGTTGTCGCGAAACGTGTGCGTCGCGCGGAAGATGCTGTCGATGAGCGTGGTCTTCCCGTGGTCGATGTGCGCGATGATCGCTAGGTTTCGGATTTTGTCTATCGAGGGCATGGTTCTTCTGTCCTTACAAACGTAGAAACCCCGCGCGATCTGCGCGAAGCGAGGCCCATCCTACTCGGGCAATGTAAAGGCCACGTAAGCGTCGCCGGCCTTGGTGCCAATTTTTCCACCGCCGGCCGCGATAACGACGTATTGCCTGCCCCCGGCCATATAGGTCGCGGGGGTAGCGTAACCCCCGGCGGGCAACTGAGCTTGCCACAACAGTATACCACTATCCTTATCGAAAGCGCGAAACATTTCGTCTTTGGTCGCGCCGATGAAGAGAAGTCCCCCGGCGGTGAGGACCGGCCCACCGTAGTTTTCCGCGCCCGTCTGTGGAACGCCTCGTTCGCGGAGCGCAGGCGTATCGCCGAGCGTGACCTTCCAAAGAATCTCGCCCTTATTCAGGTCGATGGCGTTCAGTGTTCCCCAGGGCGGCTTGATCGCGGGGTGTCCCTCCGGGTCAAGAAAGCGGATGTATCCCGTGTTGACGTACTGCGGTTTCCCGGCGGGCACCGCCTTTTCAATTCCTTGGGCGGCATCAGTTGAGTAGATGTGATCGAGTACGGCCTCGATGTCGCGTTCACCGAGATGCTTGAAGGCCGGCATGAGGGCGCGGCCATCCTGGACGACGGCCTCGGCGTCCTTTCGCGGCAGGCGTTGCGAAATGCCCGCGAGGGCGGGGTACTGCTTGAGCGGATCGCCTTTCATATCGACGCCGTGGCAGAACAGGCAATGCTGCGCGTAAAGCCGTTTGCCTTGGCGCGCCGTGCCGCCGCCGGTGTCCGAACCGATATCGACCATCTGGAGAATCCACGGCATTTCACTTCCGTTGACGTACATCACGCCGGAGTTGGGGTCGACCGCCGCACCGCCCCATTCACCGCCGCCGTCGAAGCCGGGGAGAATGACTGTGCCCTCGCGGCTGGGCGGCACGAACTGGCCGTTGCTCCTCGCGCGTTTGAGGCGGTCGAGAACGGCGGCGTGCGACTCGGGGCTGATGTCCGTGACGTCCTCCTCGGTGAATTGCTGCCGCGAGAACGCGGGAGGCAACGTCGGGAACGGCTGCGTGGGCCACGCGCTCTCGCCTGCGAGGTCGGATGGCGGGACAGGCCGTTCCTCGATCGGGAACAGCGGTTCGCCGGTTTCGCGATTGAACACAAACACGTGCGCGGACTTGGTGATCTGGGCTACGGCGTCGATGCGCTTCCCATCGCGCGTGACGGTGAGAAGGTTTGGAGGGGCCGGGAGGTCTCGGTCCCAGAGGTCGTGATGGACCATTTGGAAGTGCCAGATGCGTTCGCCGGTGCGTGCGTTCAGCGCAAGCAGGCAGTTGGCGAAAAGGTTTTGTCCGTGGCGGTCCGCGCCGTAGAAGTCGAACGCCGCGGATCCGGTGGGGACGTAGACGATGCCGCGCTCGCGGTCGACACTCATGCCCGCCCATGAGTTCGCCGCGCCGGTGTACTCGTGCGCGCCGGCGGGCCAGGTGTCGTAGCCGAATTCGCCGGGTTGCGGAATCGTGTGGAATGTCCAGACGATTTCGCCGGTGCGAATGTTGTACGCGCGGATGTGGCCGGGCGCGGCGGGCAGGGCCTCGTTCACGCGCATGCCGACGATGTACGAGTCCTCGAAGACAACGCCGGGAGTGTTGCCGCTGACATAGAGATCGCTTGCGTCGCGGCCCAGGCCTTTTTTCAAATCGACCTTGCCGCCGTCACCGAAGCTTGCGATGAGCTTGCCGTTCGAGGCGTTGACCGCGTACAGAAAATTCGCCGCGGTGTAGAGAATTCGCTTGTCCGCATCGCTAGACCAGTATGCAACGCCGCGGTTGATGCCTGCCTGCGAGCCGCCTTCGGGTCGGAACGACCAGAGTTCTTTGCCGGTGGCGGCATCGAGCGCAAACAACTTTCGTTTCGGCGAGGTGCCGTAGAGGACGCCGTCAATGACGACCGGATTGCACTGGATTTCGCCTTGAGACTTTTCGTCCTCGCTGTGGTACAACCACGCGACCTCAAGGTCCTTCACATTGTCGCGGTTAATTTGCGCGAGTGTGGAGTAGTGCGATACGTCCGGGCCCCCGAGATAGGCCGGCCAATCGGTCGTTTGGGCAGAGGCCGCTATACAGACACAAGCGGCCGTGAAGAATCGATGGAGCATCCGGATCGTCAGACGGGACGCCGATCGATGAACTCGACGATCCGTTGCGCGATTTCTTCGCCCTTGTCTTCCTGAAGGAAATGCCCCGCTTTCTCGATGGTAATGACCGGCTCGTTCTTGGCGGACGGGATTGTGTTGCGGAAGTATTCGTCGCCACCTTTCGTGACCGGGTCGCTATCGGAGAACATCACAAGAACAGGCTTGGTCCACGACTTGAATATTTCGCGCGCGGCGCGGAACATGGGAGTCGCGGGGTCGTCCTCGGAAATTGGGACGAGGAGCGGGAATTGGTGTGCGCCGGCCTTGTACGTCTTGTCGGGATACGGCGCGTCATACGCTGCGACCACGTCGTCCGACAGCGTGCTTACGGTCGCGCCCTGGAGGATTTGGCCGACGGGCATGTCCTCCATCTTCGATGCTGCGTTGCGCCATGCCATGAAACCGGGTCCGGGGTTGTGCCCGCTGGGCAGGCCCGTGTTCATGATGACGAGGCGCGCGAATCGTTCAGGGTGCTGCGCCGCGATAGGCAGGCCGATGAGCCCGCCCCAATCTTGACAGACGAGCGTGATGCGCGTAAGGCCCAGTTCTTCGATGAACTTCAAGATCGCGGCCGAGTGCATGGCGACGCTGTAGTCGCTGCGCTCGATAGGTTTGTCCGAACGGCCAAAGCCAATGAGGTCGGGGCAGACGATCCGCCCGCGCGTCGCAAGCGTCGGCATCATCTTGCGATACAGATACCCCCACGAGGGCTCGCCATGCAGGCAGAGTATCGGATCGCCCTGGCCGTGCTCGACATACGCCATGCGAAGGCCCTGGATCGTGTCCACATATTTCGGCGGATAGGGAAAACCGGGTAGATTCGCGAAGCGTTCATCTGGTGTGCGGAGATATTTCATGGCACCCTTACCTGTAAATGACGGAACGGTTGAAAAAAGAGAGTTCACCACGTTGGGGGCGGTAGAATCAAGCCGCAAAGCGCTCGACGAAGACCTGATTGACGTTAGCAATCGAGTCGATTATTCTGAGAGGCTGCGTGTTATCCTTGGCACGATGCTCTTGGATTTGGAACGGTCTTTCAAATGAATACGTTGAGATTTGAGAACTATCGCGGGTTTCCAGACTTTCGTCTCGAAGATCTCTCGACCGTAAACCTTCTTGTTGGGAAGAACAACAGTGGAAAGACCACGGTACTCGAGGGCATTCATCTCTTAGGTTCGGCCGGCGATCCATCGGTGTTGATGCGTACGGCGTCACGTCGTGGAGAAATCATATTTGCAGACGACATTCGCGATGAAGTCGGGCGCGACTATTTGCCGGATGCATCGCACTTATTCTATGGCCATCGCTTCGGTATTAACTCATCCTTTCGAATATTGGGCGATAGTACGTTGGGGGGAATGACGGTAGTAGTGACCGAAGCTCCTGGACCGGGCGGCGACGAAGCCAACAAACAAATGTATATTGAGCGCCCCGTCAGAGAGAGATTCGGACGCCCGACCGACGAACTGGTGGTTCAAGTGATTCGAGATGGCGGAGAGAAAGGGGCGACCGTCAAGTATTTGATCCCGGCGACCGTTAGCGGCGGACTGATTTGGCCGGGCCGGTCCGCGGGCCTTCGGTTCCGTAACGCCCCGTCGTTCGGAACCAGTTTCAATACGTTGTTCATCACCCCGGATTCGCTTGACGCACCATCGATGCGAGGAATGTGGGACCAAGTAATACTCGAGGGCCGGGAGCACGAAGTTATCGAGAACCTGAAACTATTGGAACCCCACATTGATAGTATCTTTTTCCTGAGCGGCAGAGCATCGATTCGTGAAAGTCGATCAGGAATTGTTGTCGGTACAAGTGGTGAGACGACGCGCATTCCACTTGGTAGTTTCGGCGATGGAATGCGAAGGCTGTTGGCGCTCTCCTTGGCGCTGATTCAGGCCAAGGGAGGCTTTTTGTTGGTTGACGAGATTGACACCGGGTTTCACTATTCGATTATGGGCGACATGTGGCGATTGGTAATCGGGGCCGCTATTCAATCCGGCGTGACAGTGTTCGCAACGACACACAGTTACGATTGTGTACGTGGCTTGGCCTGGGTATGTGACAACTATCCGGAACTCGAACAGCATATATCTCTGCAAAAAATCGATCCTTCACTTAAAAAGTCTGTTGCAGTGCATCCCTCGGAACTGGTCTTGGCCGAGAAGGCGGGTGTTGAAGTCCGGTGAAGCTAAACTCGCTCGAGCGCCCGTCGCTTCACGTTGAGGGCAAGGACGATGAACACTTTATACGTCATTTACTCTTTCGCCACGGCTTCGACTACGACAAGCGTCCGCTTACCTCATGGTATCCGGAAATAAAGCAAGTCGTCGGAATCGATAATCTTCTTCCGGAGTTGTCGCTACAGGCAAAAGTAGCGGGTAATAAACCGGTCGGATTTGTTTTCGACGCCAACACCTCCATGGAATCGCGATGGCAATCGGTGGTTGATCGCCTCACTCCCCTGGGTTTTCTCGTGCCGCGAGTGCCTCCGGCGGACGGTTTTATTGGCGATTCAGCAGACCATGGAACACGTGTTGGCGTATGGGTAATGCCGGACAACAAGAGTCCCGGAAGCCTGGAAGATTTCTTGCGCAACTTGATCGCCGAAGCCGACCCATTGATCGAGCATGCGCATCGTTCTACTCAAGGCGCCTTGAATCTGGGTGCGGCATTTCCTCAAACGAAGTTGAGCAAGGCGACGATACACGCGTGGCTGGCTTGGCAAGAGGACCCCGGTGTGCGCTACGGCGTGGCAATAAGAAATCGATACTTCATTCACGATTCAGAGATTGCTTTGAGGTTTGTGCATTGGGTCCGCCGCTTGGTAAATCCGCAATCAACGACGGAACCGGACAAGAAATAGAAACGTATCGACCCCTGATTCGTCTTGGATGACAGCGAAACTTGCTCATCGAACCATCGAGGTGGTTCCCTGGAACGCCCGCGACTCCCCGATTCGCGGCGGCGCGCTTCGGCGGAATGCAGTGGATGGATTCCGGAAGAAGGCCCGTTCGTCGAATTCCAACCAGACGAGTGCCGGATCATCGAGCGACGTCGCGAAGCGAAAGACGACTTCCGTGGGACAACCCTTCTCGTTCACGCGAATTACCTCGGCGCTGCGACCTTCGAAGACAACGGTGTCGCCCACGGCGAATGGGTGATCGTCATTTCGGAGCAAGATCCATTGATAGCCGGTGGGGGCATAGTAGCGAAGACTTCTCTCGTCGATACGCGTGACGACGAACGGTACCGGCAGTGCGACACTTGGAGCAAGGTTCACGAGCTGCGGGGCATACGGTAAGCCCTCGTGCGCGCGGATGATTGGCAGGTAAGTCGTAATAAAGAAACTCGGAGAGTTCAGCACAACGAAGGTCTTTTCAACGTCCTGTTCCGGCATCGGCGCGCCAACGGCCGCAGTCCGCATGAGATAACCAGCGGTCCCCAAACCCACGACCGAGAATACCGCCACGACGGGCGCGATGATTAGGTGGGATGCGACCGAGAATGCGTAGAATCCCTTTGCGATTCGGGGTGGGCCCTCGTAAGCGCCTTCGCGTACCGCCTTGAAGAACAACGCCATAACGCCGAACGCGCCGAACGCCGAGAACGCGAGCATCCTTCCGCTCGGAAAAGTCGCGCACGCCGGGGCCAGGCACAAGATCATTCCCGTGGCGAAGAACCGTGCGGTCGCATCGCGGCGAAGCAAGGGCCAAAGCACGTAACCACCGAACGCGACAACAGCTACCGCGAGCGCGGCGAACGCAACGGACAGCCCCGCCCCCATGACGACCATTGGTTCCGGGGGAATGGGCGTCCACTGCGCTAACAAAAGCACCGGTAGCGTTTTGATCGCCGCGAAGACAAACCGAAGCGGGGACGTTAGCGGATCGATGTAGAGATCGGCGTTGTCGACACCGTACCCCTTCGACGCGTACACGATTCGCCACACGAGGACGATGACGGCGAACGGAACGAGCGCGGCAACGCGACGCATCACCGGCCGGGAATCGAGAAACAGCGCATGCGCGAAGAAGTAGGCCGTTATCGCGATAGCGCCCTCGTTCGACAACAACCCCGCGAGCATCGCGGCCCCCGCAGCGGCAGCGTACAGCACGCTCCCCTTCGAGCGCCAACGGTCATAGGCAAAGAGCGCGGCAAAGCCGAAGAATAGCGAGAGCAGACAGTTGCGATTGGCAACCCACGCGATAGGGGCCGCACGCGAATCGTCGACCGCATAGAGCAACAACGCTAACGCAGCGATCCGCCCGGCCCCGAGAAACCGCCGGTACAACGCCGACACGAGGACCAGAGTCGCCCCCCACCAGACAAGATTCTGCGCGTGCATGAGGACCGGAGAGTCCGGCCAGAGCGCGTAGTCCAGCCGATGCGTAAGGGCGGTAATCGGTCTCCAAAATGAAACCTTCAATTCCGGATCCGTCCACCAAGGGAACAGGCCCATCTCCATGATTTGGACGGTGCGGCCCGGATCGCCATTGGCGAACGTGAACATTTCGTAAGGCGCGCGAAGATACTGCGTCAGCACCCCCGGCGCATCGAGGACCGTCCAGTGCCAAAAGTCATCAAGCCAAAGACCCGTGACGAGGACTGGTGACCAAAGGACCATCGCGATGCCGATTACGTACCAGGCCGCGCGAGGCCGTTCGAGAAGGGACAGAAGACGAGTCATTTACAGCGAGGAATCTTCAGTGCGGCCGCAGATCATAGATTACACACAGCAGATGGTCTAAGGTCTTGAGGATTTCATCGAGGTACTCGTCAACGGCGCGCGGGCTGCCGGGCAGCGTGTAGACTAGTGTGCTGCCGATGACGGCGACGACGCTCCGGCTGAGCAACGCGAGCGGTTTCTCTGCGCCGTACTTCAGCCGAATGTGCTCCATGATTCCGGGGATGGTGCGGTCCGCTAGTTTGAGCACGACATCGGGCGCGATGTCTCGCGGGCCGAGGCCCGTGCCGCCGGTGGTAAAAACGACATGAACGCCGGAATCGCGAGCCGACTCCAGCGCTTCCTGCAATCGCGCGGCATCATCGGGAAAGATCTCTCGATTGATCGAGTAAACGAAGGTATCGCCCAAATGATGTTCGAGCCGTTCCTGAATGCGCGGGCCGCCGAGGTCTTCGTATTCCCCTCGCGCCGCGCGATCGCTGAGCGTGATCACGCGTACCCGCAACGCGTGCGCACCCGAGAAGTGCGTAGCCAGACGTTCACGATCTGTCGACGCGCCGACCATCGTTAGTGCCGCAGCAGCCGCACGGCGACGACGCGGCCTTCCTCGAGTGTCGAGTCGCCGACGGGAAACGCGATGAGACCGTCGGCGAACGAGAGCGCGGCGATGTGTGCCGAACCGTGATACTCGACCCGGCGCGCGCGGCCTTCGGCGTCAAGCGTGACAGGCACCCAGGCCTCGCGCGAGGCGACCTTGCGCGTGAATGTCTCGGCGAGAGCGGCGCGGACAACGGGAGGGCGATAGTCGTGGCCTTGGAGTTTTAGAAGAAACGGTTTCACGAGCAATTCAAAGACGGCGAACGTCGATACCGGATTCCCCGGCAACCCGAAGCAAAATGCCTCCGGAGATACGCCGAACACAGTCGGTTTTCCAGGTTGCACCGCGATCTTATCGAAAAGAATCTCGACGCCATTCTCGCGGAGCACGCCCGGGACCAGATCGTAGTCGCCCATCGAGACGCCGCCCGACAAAAGCACAACGTCGTGCTTGCGGATCGCATCGCTGATCTTTTCGTGCAGCGCGTGGCCGGTGTCGCGCGCAACGCCAAGGTAGTGAGGAAGCCCTCCTGCGGATTCGACCTGACCGCAAAGCTGGTACGCGTTGCTGTTGCGAATTTGCGAAGGGCCGGGCTTCTCGCCCGGCTCGACGAGTTCATCACCCGTTGGGATGACGGCAACGCTCGGTCTGCGCGCCACCAACGGCTCGGCATACCCCATCGAGGCCAGCACGGCGACGTCCTGCGGACGAACCGCGTGACCAGGGTGTAGCAACGTCTCGCCTTCACGCACGTCGCTCGCTCGCGGCACAATGTTGTCCGCGGTGTGCTCGCCGGTCCATGTCACCCGGCCGTCGACTTCCCTGCTGTGTTCGACAATGAAGACGCAATCTGCGCCCTCGGGAATCGGCGCACCCGTCATGATCTTCGAGCACTGTCCGCGGCCCACGATTTTCTCGGGGGACATCCCGGCGGCGATGACTTCCACGAGTTCAAGAGGTCCCGGAAGATCGACCCGGCGGCACGCGTAACCGTCGACCATGGATTTGTCGAACGGCGGCATCGCCATATCCGCGACGACAGGCTCCGCGAGAACCCTACCGCGGCATTCGACTAGCGGGACACGTTCGGCAGGCAAGGGCCGCGCTGCGGCGATGACGATTTCGTATGCCTGCGCGAGGGAAATCAAGTCAAGTGATCAAGGTTCAAAGTTCAAGGTTCAAAGTTCAATCACTAAGGTTTCACGTTGAACCTTGAACGCATTCTTACGGTTTCGTACTGGAACCCTTGGCGTCGACCTTCTTGCCGAAGATGCGCACGTTGTCGAAATTGCCGACGTCGTCGAAGGACCCGAACCCGATCTGGCCTGCGGGGAACGTCAGGTCCGTAGCGCGCATGACGGGCTTCTCCATGTTGTCAAAGAAGACCTCCACCACACCCGACGCGGCGTCCCGCGTGATCCGAATTTTGTGCCAGCCGGAAGCCCAATCCGTCCCGTCCGTGCGTTCCTTGGCGATAGACAAACGCGGCGCCCCGTTGACAATGAAAATCGAATTCGCGTGATCGTCCGCCTTGGTCGCCAGGTGAACGTAGTAGAAATGCGAGGGGTCTTCGTAGCCGAAGAAGAAACACATGTCCCGGTGGCCGTACTCCTTACCGGTCTGCCGCACGTCGACCTCGAGAGTAAAATCCGACACGCTCAAACCCTTGACGCGCGCAATGTTGAGCGGCGAACGGACGGGAGGTTCGTACTTGCTCGAGCCAACCAGCGCCAAGACCTTGGAACGAGACGACTCGTCTTCAGCGGCCGCCCAAGCATTGGCGTCGGTCATCTCGAAACCGTCTATGCCTTTCTCGAAATCATTCTCGTAGACAACCGGCGGTTGCTGCGCCCAAGCGGACAAAGCGCACGCGGCAAGTACGCAGAGTCCGGCCAACCCATTTCTGATGCCCATATTCCGACCTCCAAGACGGCGATTCAACAGAGCTAGAGTCCGAACAACGAACGCGCGAATGCCTCCGTGAAGGGTCTCTCGCCATCGTAGCCGCGCACCCATTTTCCGTCTAAGTTTAGGAAGGGGACGCCTTCCTTTCCGGTCGCTTCGCGCAGTTCGTCGGCGTACTCAGCATGTTCGCGAATGTCGCGCAACTCGTAAGCGATGCCGTGCTCGTCCATGAAACGCTTTAGGTTCTGGCAGTCGCCGCACAATTTGGCGGAGTACAGTGTTACTTTCTCGTCCACGATTCCCTCACTCGGAAACGAAGGGATGGTACACCAAACGGTGGGCGAAGCGTAGCGGAACTGAGGCACAAGGCAACGACGGTGACGGAATTCGGACTACTTTTTCCGCTCGAGCGTCCACTTGGGGGTGTACGTAATCTGACCGAAGAGGTCCTGTTGAGGGATCCGAGCGACGTTACGAATCTTATAGCCTCGAACTAGACGCAGCCAGAGCATCCGAAAGCGGGATTTGGTTACCACGACACCATCCTGGCCGCTATCGCCGCCCTCCCAATCACTGTCAATCACGCTCGAATTTCCTTGACCGCGCCGGACGGTCTCTCGTTCAACGGGATCGCTCTCGCGATTCCAACCCCTAAACGCCTTCGTTGGCGAAGTTTACTCTTGACAGGCAGTGTGACGCAAATGCACGCGGACGATGGTAGCCGAAAACGTGTAGGTACTTGCTCTGGAATGGCTTACGTCACGAAGGGTCGACGAAAATTAGTTTCGGTGAATTCTGGTCTCTAATAGTAACGGTGATGCTTGGGCGGAAACGTAGTTCGCCTTTTCCCGCGCTTCTGTAGCGTCACCCGTGAATTCGATGTTCGCGCGGCGATGCTCGATAGTTTACCATTCAATTCCGATTGAACCGAAGGATTGCTCCCGTGACCGTTCGCTCGATTTCTCTTCTGCTTCTACTTGTCCCGATGACTGCCCAACTCGGAGACGCGCAAGCAGCGTCGCCGGAGCTCCTTCGCCTACTCGAACTCAAGGCCGACGGACGCGAGTTTGTAGAGGCAACGCGGCGGTTCGACCTTGAGCAGCAGAAACTGATCGAATGGGACTTGAAACTCGCGGGCGAACATCAAGACAACGGCGAGCCGAAACTCGCGGTGGAAAAGCAGGAGGACGCCAAACGGCGCGTGGCCCTTATTGACGAGGCGTGGCGGCAAGTGTTGGGCGAGTATCCGAACGATTCTCGCGCAAACACATACTATGGGGAACTGCTTTACGATTACCTAGGCGATTCGATGGGGGGCGTGCAGTTGTGGCTGCTGGCAATCCACGTTGACGACAAAGAAGGACGCGGCCACAACAATCTCGCGATACACTATTTTCATTCGGGCGACTACGACAAAGGCCTCAAACATCTCGGGAAAGCGCTCAAAGAAGAGCCAAAGAACCCGGACTTCTTGTATAACGCGGCGCAATTGTATCTCAACCATTTCCCGTTCATCGCCGAGAAATACGACATATCGAAACAGAAACTGTACGAACAGGCCATGAAGCACTCGCGCGACGCGGCGAAGTATGCCCCGGACGACTACGAAATCGTTTCGGACTATGCGACGAACTTCTACGCCGCCGAGGGCTTCGAGGTCAAAGTCGATTGGAAGCAAGCGGCCGAGGCGTGGCGCGCCGCCCGCAAGATTGCCAAGAGCGAAGAAGACAAATTCTTCACTCTGCTAAATGAAGGTAGGACGTGGCTTCGGGCGTCTGACAACAAAAACGCGGCCGCGGCGCTGACACAAGCGCTCATGATTCGACCGGACAGCGAAGCGGCGAAGAAGTTGTTGGACGAGGCGAACGGGCAGTCCCCAGCCCCGGAGTCCGAGACAAGCGGCCCGGCCTCGGACGCCGGGGCCGCGGCGCCGTCACAGTAGTTTGATAGCGACCGTGGCTTCGTCCTCGCTATCCCGCCGGCGGCGATTGTGGTACCTCGCAATATTGGCTTGCAGCGCCGTGGTCCTTTACTTGTTGGTTCTGCGCGACCTTCGGTTCTTTTTGATACCTTCGCGTTCGATGGAACCGACGCTCGCCACGCGAGAGTACATCCTATCGACGAACGAGCATGAGTATCGTCGCGGCGATGTAATAGTGGTGAAGGATCCAATGATCGCCGGCGGTTATCTGGTCAAGCGGCTGGTGGCCCTGCCTGGCGATCACGTACAGATGGACGGAGGCGCGTTGTTTTTGAACGGCGCATACATTTCCGAGCCTTACCTTCCGGAGCCGATCCAATACGCGTTACCCGAGTATGTAGTGCCAGATGGGCAGGTGTTCATACTAGGAGACAATCGCAACCTCAGCGTGGACAGCCACGACTGGAGCGACGACGCCGAGGTCCCGCAAACAGCGGGAGTCGCGGTCGAATCGATCGTCGGAAAGGTGCGGTTCGTCTACTTGCCGATCGGCCACGCGCGCCGCGTTGGGTCGTATCCGCCTGCCCCCTCTGTTGGCCCGCCCTGAACTTCGATAGGAACGCGAAGGCGTGGCGAGTTAGAATATAGATGCAAGTCAGTTTAGCAACGGTCCCCTCAAATTTCTCCCATGAGCACCTACGAACGATACGGAGTGCGACTCGGCTTCGGGCATGACCGCATCACGTGGTCTGTCCAGGCGATCATCGTGTTTACCACCGCGGTGTTCGCCGCGCAGTTGGCGCTCGATATTCCCTTCGGCGGCTTCGGTGGCGCGCCAGGGGGCTGGCTGACGGATTGGGTGGCATTTTCGACCGGTACGGCCTTTCCATTCGTCTGGACCCTCGTTACGTATATGTTCCTGCACGGAAGTTTGATGCACCTGTTCATCAACATGCTCCAGTTGTATTTCTTCGGCCCTGAAGTCGAACGTGCCCTGGGTACACGCCAATTCTTCTACTTCTATCTGCTCTGTGGAGCGGGTGGAGTGCTGTTCAATTTCGTCTCGCCTCTCGCAATTCAAGCGATGGGTGCGATGGGACTTGCGCAGACGCCGCCCCTATTCGGAACATCGGTAATCGGCGCGAGCGGCGCGACCATGGGCGTCCTATGCGCTTTCGCCATGCTCAATCCCCAGCAGAAAATATTTCTGTTCCCAATTCCCATTCCGATTACCGCCCGTTGGCTGGTCATTTTCTTCATCTTCACCAACATCATGACGGGACTCCAACCCGGCAGCAGCGTGTCGGTCGCAACACACCTGGGTGGCATCGCCGTGGGGGCCGCCTTTATGAAATTTCGCCCGGAAATCGGGAAGTGGCGGTGGCGTCGAAAAAGCTCGAAGCCACGCGCGCCCTCAACGAAGGACATGGAAAAGCTGGGAGAAGAAATCGACAACATTCTCAGGTTCCAGGACAAAGGACGCCACTAGTGTTCGGCATGGGCGGCCTTCAGGAAATCCTGATCCTAATGGGGATCATTTTCGTCCTCAGCGCGACGGGCATCTGGCCCCAAATCATTCGAGGTCTACGCGAACTGCGCGGCGATGCACCGCCTCCACCGCCAGGCCGATCCATGAGCGAACCCGATCTGGATATGTGCTACAAAATTCTCGGCATATCGACGACGTCAACGTGGACCGAGATCGAGCAGGCGTACAAGAGCAAAGCGAAGGTGCACCATCCCGATCGCGGCGGCGACGAGGACGCTATGCGCACCTTGAACGAGGCCTACAATCTGCTTAAGCAGAGACGTCGGAACGGATAGAACCGTAACGAGGTTGTCCGTCAGAACGCCGAAGTGCCGTCCGGCAACGGCTCCAACTCGATCTCAAACAGCAGCGGCCAACGCTTTCCCGTCACGAAGAGCCGGTCGAGACCTTCGCCGTAAGCGATTCCGTTGAGCACGTCGCCTGACCCAACGGAGAACTCCGGCGGCAACAGGTCCGAGAGATCGATGGATCGCGTGACGTCACCGGTCTCCGGATCGAACGCGACTACGCGATCGGTAAGCCATAGGTTCGCGTAGACCTCTCCTTCAATGTATTCGAGTTCGTTCATGCGATTCACGGGCGACCCGCCCTCGCGCACGGAGACGGACCCGAGCAATTCGAAGGGAGTCGCGGAGTAAAATCGGATCGTTGACGTGCCGTCACTCACGATGAGCCGTTCGGAATCGTACGTGATTCCCCAACCTTCGTGGCCGTACGTGAACTGGTCGATCAGTTCGAACGATTCTTTGTCCCAAACGAATCCGGTGTGATCGCGCCACGTAAGCTGGTAGATGGTGTCGCCTACGACCGTTATGCCCTCGCCAAAAAATCCAGGGTCGGGCAGCGGGACGACTTGCTCGACCGCGCCCGTTTCGAGATCCACTCGGCGCAAGGACGACTGCCCCCCTGTTAGCCCAGTGCCTTCATACAGCGCTCCCTCGTCGATCACGAGGCCCTGCGTAAACGCTTGCGTGTCGTGGGGGAATGCCGCGATCACGGTATACGTGTAATTCACGACCTGCTCGGAGTACGGGCACCCCACGTGGGTCCCAACCGCTAGAACCAGGACGAAAGCGCGGAACAGAGAAGCCGCGCCCAATCGCCAAACGGACGCGCTCACACCCCCCACGCACTTGAAGGGCAACTCCCCAACTACTCGGGGCGCTATCAAGCGGGGAGGGCCATCGCCTGTTTCGGGGCCATCTCGAACACCACGCGCTCTTGCGCTGCTTCGATGATTAGCTTAAGCAGGCCCGCATAACGCAATCCATCGTATTCGGCCATGAAGTTAAGTTTACCGTCCCAACACCATCCCGGATTGGGGTTGACCTCAAGCAGCTTTATCTCCCCGTTGCCATCGGTGCGCCAATCGAATCGCGCGTAGTCGCGGCATCCCAGCCGCTCGAAAAGCACGGCCGAATAGTCGACCAGCCGGCGCCGGTCGCCTTCCTTCATCCTGGCCTCGTGATATTTGATCTGGCTCCAATACGGCGATTCCGGGTCCCATTTGGACTCGTACCCGAGAATGCGAGGAAGATCGGCGTCGAGCCCGGAATAGTCCACTTCGAGAACGGGCAGGACTTTCCACGTCATACCCGGATTGCCGATAATCCCGACACTGTATTCCGGTCCCGCGAGGAATTCCTGAATCAGCACGTCGCGGCCGCGCAATTCCTCCCTCAATCGATCCAGGTACGCAATCAGTTCCTCCGGCGTGTGCACCACCGCGTCCTTCGTTATGCCGATACTGCTGTCGCCGCAGACGGGCTTGAGCAGCGCGGGGAAGATGGACGGTATCGTCGCGGACTGGTCGTCATGGCTAAACATCGTTTCCAACGGCACCGGCACCTCCGCGGAATACGCAATCGAGCGCACGAAAGCCTTGTTGTAGCAAAGCCCCAACGCCTGCGGCCCCGCGCCGGAGTACGGGATGCCCAGCATCTCGAGGATCGCAGGGACATGCAATTCCTTGAACGGATCGTTCAAAAAACCCTCGTCACAAAGATTGAATACAAAGTCGGGACGGTCTCGCCGTAAATCAGCCAAAAGCGATTCATGCCGGTTAAGATACGTGAATGAATAACCGCTCATTTCGCCCAGCGCGTCCTTAAGGCGATTAATCGTAGCGAAGTCCTCAACGTTGAATTGTCCGCCTAGTTTCACGGTATCGCCCAGGCTCGGATCGCCCATCACGACCGCGACGCGCGGGAAGGTAGGTTTGTTTGCCCTCTTCTTGACGATATAGTGCGAACGCGTCGCGGTCACCAACATTCGATGACCCATCATGCCAAGGTCTTGTGCGCGATTTGAATCGGTCGGCAGGCCCTCGTGAAGCCGCACGTGCTCAAACCCGACTTCGGCGAGAAGCTCTTGTATACGCTCGCGAGTATAGAGCCGCTCCGCGTAAAACTGGTCCGCGATGATCCCGCGTTCCGCGTTGACGACCACTTCGCGGCAGACCAGCCGTTCGCCGTCGCTCGCTAGCGAACGTTCGCGGCACACGAGATGCTCCTGGTCAATCCATTCCCACGAGCGCGGCGCGAAATTGCTGGCCATCCATTCGCCGTCGACGAGATCCATGAATAGAAACGCATTCGGCGCCATCACCCGCTTAACGGCTTCGAGTACGCGCGCATCGTCCGATTGCTGCTCGAAGTATCCAAACGAGTTCCCGAAAAACGTAACGCAATGAAAATTCTGCTCGGGCAGCCGCAGCTTGCGGGCGTCTCCCTCTTGAAACGTCGCGGGTAAATCCAGTTGCTTCGCGCGGCGCCGCGCCAGCCGGACAAGAAAAAGCGCGCGATAAACGCCGGGTACGTTAGCCAAGCCGCGCCGCGCGAGTTCCAGCACGTGACGGCCTTGACCGCAACAAACGTCGAGTATTCGGTCGTGCTTTTCAAGCGCCGCCGATTTCACCAGGAAATCGATGTCGCGCGCGGTATTCGTGTCGTTCTCGACGACGTCACCGTCCGTCTTCAAATAGAGCGAATTGAATAGCGTCCGCCACCAATCCGCCGGCAGATGCCGCTCGAGCTCGGATACCGGTCCGAATGTTCGTGCGGTGTTGGAACCCCCTCGCTTCGTATGGTTCACGTTCCTCTCCCCCAAGTGCCTCTATCGGCCCCCGCAAATGGACACAACACAATTCGACGTTCAACACCACGCATCGCGATAGGTTTCCGTCTCCGCTAGATTGCCGCAGCCATCGGACAACCCACGCGACACAACGCCGCCCACGGCGTAACTCGTCTGGCCAATCTCGGTCAGCACAGCCCGCGCTGCCCCCTACATTACCCGGCGTTGCGGCAAATGATAACTCGAATCGCGGACGGATTCATCAAGTACGGGCTGGCCCATTCCATGGAGCGGTGAAAGCGCCGTAAACAGGGAAGATTCGCACGATTCTTCAGAGGTCGTTCGCGAAGAACTCAACGAGATACGCGCGAGCGTGTCGAAAGTACCACGGCGGTCAAGCACACGAGGCACGCGAGCGACGCGAGATCATTTACCCCGCCCGCCGGACCGGCCGCGCATCCCGGCACGAACTCGGACCCATCGCGGTCCGGGTCGAAAACGATCTCGAGGAACAACTCCTCGCTTTCTCCGTTCCCAACCACGCGATTGTATTCCTCGGCATTAGACGCGCCGTCACCGTCGAGATCTCCCCCTCCCGAAAATGGCGCGACCACCGAATCGACGCCCTTCGCCAATACTTCGACAGCCTCCGAAAGCGCGACGCCCGCGATCTTCGATGGCGAGCAAATACCTAAATCCACATCGCACACGAGAATCTCGTACTGATTTTGCAGGAGCAATTCGTTCTCTTGTAACAGCGCCGCGAGCGCATCCAACGACGATTGGCTCAGGAGCGTTAGCACCGCAAACGCGCGCCGATACGTCGCGATGGACAAAGCGTCGGCTTCAACGTCAATCTCCTCGAGGTTCATCACGTACGCCGATTCAGCGGCCCGAAACAATTCATCGTCGTCAACAAGAGCGTCGCACAAAGCGAGTCGTACCAGTTCAAGCGCGACGCTTTCCGGCAACCCGTCCAGGTCAAAATCCTCTTCAACTCCGAAGTCCTCCACGAACAAATCATACTGATCGATAACGTCATCAAAGTTCGCGCACAACCCGCCCTCGCCTTCACCCTCGCCCTCTCCCTCACCTTCGCCTTCGCCCTCACCCTCACCTTCGCCTTCGCCCTCACCTTCACCTTCGCCCTCACCTTCGCCTTCACCCGAGGCGATACCCGTTCCAGTGATACCAACGATCATCCCGCCACCGCCCGTGAAGGTCAGGTCTCGCGAACTGGGGCCCTCGTCCGTGGGTGTGAAACGTACTACTACCAGGACGAACAAACCTTGGGGGATTGTGTAGGCATTGTTTATGACTATCGAATAGGGCGCGTCCACGGTCGCTTGGCCGGTGAATTCCGAGGTTCCAATATTAGAAACCGTGAAGACGATATCGGTGAAATGCCCGATCTCGACTTCTCCGAAGTCCGAACTGAGAAATGCGACTTCGATCTCGCCCTCCCCTTCGCCTTCACCCTCGCCCTCCCCTTCCCCTTC
>CAYXRK010000070.1:0-22007 GCA_964467615.1 uncultured Nitrospirales bacterium | reverse complement strand
CGTTTGGGACTATGATTATGACGAGTGGAACCAATTGACGTTGGTGACGGACCCGGTCCCGGTGAGCAAGGTGACGAAGTATTTTTACGATTTGAGCGGGCGGGTGACGAAGGTGGGGGCGGGCACGAGCGGGACGGTGGACGCGACGGAGTATATGTATCACGCGACGACCGACCTGCTGACGAAGGTGCGGTACAACGCGGGGACGGGGTACAACGACGCGACGTACACTTACGATCCGCTGCTCGGGCGGATGACGCAGGTCACGGATTGGAACAGCGCGTCGAACGGGCTGCAGTACGTGTATGACGAAGCGGGGCGGCTGACGACGGTGAAGGACTATGAAGACCGCTCGCTGACGTATGGGTACAACGCGGCGGGGAACGTCACCTTGATGACGGACTACCACAATCAATCGACGACGTACGGGTACACCACCTTTAACCAGCTCTCGACGATCACCGCGCCAGGGGGCAAGACGTGGACGTACACGTACTATGCGAACGGGCAGGTGTCGACGTGCACGCTTCCGAACGAGATGGTGACGGCGTATTTGTATGACGGGCAGTCGCGGTTGACGAAGATTGAGCATAAGGACTTGGCGGTGGTCAAGGAGAGCTATCTGTACGCGCTCGATGCCGCGGGGAACATCACGAAGACGACGCAGGCGGACGGGTCGTATTGGGACTATTTGTATGACGGGCGGTACCGGCTGACTTCGGCGACGCGGAGCAACAAAACGTCGCCGACGATCCAGGCGAAGTACACGTATGTGTATGACGCGGGGGACAACTTGCTGACGAAGACGCAGCCGTATTTGGACGATTGGAACAACGGGACGATTGCGACGGGCTGGTCGTTCCACAACGGGCCGTTCACGGAGGCGAACGGGTACGTCAAGCCGCAGTTGAACGCGAGTTGGAAGGGGATTTACCGGACGCAGGGGGACGGGAACAACGAGTCGCGGTTCTCGTACCAGCCGGACGACTTGAACGGGTATATCCTGGCGTACCCGCGCTACACGGACAATTCGAATTACGTGGCGGTGTATTTCACGACGACGTACGTGCAAATCCGACAGGTGTCGGGCGGAACGACTACGTACCTCGCGACGAACTCGAGCGCCGGGCACAGCGCGGGGACGAAGTATGTCGCGATCCAAGTGAACTCCGATGTAGACATGAACATCGCGCCGTATCTCATGTCGCTCGCCGAAATAGTCGTCACCAACTGAGCCGAACACCTATGGCTTCCGGGCAAAGGGGTCTCTCGTGAATCTTCGATCGCTCTTCCCCTTTCTTTCGATTACGTTTGGTTTGACGTGGGGCCTCGCGGCGATCTTGATCCTCTTTCCCGATCAAATGGTGGCCATGTTCGGCGAACTGAGCATGACAAATCCGCTCTTCATTCTCGCGGTGTACGCGCCCGCGTTCGCGGCCTTCGCTCTCGTTGTGTACCACCACGGCGCCAGAGGTCTCGGAAAGTTCCTTTCTCGGCTATTGCTGTGGCGATGCCATCCCGCCTGGTATGCGTTTATCGTCGCGGGTATTCCGATATTGATGTTGTCGGGCGCTGCCCTCAAGGGGAAATTGGGCAAAGAGGCGTTTCCTTTTGATCCTTGGTACCAGATGTTTCCAGCGTTGGCGGTGGCCCTCGTCATCGGGCCGATCGAGGAGTTTGGGTGGCGCGGCCTTGCGCTGCCGTTACTCCAGAGGCGATTCGCGCCGCTTTGGGCCGCACTCATTTTGGGCGCGATCTGGGGCGTTTGGCATATCCCGGCTTTCCTGTTAGGCGGAACGCCGCAAAGCTCGTGGTCGTTTGTCCCGTTTTTTCTCGCTACCATCTCCATCTCCGTCGTTATGACCGCGCTCCTCAACGCGTCCGGTGGAAGCCTGTTGTTGGTCGCGTTGATCCACTTTCAACTCAATAGTCCGCTCTATCCTCCCTCCGACCCCTACGATTCCTTTATGATAACGCTCGCGGCGGTCATCGTGATCGTCCTGAATCGCAAGACGATGTTAAGCCGCAACGGGTCGGTGACAGATGTCGTTCCGTTGTCCGCGGTCGCGGCGATCGACAGGGCACCATTGTCCGAGTTGGGACGGGATCGCTAGTCCCGTCCCGTCGCGTTGTACATCACTGACGAGACCTACGGAACATGCAACTCGCCCCAATTTTGCTGGAGCGGCTTGACCGCGACGACGCGTACCGGAATGGCCTGTTTCCTGTCACGAAGTCGAATATCTACATGGCCCACGCCGCGGTGTGTCCGCTGCCGACTCCGGTCGCGGACGCGATATCGCGGTTCGCGTCGGAGGGATCGCGCGGCAATCAGGAAACGCCGCTCGTGGATCAGCAGGACAAGGACGCGCGATCCCGCGCTGCGCAACTCATCGGCGCTGCGCCGGATGAAATCGCGTTGCTCGGCCCAACTTCGCTCGGCCTCAGCCTCGTCGCGAATGGCCTCGATTGGCGCGCGGGCGACGAAGTCGTCTTCTATAAGGACGACTACCCGGCGAACGTCTACGCCTGGCTTGCGCTCGAGCGGTTCGGCGTGCGATGCGTGCGAATCCAAACCGAACACCCCGGCGTGATTCGGTGGCCGGACATCGAGCGCGTGTTGACGAAGCAGACGCGGCTTGTAGCGCTCGCGTCGTGCAACTTCCTGAGCGGCTTTCGGATCGACATCGCCGAAATCGGCCGCCGCCTTCACGAACGCGGGATCCTATTTTGCCTCGACGGCATCCAGACCATCGGCGCATTCGACACGCCCGTCGAATACGTGGATTTCATGAGCGCCGATTCGCACAAATGGATGCTCGGTCCCGCCGCCGCGGGCATCGTGTACGTCGCCAAGCGGCATCACGACACGCTACGGCCGTCGCTGCTCGGCGCGTGGAACGTTCGCTCGCCGGAATTCGTCGCGCAGCACGAAGTCGAATACTACTGGGGTGCGCGGCGCTACGAACCCGGCATCTTGAACTACCCCGGCATCGCGGGATTGTCCGCCGCGCTGGAGCTTTTGCTAGGCGTGGGCCCATCGGCTATCGAGGCGCGACTGTTGATGCTGCGGTTCGCCTTGTTGGACGGACTACTCGCGAAAGGCTACAAAATGTATCTGGACGACGAGGCGTGCGGTGCGAACCAAGACGAAGTCTCCGCGATTGTCACCGTCTTTCACCCAGAAAAAGACATGGCCGCCGTGCATGCGGACCTCGCGGCGAACGGCGTGTCCGCGTCCGTCCGCCGAAACCGCGCCGGTCAGACATTTGTTCGCCTATCGCCGCATTTCTACATCACGCTGAACGATGTCGACAAAGTCGTGGCGCTGATGTGATGCGCAAACGAGGCGCGAATTCATTTCGGCCGGCGTAACGGCCGAACTTCGATCTCGCTGATGAGCGTGCCCGGCGGCGTGCGTAGTGCGTCGAGACAGGCACGTCCGATGTCTTCCGGCGAGAGCTTCCAGGCAGTGGAGGGCGAGCGGCCGCTGTCGACCGAACCGGGAAATATGGTTGTGACTTTGATTCCGTCGTCGCGGATTTCCTCGCGCAACGACTGCGAGAATCCGTTCACGGCGAACTTCGTCGCCGCGTACCCGCTGCCTCCGGCGAGGGGAACTTTGCCCGATATCGAGGAGACGTTGATGATGTGGCCCGATTGCTGGGCTCGCATTCGCGTCAGCACAGCGCGGGTCGCATAGAACAGTCCGTTCAAGTTCGTATTGACCATCGATTGCCATTCCGTGACGGAGATTTCGTAGACGCTCTTTCGAATGACGACACCGGCATTGTTAATGAGCGCGTCGATTCCGCCCATCGCATCGAAGAGCGTGTCGAATGAGCGATCCACCGCATCTGGATCCGTGAGATCGCACGCTGCAATATGAGGCTCGCCGCCCGCTTTTCGGACGAGCCCGGCGGTTTCTTCGAGTTTCTCCTGCGCGCGGGCCACCAGTCCGATTTGGAATCCCTCGCGCGCAAGTACGACGGCGATGCCCCGGCCAATGCCGCGCGATGCGCCGGTGACGATCACCCGCATCTTACATCGACTCCAGGTCGCTCTCCGTCGGCCGTTCGTCCAGAGGTTCGGAGGCCCAGATTATGCCGGAGAGGCCTTCTTCCGGATCGGAAATGGGCTGCGCCAGGACCAGGACGGGTTCGTTGCCAGTGCGCCGCGCGTGAAACTCCGTCGCGAGTGTGGCCGCCGATTGGATTGTCGCGGCGCATACTTCGTAGACGTAGTAGTCCACGGGCGCCGAAGCGGGCTCGCCAAGGACGATGTGGAAGTTCGCGGCCGAGCCAAGTTGTTCCCCCGTCACGAGCCGGAGCGTCTGAAGAATGAGGTCGGAGTAAAGCTCGTGAGAATGAATGGTGTCCGCGATTCCGTCCAGCTTTTCTTCGAGGCCGTTCCGCGAAACAAAAACCAGCATGCCGGACACCACGAAATCGACCGCGTCCTCGCGCTCGTCCTCGAGGACCAAATCGAGCACGGCCTCGTACTGTTCCCACGCGGGCCAAATCTCGCCCTCGCGTGCGAGTAGTTCGGCGCGAAGAATGAGGCCGCGGTAGTCGTCGGCGTCGATTTCGTCGATACGTTGAAGGCAGTCGCGGACCCTCGAATCGTCGTCGCGGGCAAAGGCGGAAAGCGACCAATTGAAATACACGTCGATGGGATCGTCTGAAAGCCGCGCCGCCTGCGTGAAGGCCTTGTCGGACGCCTTGCCGTCGCCGAGTTGGTTTTCGACCGCGCCAAGAAACATCCAGGCGACGCCGTCCTCTTTCTCGAGGACCAAGTAGTTCCGATAGTCCTCCGCGGCGGCCTCGGGATCGCCCAAAGTTGTTGCGCAATTGGCGCGGTGGAGCATGGCCCACGCGAGGTCGGGCTCGAGATCCAAACATTGCGTGAAAGCCTCGCGCGCCTCGTCGTATTCCGCCATCCGCATGAGGCACACGCCAAAATTGAGCCAAGCGAGAACGCTCTCGGCGTCCAGTTCCGTGAGGTTACGAAGAAATAGTTCCGCCTGCTCGCACTCATCGAGATCGGAGAACCCAACACCCGCCGCGAGCACGAATGCGAAGTCGTCTCCCTCTTCGCTCATCACCTTTTCCAAGTGATCTTGCGCTTCCTCCGCGCGCTCGAGTCCTACGAGGCACATCACCTCAAGCGCCATCGCGCGCCCGCGAATCGAACTCGGCAGCGTTTCGCCTTGTAGCGATCGCACGCGCCCCAACGCCTCGTCGAATTCGTCAAGGTCGAACAACTGCGCGGCTTGCTCGAGGACGGCGTTCTCCTCGACCGGGCCTAAGTAGTGGATCACGTATCGCCTCCAATTCGCACGAGCACCTTGCCCAGGTGTCCCGCGGCAAGGTGCATGAACGCGTCTTGCACCGCCTCGAACTCAAATACTTTTCCAACAAGGGGACGCTGGTCGCCTTTGCGCAAGGTCTTGACAACACGCGCAAAGGCGCGCTGCGCGTCCTCGGGTGACATCTTACCTACATGGACCCCCTCGATTCTTACTTGGTTGAACAAGAGAGCTCCGAGCGAAACCTGCGCGGAATGTCCCGCCAACAGCCCGATGACCATGATACGGCTATTCAATGCGCTAAGATTGAGCGAAGTTTGGATGAACGGCCCCGCGACATTCTCGACGGTAAGATTCACCGTGCCCACCGCGCCGCGGATCGCCTTCTCGAGATCGGGAGCCGCCGCGTTGAGGGCGTAGTCCGCGCCGAGTTCCAGCAGACGCGCCCGATGGGCCTCGTTGCGCGAAAGGGCGACGACCCGCGCGCCCAGTATTTTGGCAAGCTGCACCGCCGCGATCCCGACTCCGCCCGATGCACCCGTAACGAGGACCGTCTCGCCTTCGCGAAGGCCGCCCTGATTAACCAGGGTCTTCCACGCGGTGAGATACGCCACGGAGGCCGCGGCGGCTTCTTGCATGCTCCAGCCTTCGGGTACGGGCGCGACGGATTCCTCCGGCGCGACGACGTACTCCGCGAGCGTCCCTTGGCGCGTGATGCCCACCTCGCTGCGGAGAACGAGCACACGATCACCGGATCGCAGGCGGCAATCTGCGCCGACGCCCTCGACAACACCACTGCCGTCACGGCCCACGGTGAGCGGCAGTTTGCCCGCTCCGGGATATTTGCCTTCAACGAGCAAACGATCCGCGGGATTGAGCGCGGCGTAGGCGACGCGAATGAGGACTTCGCGCGCGCCCGGCTCGGGTTTCGGACATTCGCCGAGTTTGAAGTTTGAAATATCGCCGAATTCGGCAAAGCGCCACGCGCGCATGGAATCTCCCCGCCGGCGGATTTTTGCCCGGAGAGGGATTGTGCGAGTATGAACGGGCTGAGTCAAGCACGGGCCTAGAAGAACATGTCCTCGGAAATCAACACGACCACCGCAACCTGCTGCCCATCTGGCGAAACGGGGCGTTCGCCGACTGCGGATTCCCACTCCGGCACGATGCGTCCCGCTCCCGCTACGCCGGAAACGATTCGCGGAATGGTGTGCATTGAGGGGGGCGCGTACCTCATGGGCTCGGACTCAGGCGAGGGGTATCCTGACGATGGCGAAGGCCCGGCGCGCGAGGTTCGAGTGAGGTCGTTCCATATGGACGCGTGCGCCGTCACGAACCGGCAATTTCAACGGTTCATCAAGGCGGCCGGATATGCGACGGATGCCGAACGGTTTGGCTGGTCTTTTGTCTTTCATTCGTTCGTACCCTCCGAGACTGCCGCTAAATTGAAACAGGAGGTGGCGCAGACGCCCTGGTGGTGGAAAGTTCCGGGTGCGTGTTGGCGGCATCCTGAAGGCCGCGCCACGAACATCGGCGATAGAATGGATCATCCAGCGGTCCACGTGTCGTGGAACGACGCGATGGCGTACTGTGCATGGGCGGGCAAACGCCTGCCCACGGAAGCCGAATGGGAATATGCGGCGCGCGGCGGTCTCGCGCAAAAACGTTACGCCTGGGGCGATGAGTTAACGCCCGGCGGCGAACATCGGTGCAACATCTGGCAGGGATTGTTCCCGAAGGTCAACACCGCCGAGGACGGCTACGCCGGTACTGCGCCCGTGCGGACATACGAGCGCAACGGATTTGGGATCTACCAAATGGCCGGCAACGTTTGGGAGTGGTGTTGGGACTGGTTCAGCCCAACCTTCCACATCGATGGCCCGCGCGAGAATCCAACCGGACCGCAGAGCGGAACCGAAAAAGTGATTCGCGGCGGCTCGTACCTTTGCCACGAGTCCTACTGCAACCGCTACCGCGTCGCCGCGCGCTCCAAGAACACGCCGGACAGCTCCACCGGAAACATGGGCTTTCGGTGCGTCGTTGATGCCTAGAAATATTTTAGCGTCTACTAATCATAGCGGATCCATTCTTGGACGTGCGGAAAACCAGCGGGCATAACCTCTAGGAGCGTTTTCGTTCTATCAAGTTCAGCCGGATTGGCGTCAAGAATTCTAATAATTTCGTCTCGAGAAGGCAGTGAAATACCCAAACGCAGGCATTCAGCCTTCAGGTTCGCGAGACAATTCAAAACGAAGAAAGTGCATCGACGCGCGATCACTCTCGCTTGACGAAGGTGAATTAGACGCGCTTCCTTCTTCGGTGGTTTCCCATGAATGGCCTTGGAACGAATATCATAGAGAACCATGAAATCTTGACTGACCTTTTCTCGCGCAGAACTGTCTGATTCAAGTACTGCTGCGATGCGCTTTGCCAGTCGCTTCGTCTCATTTGGTGTTCCGAGCAGCGCGTCCATGGCAACAATGTGCCAGAGGAGTTGCTCAGTTTCGTCATCGATGAACGCTTTCGTCAAAAACCTGGTCGCGATTCCGAAAAACTCCCACTCTGTCGGCAACGGATCTATTAGGTTGTAGCATTGGGCGATATAAGAAACTCGACTAACGAATTCATTTGTCTCGGCTTCGTCAAAACTGGTAGCGATGCATTTTCTCTCCCAATCTCTTTCTTCTCCCGTACTCGAATCGTAATCAGGCTCCGTCGCAAGAAGTGCCAAATTGGGGGCGCTACATGGGACATTTAACAGGTCATCGTCGAGCGCGATTGCGAACGGGATTTGACACGGGAACCACGGCTGAAAAGGGTCATCCGAGTCGGCGGAAGCTTTACGGACAGAATCCGCGTTTTCCCAAGGAAATAGACACAATATTCGTAGAATCTTTTCCAATCGAGGATCGACGGCAGGCCCCAATTCAGAAACTCTCCCGCTGAAGTCGACGTTTGAAACAAAATCCCGAGAATCCGAATTTCTTCTTGGAACTTTTATCTTCACTCGAATGAAGAAAAACTCTTGCAGCAGATGCGAATCAATGACTCTATCGGGCCAGAACAGCTCCCTGGTTCTGTTGGAAAAGAGATCATCCAATTCTGCCCTCGACAGACGCACTAATTGAAAATCTGCGATGTCAATAGTTCGTTTTGAAAACTCAACATAGTTCAACGGCGCATAAATCGTGTGTTCGATCTCGTCTCGCGTAAACGCATTTTCATATTTTTGGAGATACTCCGCCGAATCGAGTGCCGAACCGTTGAATACGTCTAGGTAGAAGCCGGAACGGCGGAAGAAATTGCCTATCGACAGCCGTAGGCGGTGGTCCCCGTGAACCGTCCGAACACTAAATTCGTCGCGCGTCGCGTCGACAAGCGTATCAAACTGCGAGCTTAACTCCGCCTGGTCAACGCAGGATTTCATTTGATGGTTCTTGATCAATGCGAGATTAACGTTTGGCGGAGACTGCGCCAGAACACACGTCTCCCGAACGCGGTCCTGATATTCCGCAAAGATGATGCCTAGGCTGCTGTTATCTGGCATGGGGGAACGTAGCGTGAAGCATCACGCCATCGTTCAATACTCGCCAAGCGCGGTGAGTATTGCCTCTACACCGGACCGTTTCGAGGATTGGAGCGCGTTGTCATAATCCTCATACCGGACCACAGTTGTCTTCGATAGTCGGGTGCCGCCCAGTGAATATATTGTTGTATTGAGTAGTTGATCCGTAATCGAAAGTTCACCGCTGAAATCGTTTACGGACGGTTCGAATTCGATATGAAAGGTTGCACCCGCCGGAGTTTGGAGGTCGGCAATGACAGTTCCGTTCGTCGCAACATCCCATGTACCGAAGTTCTCTCTGCCATTGGGGTACCTGAATCCGAAAGTGCCGTCGTCCCATAAAGTGAACGTGTAGTGGACTCTCAATCCAACAACTTCCGGAACCGATGACTGTACAGCTTCTGCGTCAACGCTCCACTTGCTTACTACTCGTGAGCCCGGACTTGGCCCACCGGTTGGACATGCCGAAAGTAAGGCAATAAGGGCCAAACAGATCGCTGTTCTACGTATCAACGCAAACCCTCCCTCCACTCTGTCTTGACTTCCGCATCGAACGAAACTACACCGGCAACTCCCAGCCCTTGCGATATTCCCTGCTCACGATTTCCTTTGGGTTCTTGACGTTGGTGACTTCGCCCTTTTTGTTGTCCCAATGGAGCTTCTTACCGGAGGTCACCGTTAGGTTGCCGAATTGGACCATTTCGGTGAGCGGGCCGGAGTAATCGAAATTGGAGCACGCCGGGGTGCCGCCTTTGCACGCGTCGACCCAGTTTTGATACGGATTCTCTCCCGCGATCCGTGGAATCGTTTGGGGAGGCTTCTTGTACTCTTTCATTTTTTCGTCGGGCATCAGTCGCGCCTGTCCGCCGTATTCGCCCGCGGTTAGAATGCCGCTGTCGCCGACGAGGAACGAGCCGTTCGCGTTGTCGTCGCCGAGAATCTGGTCCGCCGGAACTCCCGCGGGGCGCTTGGGCCGGTTGTAGACGGTCTGGCCGTTTTCTTCCCAGTGGCCGTCGTACCAGTACACGTCGACCGGCGCCATTTCGCCGCGCGCGGGGAACGAATACTTGATGGTCGTCATGATGGGAAAGGTTTGTTCGTTGCGGCCCTTCTGCTCGACGACTTCGACGGAGTAGTCGGTCGATTCGACGAGTTTCAGCGCCCAGAACACCGGATCCATGATGTGGCAGGCCATGTCGCCCAACGCGCCCGCGCCGAAATCCTGCCAGGCGCGCCAATCGTGCGGCGCGTAGCCTTTGTTGTAGGGGCGCATCGGCGCGACGCCGATCCAGCGGTCCCAATCCATGTTCTCGGGCGGGGTTTGCGCGGGCAACGGATCCGCGAGACCCTGGTTCGCCCAGACGGGCCGGTGCGTCCAGACGTGCGCCTCGCGCACCTGGCCGATGGCCCCGCTCCAAATCATTTCGCAGAGGTCACGCGCGCCGTCGCCCGAGTGGCCCTGGTTTCCCATCTGCGTGGCGACCTTCATTTCGCGCGCGGTATGCGTCAGCAGCCGCGCTTCGGCCACGGTCTTGGTCAAGGGTTTCTGCACGTAGACGTGTTTGCCCATTTTCATCGCGGTGTGCGCGACGAAGGCGTGCATGTGATCGGGGATCGTCACCGTACACGCATCGATGTCCTTCATCTTCTCGAGCATGTTCCGGAAGTCTCTGAACTTCGGAGCGGCCGGAAAACGATCGAAGGTCTTGGCCGCGCGGTCCCAATCGACGTCGCAGAGCGCGACGATATTTTCGCCGGTCTCCGCGCACTCCGTGGTATCCGTCCAGCCTTTGCCGCCCGCGCCGATGCCCGCGATGTTGAGTTTTTCGTTCGGAGACAACTTGCGCGGGACGACTTGCGCGTCGTTGGCCGCGGCAAGCGTCCAGGTTACGGTGGTGGTCGCGGTGGCGAGGAACGCGCGGCGCGTCAGTTGGGCGGTGTTCATGGTTTTCTCTCCCGAAGTTGGCCCTTGAGGGCGACTAGGTATATTCCAATTTCACTGCTTGCGTCAATCGTCACATACTCGACATGTTGCTACGCGAGCAATTTCTTAATCGCGATGATTCGGCCATTGTGTACGCCCTCGTGCATCGCGTGGAACATAAAGATTTCCATCGGGTCGGTCATGGTGATCCGGTCGCCGATTTTGAACGGATTGCACGAAGCGTACGCGCCCGCCGCGTCGGCCGCCGCGATGGCGTCGGGCAACGCTTTGAGCGCGGCCAACACCGCGGCGGCATCGGGCGTCTCGGTCCATTCCGCCGGCTTACTGCCTGCTTTGAAGGCGTACTTGAACGAATCGGGCACCGGACTCGGCTGCCCAAAGTGCTTGAGAAGGAACGCCGACTGGTAGAACGCGATGTGGCCGACGTTCCAAAGGATGTTGTTCGAGAGTCCAGCAGGCGTCGCGGTCCAATGGTCGTCGCTGAGTCCCTCGAGTTGGCCCAGCATCAGGCCGCGGATAAAGCGGGTGAGATCGACAGCTTGCTTGGTGGTCATGGCGTTACTCCTGTTGATTGAGTCTACTTGCACATACCTTCCGTTCGATTAGATCGGCCAATGGTCAAGCGGGCCTTCACACGAAACAAAGGCCCAATTCTGTTGTGCATCCGCGATCACCAAACCTGCCGGCGGAGCAGTTCGACTTCCTGGCGCAATTCCTGCGTCTCCCGGAACGCGCGCACCTTTTGCTCGAGCGCCTTCGGCAATTCGAGTTCCTTGATTTCCCGTAGTTCTTCCTCGGCGCGGCGCGTTACTTCCTGCAATCGCTTCATTTCGAAACGCGCGTCTCTCTCCTGCTTTTCCGCTTCGCTGCCCAACAATTGCAGTTCCGCAATTCGCTTGTCGGCCTCGGCCAGGCGGTCCTCTATGGCCTCCAAATCTTCGCGCAGCCCAGCCATCTGTTTGCCGAGATCCTTCATGGACTGGCGCGCCAAGGCCCGCTCACCTTTGAGCGTTTCGATGTCCTCGTCGCGTGCCGCGATTGTAGTGCCGCGCTCGGCCAATGCTCCGTTCAATTCCTCGATCTTCGAGAGGGTCTTCGACTTTTCGTCTTCTAACGAGATACGCGCGGCATCCAACGACGAAATCCGGGCCAACGCCTCTCTTTCGCGCTGTTCAGCGCTTCGTAGCGAATCCTTCACGCCAGATAGTTCGTGCTCGGTTTCCTTGCGCGAGCTTTCGGCCTCGCCAAGCGTCGTGTTCAGCGCGTCAAGCTGCTCGCCAAGACCTGCCAACTCAGCGGTCAGCGAGTCGCGTTGATGGGTAAGTTCGTCCTTCTCGTTGGTCACGCCCGCCAACGACCGTTGTACCTCTTCCATCTTGGATCTGAGCGCCGCGAGCCGCTGTTCGAGCGACTGGATCGAGGCTTCGCGTCCCTGCAACTCCTCCTCGCGGCGAGCGATGTCTTGGGTCAACGACGCGGTTTGCGCGCGCGAATCACGCAACTCGGCGTCTGCCGCGGCGTGTTTGAACTGCCACTGCGCCACCTTGCCTTCCGTGGTGGCGAGCTGCCCCCGCAACCCGTCGGCGTCATTGCCCAGCGCCGCGAGCGTGTCGCGCAGAGCCCGTTCCGCGCCGGCCCACTCGGCGCGCGCCGCGCCGAATTGCTTCCGCGCGCCATCAAGATCGGCCTTCACAGCGCCGAGGTCGGTTTCTCGCCGCGCAAGATCAGCGTGCATCGACACGACCGTGTCGCCAAGCGAAGCGACTTCCTGCTGCAACAAATTGGCCTGATGCGAGAGAGCCCGTTCAGCCTGCTCGCGTTTCGCGAGTTCAGACCTCGCGTTGCCCAATTCCGTCTGCAACTGGCTGCGGTGAGAAGCTGCCAGAGTGAGCTCGTTCGCGCGTTCTTCCGAGGTACAGTTCGCGTTCTCGAGGTCCCGCGCGATGCCCTCGCGGGAGTTTTCGATGCGCTGAATCTCGCCGGTAAGCCGCGCGTGCTCAACGTTGTGGGCTTCGAGCGCCTTCTGACGCTCAACGCGTTCGGCTTCGAGTTCTTGGACTTGGCCAAGCTGCGCGTCGCGCTCGATCGTCATCGCCGCGAGCGCGGCGGCCAGTCCATCGCTATGCTCAGTCAACCGCCGCGAGCGTTCACCCAACTCTCGGGCGCTCGTCGTGGCCGCGGAGAGTTCCTTCTCAAGCAGGCTGACCCGGTTCCGGAGCGCGCCGTTGTCCGCGGTAAGTGTGCCGCGCTCCTCGGTCAACGCCGCGGCCAAGCCGCCGGCCTGTTGAAGTTCCGATGTCAGGCGCGCGATCTCGTCCGCGATTCTCGCCTCGTTGTCCCGGAACGACGCAACGGCGCCGTGCATCTCGTCGAGTTGGGCCGATACACATTCGAGTTGTTCGGTCCTCTCCGTCAGTACAAGCACTTGCGCATGCAATTCGGCTATGGCGCGCCCTGCCGCCTCAGCCCGCGCCGCGGCGAATTCTTCGCGCGCGGCCGCGGACAGCAGCTCGTCACTCACTCGCGCTAATTTCGACTCGGCGAGAGACAGGGCCACATGGAGGCCCGTTTCCCTGTCGCCCACGTCGCGAAGTTGGTCGCGGGCTGAGCCGAGTTCGCGCGCGGATTCATCCCGCAAACGGATCACGTCGCCCAACGTAGCATTCAGGTTCTCTCGCTCGGCTTGAAGCTCGAAGACGTTGCCCGTAAGGCGGGCGACCTGGCGCCCAAGATCAGACGTGGCGGCGCGGAGCGTCTCATTCTCGGTGTTCGCAGCACGAAGTGCGCTGGCGCCCGTTTCGATGGCGGCCTCGAAATTCGCGGCCAAGAGCGCCGAATTTCGCGCCTCGGCTGCATTGAGCGCGCCGATATGGCGGGCCATCGAAGCCTCGCGCGCGAGCGCCTCTCGCATTTCGTCAATCTGTCTTGCATCCACCGCATCGAGCGCGCGCCGCTTTTCTTGTTCGGCGATTCCACGCTGCAGGCTGTCGCGCTCATAGCGCAGAGATTCCAATTCGCCGAAGTGCTCGTCCGTCGTGTCGCGGACGGAGCGCAGCAATTCTTCCTTCGCGTTCGATTCGTTCAACAGCTCTTGGACGCGAGACTCGAGTCCCGCCGCGCGCGCGGTCAACTGTACCGATTCCCTCGCGAGCCGGTCGTTCCGGGCGGTGGTTTCATTTAGCGCGTTGTCCTTCTCTGAAAGCGCGAATTCCAAGCGAGAAGCTTCGGCCGCGAATCTCTCGTCTGTCTCGGAGGCGCGGCGGCGCAACGACGCGATGTCCGAATCGCGCTCGGCGATCTCTCGATCAAGTGCTTCGCGGCGAAGTTCCGCCTGAGAAACCAGTTCCGCCACGCTTTCGAACTCCTCGCGCAGCCGCAGGAGATCGTTTTCCAGTTGCACTTTGGCTTGGACTTCCCCTTCCAGACGCTGATTTCCCGCCGCGATGTTGTCGTGAATCGCACGAACGTCGCCGTCGCGTTCGAGGTCCTTGGCTTCCAGCGCGGCCGCGCGCGATTCGCTCTGTTCGAGCGCTTCTTGCCGGGCGGCCAAGTCCTTGCGAAGCGCATCGACTTCGGCAGCGAAAGCATTGCGTTCGCCGGACTTGCCAATCACTTCGTCTTCAAGGCGGCCGAGTTGCGATTGCAACGATTGCCGCTCATCGCGAAGCGCCTGTGTCTCCAGTTCGTATCGCGCGAGCAACTCCTGAAAGCGTTGCTCCATTTCTTCCGCGCGGCCCTCGATGGCCGTGCGCTTTGCTTCTTCCTCCGCGGCCTTTGCGGAAGCATGCTGGCCGGCGGACCGCAAGTCGCCGAGTACCGCCGCGGTTTCTTCAACGGATCGCCGCAACTCCGCGACTTGCTCCGCGAGCGCGTCTCGTTCTGCCTTCGCGGCGGCGGTGTGCGCACGGTTTGCGGCGTCCGAATCCCGCGCTTGGCGCAGGTCGGTTTGGGCGCGTTGAAGCGCCGCTTCAATGCGCCGACTATCGTCTTGCGCGGAGGCGAATCCTCGATTTCTCACGTCGAGCGCATCCTGCAATCGCTTGATTTCGCTCTCGGCCTCGAGGGGCCGCCATGGGTCTAGGGCGGGCGCGCGTGCACCGGCCGCGGCCGGCGCGAGGTTCGATTTTGCCTTAACGCGCAGTGCGGAGAGGTCCGTGCGCAACTCCGAAAGGATGCTTTCGAAGCGCTGGTTTTGCTCGGCCGAGCCTCGCAATGCTGCCTCGCGCGTGAGGAGCATGCGCTTCAGCCGATCGATGCGGGCCGCGGCTTCTTCCTCCCGCGCGCGAAAGTCGCCGAGCTCCTGCTCGAAATCGATCCGGATGATCTCGAGCCGTTTCGCCAAGTCTTTGGCGGAAGGCCGTTTCGATGGTTCATTCGTGACGGGCATGGCGCAAGCACTCGACTTCGACGCAACGCGCAAGCATACTATATTGACTGATTGCGCGTCTTGGAGCATGTCGCGCTGCCCTAGGGCGAGAGGACTGAATGGCCGCATCGGAAGCACATCGCTTGAGGGGTGAAGCTGAAACCGGCGAGACCGTGCTCTTTACGTCGCAGGACGTCGTCGTGACGGACAAGCGCGTCGTCCTACCGACCAAGAGCTACGCGGCTTCCGCGATCGTCTCGGTGAAAGTCCAGGGCAAGCGCGAAAAGCAGTTGCGGTGGTACTCGCCGCGCCGGATTAGTCCATGGTTTGCGATCGGCGCGGTCATCATTGCCGGCGGCGCCGGTGCCGCGTACGTCGGAGTGACGGGGGCGAACGGGACCGGAGTAGTCGCTTTGATGTTCGGCGCGATGGGTGTGCTCTGCGTCGTGCTCGGCTTCGCGTTGATCGTGCTCGGACTCATGCTCCCGCGCGGACCCCAGGCCCCTGAGTCCTATGCCGTCGCGATCTCGACCGTGGACGGCCAGCGCGATCGGATAGCGGGGTTGAGCATTGAGGCCGCGCGGGGTATCGCCGATGCGATAAGCCTCGCAACGACGCGGGGTAAGTAAGCCGAGAGGCTACGCGCCGGCCATCGTCCGTTTGGCGCGATTCACCAATCGCGTGATCCAAAGATTCACGAAGTCCTCGCCCAACTCGCGCAGGACGTCGATGCCTTCGTTGCGACCGTAGTCGATCGCCGTGCGCCGGGCGAGCCTTCGCGCCTGGTCGATTTCCTCGCGGGTCAAATCGCCGTCTTCGCGGGCGCGCTTGATCTCGCGGACATACGTGCGATACGCCTTGTCGACACCCGCTTCGATCGCCTGGATCGCGCGCCGAGCACGCCGTCGCCGAAGGCCCTGCATCCAGTCCTGCGACTTGAAGAACGTCCACGCCGCGCCGACCGCGCCGCTTACGAGGGTCAATCCGGTTTCACTGTTCAATGCGTCCAATAGGGTCATGGTGAGGTTCCTTTTCGAATTGCTTCGGTTCCGATTTACACAAAGGTCCGTTTGTCGATAATGTAGCCGTTGGTTGCGTCGTCGGTGTTCTTAATCGACGTCATGCCGGGCCGCAGGTACAACTCGGCCAGCGCTATCGCATTCGTATCGGGGCTGGGCAGCGACGGCGAAGCGGCCTCCGTTCCCGTTTTAACGCTGATGTCCCAGGTCTCGAGGCGCGCCTGGATGAGATCGCGGCGCGGGTTCGTGACCGGTGCGACTATGTCCGCCGTTTGAGTCGCAGTGCCGAGCTTGTACACGAACTTCGAAACGAACGCGTAGCCCGGCTGGACAACGACCGACATCGACACGGGGCTGTTCGCGAGGACCTTCAAGTCGTTCGCCGCCGCACCGCGCACGACGCCGTTGCCCCCGCCCCACGCGAGCGAGAGCATGAAATGGACCAGCTCGAGCGCCGCTTCGATCCGGTCGTCCCACGAGTTCAACTTCGCCGAGGTCACGGGCCGTTCCTCGAACGCCCACGAGGTCTTGACGTAACCGCTTCCCTTTATTGCCATGGTGTTTCTCCAATTGTTTGAACTTGACCAAACACGAAAGACTGAACGACGCGAACGCTCGATATCTCAGTCGAGGTGGTAACCGAGGTCCAATCCGACCGTCGCCTCGTCGAGCCGGAACTGAAACAGCGTTTCGGCGGACGGCTGGCTTCGAAGCATGAAGCCGATCGGGTCTTCGACCGAGCGAAACGGCGACGTAAGCCGCACAAACGTCGAGACGCGCGCTCCTCGGAATTCATGCCGGATCTCGCTCACCCGGCCAACGATTCGCCCGGTGAATCGGTCGTCCCACTCACCTGGCAGTTCGCGATCTAGCCTTCGCAACGGCGCGCCGCGAAGTTCGAGAACGTCACCGACGTTGACGTCGGAGTTTCCACGAACGAACTCGATCTCGCCGTTCGGGGTCGGGAACGCAAGGTCCTTCAGCAATCCTTCGCCGAATAGGTCCGCGTCCTGCGCCCTGCTCACCGAAAAATAGTCGATGACTCTCGCGCGAAAACCAAACTCGTCGATGCTGCCGCCGTTGAAGTACGACCTGCTCAATGCCGTCGTGTTCGGATTACCGGACAAGTAGATCGCATTGACAATCCCCACGGAGTCCGCTCCGAGCGTGACCGCGTGAAGCAGCGGATCGAAAAATATCACCGCGTCCGCGCGCTCGATTCGCCGAAACTCGACCGCGTTGTCGAGATCGACCGTGAACCCGAACCCGTCCGCCGCGTAACACATCGCCGCGATGACTTCGAGCGCGCCGTTCTCGACGTCGTATTCCGCGAGCGTCTGGGCGGCGTCCTGGATCGAATCGCTGGACTCGCCCGCGTACGAGAAGAAGTCCTTCAGTTCGAGTTCGGGGACGAGAAACTTTCCGTCGTCGTAGAGGTACACGTCCGCGCGCCCCTGCTCGACGAGCGCGGCGTTGAAACATTCGCCGCCGCCGAACACGAGACCCAGGTACCGGCCGTACGCATCGATGCGATCGTCGAACGCTCCGGTCGCGTCGCGGTGCGGATTCAACTCGATATAGTCGATGCCCTTCGTGTCGATCAGATCTTGCAGAAACGCCTTCGCCGCGTCGGCCCTGAGCTTGTATCCGCTCGCGTCGTACCGCGCGTCCGTCCAAGCGGCCACTTCGGGGTGACGGCCAGACGCGTGACTGTTCCGAGAGGTCTCCTCCGAATCAATCATCATGAAGCGCAGGTCCGGCCAGGCCGCGCCATCGACGACGATGCCCGCGATCGTGTCGCCGTCCTTAGCATATGCGCCAGAAAGGTCCATCCTGTCCGCGCCCACCCATTGGCCTTCCGCGATGCCGCCGATTTCCAATTCGTTCTCAGTCGATTTTCGCGCGAGAAACTTTTGATATTCCCGTTCCGCGCCATCGGGATACGCCGTGTGATTGACGCGGTAGTGAATCGCGCCCGGCGCGCGGTTGATCACGTCCTTGACGACCTGACTCACGGTGCGGTTTGTGTAGCCTTGGGACACCGTGGTGTTGCCGGGCCTCGCCGCACTTTCGGCGGAGAACTCGATGATCTCGTGGAAGTTCACGTAGTGTTCGAGTATGAGCCGGCGCGCGTCGCCCCAGTGCGGGCGAATGGCAGTGACGTTGGCTTCGACGAACACCTCATCACCGACGACCACGCGGACGCGATAGCCGATCCCGAGGTCCTTCACCGGCCCATGGAGTATTCCCTCGACGGTGTGCTGCTTGTCGGGAGTTCTTCGCACAGCGCGAAGCAGCGGGACCCCAGGAAAATGGGCAATTTCGCGGCCCCATGTATCGAAAACGAGCACTTTATAGTTCATTTTTTTGCCATTCGCGCCCGAAAAGTTTGTGTTTACTTCCGTTAAAGCGCCTCATTCTTCCTTTTTCTACCACCACCGATCGCGAAATGTGATCGTCGCGTTCGCGGTGTGGGAACTCGATGCGCCGTCGGTGTACGTCAGCGTGGTTCCTTCCGGTGCGATCACCGGAAACTCTCCCTGCGTGTACGGCGTCACGTCCTCGCCATCCAGCGTGACCGCCGTGTTCTCCGAATCGATGACAAGGGTCTTCGCGTTCTCCACCACACCTTCGTACAAAATCGAGTTCACGCCGTCGCTGATCATAGGATTGACCAGAGACCCCACCGCGGTCACGGCGATCACCGGCCGCGCCTCGACGTTTCCCGCGCTCGTGGCCGCCTTCGTTGCGCCCGACGCGGCTATCGTCCAGTTCACCACGGTCTCGGCCGAGGAGACCTCGAACGGATCGCTTGCTTCCAATTCCAAAACGAACGACCCGACCAGCGGCCCCAACGAAATCTCCCGTTGGAATTTCCGTCGCCGGACATAGAGCCGCCGGCCCGGCCTCAGCGAAAGCTCCGCCGAGTAGTCCGCTTCCGACGCTGCGTCCAGTATCGCGTCGAGCGCGGCCTCAATCTGCGTGACGGAACTCTTTCCCGCGATCGCCCCGCTCACAATCACCAACCGTTCGTCGCGTCCGCCGACTTCTTCGTACTTTTCCTTGATCGTCGTCAGCTCGCCGAACGTCACGCCCTCAAGCGTCACGGCCATCGCCTATTCCTCCCCGAGGACCGGACTCGAGTCCGTGAGCAACAGCGCGCGCACGGACGGCGCAGCGAGCAGAAACGGTTCCAGGTTTTCCCACGCGCGTCGCGCCGAATCTAACGCCAGCTTTGTGAGCGCCTCGAAACGCCCGTCCGGCTCGATGCGTTGGCCGCCGACGGTCACCCGCCGTCCCGCAAACGCCGCGCTCGAGGCCAGCGATTGCAACAGGTGCGCTCCGGCCAGGAACGTCTCGCTCAACACCAACGCCTCTTCCGGCGTGGGTGTATCGAACACCGGATCGAGAAAACGCAACAGGTCCGCGTGCGCGTCGTCGATGCTCGTCTCGACGAGCGCCGCCGGTACTAGCGTCGTGTCGATCAATTGAAACTTCTCGCGCACCGCCGCCTCAGTCGTGAAATTTGCCATGACTCATTCCTTGTTGTAGTGCACAAGTGAAACGGGGCGGAGACGAATCGTCGCCTCCGCCCCGGACATTGCTACCAATCGCTGCGGACCACCACGCGCGCCTTCTCGTAGACGATCGCGAAGTCCGTGACGACGGTGATGTACGTGCGGTCCCACTGCTGGCTGATGAGCTTGTCGCTCTCGACCATCAGGTCCTGTTCGGTCACTTTCTGCACCGCGAAACCCGCGTCCACGATCGTGAGCTTGTTTGCCGGTTGATCCACCATCGGCACCAAGTTCACGCCCAGCGGGCTCGGAAATTTCCCGGTCTCGGCGAAATCGAACAGGCCCGAGTCCTTGAACTCGGCCAGGCTCAACAGCGACTTCGTGAGCGCGGCGTTCGCCAGCATGTGCGTCGGCTTGAAGAAGTGGTCCATCGTCAGCTTGACGAAGCCTTCAACCAGATCGCCGTACGCCCAGACGTTCTGCGCCGCGGTGTTGATCGTCACCGGCGCCGTGCTTCCGGACGAATCGCCGTTCACGAGCACCGACGCGACTTTCGCGTCCAAGTGCCGCCCGAGCCGCTCGCCGATGCGCTGCAAATGCACGCGCAGCAGATCGACCGACATGCGCCGGATGACCTCATACGACGCCACGACCCCGCGGCCTTTCTTGTCGAGCCGGATCGTGCGGTCGCCGTATTTGATCTCGGACTCCGGAATCGCCGCGCCCTCCGCCACCGTACGCAGTTCCTCTTCCGCCTCGTCTTCCTGCACGAACGGAACGTCGTACGAAGTCGAAGTGATTTTCTCGTCGCGAATGATCAACTCGGGATACACCGGCTTGCGCTTGAGGCCCGATACCACCGCCTCGCGCACCATGTCCGGGAAGAGCCATTTCGCGTTCGGGTCGGACTGGAAAAACCGGTCCACCGTGATGCGATTCAGATCGACGCCGAACTCCTGCGCGCAATAGTCGGTCACGTTCGTGTCCAACGCGCGGAAGAACTGCTGGTGCGTCAGCCCCAACATGTTCAACTTCTCGTACAGGCCCTGACCGCGGACCTGACGCAACTTCTCCGAAGCCTGGCTCAGGAAACCCACGCGCTCCTTCACCAGATCGTCTCGATATGCCATCGCTTGTTCTCCTTAATGCGTTGCTTGCTCTTACATCAGCACGTGGACGAGCGTGTTCGCCGTGTCCACCTTGAGATTGATGCCCTTGCCGCTGCCCGACGCCGGCGCTTTCACCTTGCCGTCCGTCGCCGAGGCAACGATTCCCTGCACGCCGTTCACCGTCGGTGCCGATCCTGTGTACGCGAAAATTCCCACGCCGCGAATCTTCACCGGAATCGCCGCGCCGTTCTTGTCCGCGCCGGCCAGCGCCTGCCCGAAGACCGAGTCCTCTGCGGCCGTCGCGTTGTCTACTTCATACGCGCCCGTGAGCTTCAGCGCGTCGCCCTTCGCGATCGCGATGGTCCCGGCCGCGGGCGTCTTGCACGTGATGACGAGTTCCGTCACCGACCCGCCAACATCTCCAAATGCCATGGTTCGATTCCTCCAATTTTAGTCGTTCAGTCACACCTCTCCCGCCAGACACACCTCGTGCGCCAATAGGAGAGGAGGTGCGGCGCGAGCGGACTGTCCGCCCGCGCCGCTGGTAACAGGACCGGGGAGAATCAGTCCTGCAAAATCGAAAATGCTTCGTTGAAACGCCCGGCCTCGTTGGCGTCGTCCAGCGCTTCGGGTCGCGAAATTGGCCGTGCCGGATACTTCGCCTCGAACCGCACCTCGAAGCTCCGCAACTGCGAGTGGATTTCGTCGAGGTCCAAGGAGGCCAGCGACTTCCGCCACAGCGCGTCCTCGAACGCCGCGCCATCCAGTTCGTGCCCAAGCCCGCAGAGCCGCTCGATAGATCGTCGCCTCGCCGTGAGGCCGTCGCGCACCAGCTTCGCCGCGTCGCCGAACCCAACCGACTCCGCCTCAAGTGCCTCAGCCACAGCGCGCAGTTGTTCGGGATCGATTTGCCCCGCCCGCTGAACACGCACCCTGCGGCAAGCGTCCTCCGATTCCAGGATCAACGTCCCGGAATCCGCCGCGCGATCTTCCCAGGCGTACCGCCCGGATTCGATCTCGCTCGCCCCGCCTTGCGAATCAAGCCACGCCAACGGATGCGGCGCTTTCTCCGTCGCCCAAACCCCATCGAGCGACGTCCCGCCAACGCGCCAGCCGAGCAAGTAAGGAAGAGACGCAAAATAACATTTTCAACTTAACGTTTCGCTTGTGGTCGAAT
>CAYXRK010000069.1:0-22072 GCA_964467615.1 uncultured Nitrospirales bacterium | reverse complement strand
TCCTTGTTTTCCGCGCTGGCTTGCCCACAAGGGAGTTAAAGCGATAATTCCCGTTTTTCGAGGGGCGGTGATTTTGTAGTATTGGAATTATTCGCTGATTTCGGTACCATGCGACCCAAATGGCTTCAACTCGCCGAAAGTCAGGCTCGACCGCGTTCCATCGAACCCAATTCCTGGTGCGTTGGGGTGGCTTGATCGTTCTTGTCGCGCTGGTGCTGTATTCGGCTGGGCGGACCTACTGGATCGAGACCCATTTTCGGTCGGCCCTCAAGTTCGATCGGAACTTGCAGCTTGAATTGGAAGCGAAGCAACTAGGTCTATCGGCTGAACACAAACTCACCGCGGTCAATGGACAGGAAGTTCAGGCCGCCGATGACGTGCTCAACGTCTACGACGCTACGGACGCGAAGCGGGCGACGTATCTATTTCAAGACGGTGACGATCAGCCGAAGCAGTTTGAATACATAATGCTTCCGCCGCCGTTCGACTTTCGAGTCCGCGCGGACGGCGTCATTGAAATGGACGAGCACTCGCGGACGACGATTGGGGCGATGGGGCCGGATTCTCGAGTAGAGGCCGTGAACGGCGTAGCCATCAGCAGTCTTGAATCATCGAGCGACAGGACACTCATTGTGCCTGAGCCCGAACAGGACGTATCGAGTTTCATACGATTTACGCTTGCTCCGACGGGGGAGGTCCCGTCGAAGAACATCGTAGTCGAGATGTTCAATCCGTATATGTACCGGGGACGACTGTTGACGGGCATCTTGTTCTTGCTCGTGTGTCTACTCGTGATCTGGATTCGGCCTGATACCAAGAGCAGCTTGGGATTTCTCATCTTCACGATGAGTCTGGGGCTGTTCTTCGTGTTGCGGTCCGTGCCGTCGTTTCACCGATTCGGCACCGAAAAGGCACTCTATTTAGGCCTGCAGTGTGCGCTGCCCGCGACGACCCTCGCGTTCGTATTCACATTCACGCCGCTCAGAAGTTTGGTTCGCCGTCCTTCCCTTTGGCTTTGGCCGGCGGTGATTTACTCTGTCGTACTTTGTGTATCGAGCGTGATCCTATTTCCAAAGGATGCGCAGGTAGGCCTGTTGGGCTTCCCGCTGTTTCGATTTTGGGGCATTACCATGCTGCTCATTCTTGTCCTGAGTTTGCCCATGGATTGGTGGCTCCGGCTGTTCAAGATTCCGCTATCGGCGACGGACAAGCAACGCTCGAGGATTCTCCGATACGCCATATTCATCGGATTCGCCCCGTCGGTTTTCCTCACCACACAACTATTTTATGTCATACCCAGCTTTTCCGCGAGTCCGTATACGCCGTTCGTGGAAGCTACCACGGTGTTGTTCCCGTTGATCGTGGCCTACGCGATCATTCGGCTTAATCTTCTTCGGCTGAACCAACTCGCGTGGGAGAGCCTTGCGGTCGGGGTATTGGTAGCGGGAACGACGCTGCTGTACGTGGGGACCAGCAGTCTGATTGTCCCGACGATCCTTTCTTTCGTCCCGGACAGTTCGGAGGAGGCGAGGACCGCGATACTCGCGGTCTCGTTGTTTGTCGTATTGCCGATGTACAACGTGACTCGGCGCGCAGTCGAGCGGCGCTACAGCCGCGTGCCGTTTGAGTTTGACGAATTCATCGCGACACTCGACGAAGCGGTGCGAGAGGTCCACAGTTCCGGAGAATTCTGCCGCGTGGCCGCCGAGCGCATTCGGCACATGGTCAAGTCGGCCAACGTCACCATCTTTGTGCACGATGAAAAGAGCGGCGAATGGTCGCTTAATGCCATCACACCGGAGGCGCGGACGGCGCTTTCGCCGGACTCGTGCCGCCTGCTTCTCGAACTCGTGGCGGAACGGAAACACGAAATATTCCTGGACGAGGCCCTTGAACTAATCGAGTATCAGCCGGTCAGAGACGAACTTGTGAATGCGTTCCGCCTTCTGGACGCCAGCGTCATCATTCCGATCATGGGCCGCGACCAACTGGAGGGGGCCATCGCGCTCGGGGGCAAGGCGGACCAGTCGAACTACTCGGCGCCCGAGCTCAAGACGCTGGCACGGATCGCGCGGCATATTGGCAGCATTCTTCATTTGTGGCAATCGGGCATGCCCGCGGTATCGGGGCCGCGCATCGTGGATCGCTGGCCGGTATACCCGAAGCGGATTGGCGGGTTCGATATCACGGGCACGATAGGGCGCGGCGGCATGGCGTACGTCTATCTCGCGGAACGGCACGGGGTGAAGTATGCGCTCAAGATGGCGAACCGGTCCGTGCAGGACAGCCCGATACTGATGGAGCGGTTCCAGCGCGAAGCGACGGTCATGCAGCGAATCCAGCACGAGAACGTGTTGCCTGTCGTGGAAGTCGGTTGGGAAGGGCCCGAAGCGTACATTGCGCTCGAGTACTTCGCGGAAGGATCGCTCCAGGAACAGATTGACAAGGGGCAGCGATTCACGATCGCGGAGGTGTTGTCCATCGCCCTTCAGGTGGCGCGGGGGTTGGCGGCGGCGCACCAGGAGGGAGTGGTCCACCGCGACATCAAGCCGCAGAACATCTTTCGCGCACAGTCCGGGCTGGTGAAGATTAGCGATTTCGGCCTGGCCGCGGTGGAGGACCGTACGACACTGACGGAGACGGGCCACGTATTCGGCACGCCGGACTTCATCGCGCCGGAGGTCGTCGAGGGCGAAAAGGCGACGCACCTCTCCGACCAGTACGCGCTTGGGGTAACGATGTTCGAATTGCTTACGGGCAAACGGCCGTTCACGGGCGAAAAGAAGATATCGTTGCTGTTTCAGCGCGTGAGCGCTTCCGCGCCGGACCTCAGATCCGTGCGGCCTGATGTGCCGCAACCCGTCGCGGAAATCGTGGCCCAGTTACTCGAAAGAAGTCCGGCGAAACGATATCGGGTGTACGATGATTTGCTGGATGAATTGCGGCGGGCGATGAAGACGGTGTAGTTCGGCATCATTGCTTCGGGAGTGCGTGCGCGCGAGGCTTGCGGGACGAATTTGCATTTGTTGGCCCGCGCGTTCGATACTGGCCGAAGTCGAGCGGCAGCGGGCGGCGCATGCGGGGGAGACGTTATAGCGGCTAGAGTTGGGCGCGTTGAACGAATCTGTGGCCAACGAATGATTAATCTGCGCGAATTGGCCGGGCCGGAGTCTTTTTTTTGCAGTACACTTGAAAAAGAATCGAAACCCTGTTATAAATGTGCCAGGTAATTTGTCGTGACATCGCGCCAACTGGAGATGTATTTATGTCCGTAGTGTCGTGGGCGTCGTTTAATGCCGAAACTTACGAGCGAGTCGGGAAGGTCCCGCTTTCGACCGAATATCGTTGCAAGCTGGAAAAGGGCGCTTTCCGAATTGGGCTGGTTTCGCTCTTTAGCGTCGAGAGCTTGGGCACCCGCGCGCTGTTTCCCTTCATGAAGGAAGCGGGGTTCGATATCGATCTCATCTTCCTGAAGGAACACGCACTGAACAATTTTAAGATGCCTACCGAGACCGAGGTCCGATTGTTTATCGATCTGCTCCGCGAGCGTCAAATTAAGCTGGTCGGGTTCGGCGCCCGCTCTCCGTATGTGGCTTTCCTCCGCGACCTGACAAAGCGCATCCATGACGAGTTGGACATCCCGGTCGTCTGGGCGGGCACGGTGGGCACGGTGACCCCCGAGGTGTGTTTGAACGCGGGCGCGGACTACGCCATTTGCGATGCCGGAGAATAGGCGTTTGCCGAGTTCGTGAACGCCGTCGGATCCGGCGAGGATCCCAGGCACATCCTGAATCTTTGGTATCGTGACGGGGACGGCAAGCCCGTGGGCAACCCGCTGAGGAAGATCCTCGCCGATCTTGACCGTCTCCCGATCCAAGACCTCGAGGACGAGGACAAGTTTTTCATCGAGTTCAACAAGTTGACCGAGGGAGAACCTTGGCGCTCCACGATCAAGTTCGAGACGCTCACGGCCCGTGGCTGCCCCTACGTGTGTTCGTTCTGCATCCATTCGAAACTGGTGGAGATGCACAAAGGACTCGGGAAGGCGGTCAACGGATATAGCGTCGAGCACGCAGTTCGCGAAGTTGAGTACGCGCGGGCGAAGCTTCCAAACATGAAATGCCTTTTTTTCGCCGACGAGGTGTTCGGCGTCGGCATCGAGTGGGTACGCGAGTTCGAGAAGAAATGGATCGAGCGGGTCAACCTGCCGTTCGAGTGCATGATCGAGCCTCGGGCGCTCAGTCCCCAGAAATTACGATTACTCAAGAACGCGGGCATGGTGGAGCTCAACATAGGCATCCAGTCGGGGTCCGAGAAACTACGGGCCGAGCTGTACGACCGTCCGATGTCGAACAAGGATCTACTCCAAGTCGTCCAATGGGCCCACGAAGCCGGCGTGAGCATGAGGTACGACATCATTTGCGACAGCCCGTTCGAGTCCCCAGAGGACAAGCGCGCGACTCTCGACGTGCTTTTGGAACTGCCTCGACCGTTTATCTTGAACATGTTTTCACTGAACTACTTCCCCGGCGCGAAACTTACCGAGTATGCACTGAAGATCGGGCTTGTCGACGAGTCGCAGGTGGCTGGGATGACGGACATCTGCCTCGAACAGTTCACTGTTTCGCTCGATTTCCCGCGTCCTACCGACGATACATTTTGGAACGCCCTCTATGCCATGTCATCCAAATGGTTTATACCGAAGGCGTTTATCCGTTATCTCGCGGGCCTGAGCTGGCCCAAGCGCCATCCGGCGCCGGTGGTGGTATTGGCCCGGTTCTCGAGCATGACGCGTTTATTTTTCGACGGGTTTCGCCTGCTGTGGCAGGGGCGGATCAGCTTGGACACGGTCCGGCGGTATTCTGGAAGTATCAGTAGCCTCGCGCGATAGCGCATTCTCGTCGGGCGGTCCGGAGGTAGGTTGCGTCTGGGTTGTGCCGGCGCGAAATCCGGTCGAACTACTCGGCGCCCGAGCTCAAGACGCTGACTCGGATCGCGCGGCGCATGCGGGGGCCGCGCAGCTATAATCCGCCCGCTTGCCTTCGTCTGGGTAGACCACATGGCCAAGAACGTCATCATTGCGCAGTCGGGTGGGCCGACTCCCGTCATCAACAGTTCGCTTCGCGGAATCATCGACACGTGCAAGCAATTTCCGCGCGCGTTCGGGACGCTGTATGCCGGGTGGCACGGCATCGAGGGCGTGCTGAAGGAGGAGCTGCTCGACCTCTCGGCGCAGGACGCGGAGGAGGTCGCGCTGCTGCGGTACACGCCGGCGGCGGGGTCGATCGGCACGTGCCGGTACAAACTCAAGCAGGGCCAGGACGAGGACTTTCAACGCGTCATCGACGTGTTCAAGGCGCATGGCATCGGCTACTTCTTCTACATCGGCGGCAACGACTCGATGGACACGGCGAACAAGGTCAGCCAACGCGCGCGCGAGAAGGGCCTCGACCTCGTCGCGGTCGGCGTGCCGAAGACGATCGACAACGACGTGGGCGATTCCGAGTTCAAACTCATCGACCACACGCCCGGCTACGGCAGCGTCGCGCGGTACTGGATGCACGCGGTCACGAACGCGAACGAGGAGAACGCCGGGTCGTGTCCGGCGGACCCCGTGCTCGTGTTGCAGGCGATGGGCCGCAAGATTGGCTACATTCCGGCGGCGTCGCGGCTGGCCGACCCGAAGCGCGAGTGGCCGTTGCAGATTTACATGGCCGAGTCCGGCGTCACGGCGCGGGAGATGTGCGACCACGTGAACGATCAACTCAAGCGCGACGGCCGCTGCATCGTCGTCGTCAGCGAGGGCTTCGAAGTCGGCGACGTCGGCGCGACGAAGGACTCGTTCGGGCACACGCAATACAGCGCATCGAAGACGACCGTCGCACAGCAGGTCGTGACCATGCTCAACGCGAACGGGCTGCCCGTGGGCGGCGCGGCGCGGGGGCAAGTCCCCGGCACGGACCAGCGCGACGCGGCCATCTACGCATCCATCGTCGATCTCGACGAGGCATACAACGTCGGCCAGCAGGCCGCGCTCATCGCGCAGTCCGGCGAGACCGGATACATGGCCACGATCCTGCGGCGGCCAGGGCCGATTTATAACGTCGATTACGACAAGGTCCCGCTCGACAAGGTCGCAAATTCGGAGCGCAACTTTCCGAAAGCATGGCTGACGCCGGACAAGCTCGACGTGACTGATGCCTTCCTCGACTACGCGCGGCCATTGGTCGGCGAAGATTGGCCGAGCGTGCCGACAGTCGGCGGCCGCCAACGCTTTACGCGCTTCAATCCAGTGTTCGCAGAGAAGAAACTGGCGGTGTACGTGACGCAGGCAGATCGGAAGTAGAGTTCTATGCCCAAAATGACGATCGGGCTGGCGAAGAATCGGATTTGCCAAGCTCTTCGGGAGTTGGTCGATCCAACGCCATCGAAGAAGCACATCGACGAACTCTGGCTCTATTTCCAAGAACGGTGCGCCTATTGCGAGGCACCGCTTTCTAGGGAGGAGCGAAGGGGCCACGCGGATCATCTTCTTCCATCCTCCAAGGGAGGCACCAGCGACTTATCGAACCGAGTACTCTCGTGCCCTTCTTGCAACGGTGATGAAAAACTGGACCAAGATTGGGTTCTCTTTCTGCGAGCGAAGTGCGGTGATGAAGATTTGTTCCGACTACGAAAACGACGTATTGACGATTGGGTAGAAACGCATGCTGCAAAAAGAAGACCGATAGATGAAGACTTACACCGCCTTATAGAACTCAAGTCGAGCGAGATATGTTTGCTCATAGATTCTGCAGCGGCTGAAGTCAGAAACTTGCGCCAGGAAGTTCGACATAGGAAGAACAAATGACCTCCTGGGAATACAAAACGGTCCGCATTCACACCACCGGGTTCTACGGCGGGGAGTTCGACACGCCGGATGCCGAAAAGCTCCTCAACGATATGGGCGCGGAAGGCTGGGAGTTGGTAGCGAGTCTTGAGACGAACACGAGCCACGGGCATACCGAGGATCTCGTGTTCGTGTTCAAGCGGCCGAAGTGAGCGGGCCGACCGGCAGCAGGCCGAACGATGAGCTCGTGACGGTATAAGACGGTTCAAATCAAGATGAGATGGTTTCGCCAGCAGCTTAACGCGGCGGATTTCGAACGCACTCTCAGTGAGATGAATTCCCAAGGTTGGGAACTGCACTCGAGCATCGGCGTCAACGCTGGGAATGGGTGGACGCGAGAGATCATTTTTGTGTTCCGACGGCCAGCTTAGATCCCTGAGTGGATTCTTGACAGAGTGGGCGATTTTATCGATTAGGCGATGGGTTCGTCGTTCGCCGGGGTGACGGCTGGGGAGACGGCGAGTGGACATGGAAAGCGTCATTTTTGGCGAAAAAACGTCTGTGGTGAAACAACGGGAATTACATCGTTGAATCCACAGACGAGAAAATGCCAATGAATGGCCCTGTTTCGCGGGGTGGCGCTGATAACGAGATTCACCAAAATGACCGCTAATTTAAATAAATCACGAACTGTTGTGGAATCAACGATGTAATTCCCGTTGTTTCTCCAGGGCCGTTTTTTCGTCAGATCGGATGAGAGAGGCTTCAAAATGGAACAGTGTCTGGCGAACGTGACCGGCATCGCAATTGGAATCTATCGAAATCACTCCCGGCTCCCGAAAGCGATGGCATGAAAAGGCAAGCGCCGGGTATACAAAGGAAGGAAGCTCATGCCGCCGATAACAGTTGACAGAGGACGTTGCGCATGTGGCGGCGCGTTCGCGACGACATCGTTAAGCTGCCGCAGCGCACGCACTTAGCCGAGGTAAATGTGTAAACAATTTACTTGTAGACCCAATCGGCCTGCGCTACAATCCGCTCAAGGCGACGGTGTTCGCTCATGCAATCCCCCTCCTTTGGTATAAGGGAGGGGGCAGGGGGAGGGTTCCCTTGCGTAGCTTTCGAGGTAGAAAGGGATAAACTTTGGGGGGACGGGGCGGCGTTTGCTCCCCAAATCTCCCTCGTATCGCATCATTGTGTCATGACCGAAATTCGTGAAAATGGACTGAGCGCGTACCTCAGCGAAATATCCAAGGTACGCCTGCTCACCGGCGCCGAGGAAGTGCGCCTTTCCAAGGCCGCCCTGGCCGGCGACTCCGAGGCCCGCAAACTGCTCATCGTTTCGAACCTGCGCCTAGTCGTCAGCATCGCGAAGAAGTATCTGTACTTCGGCTTGCCTCTGCAAGACCTGATCGAGGAAGGCAACCTCGGGTTGATGAAGGCCGCCGACAAGTTCGATCCGGATCGCGGCTGCAAGTTCAGCACCTACGCCACTTGGTGGATTCGCCAGGCGGTCACGCGGTCCCTCTCGAACTACGGTCGCACCGTGCGCGTCCCGGTCTACGTGACCGACAACATCGCGCGCTACAAAAAGGCGGCCGAAGAGCTCTCCATAAAGACCGGCAAACAACCGGAAGTCGAAGAGATCGCCGCGGCGATGGGCGTCAAGGTCAAGGAAGTGGAGAAGCTGCGCAATTTTGTGGACGAAGTCTCCCCCCTCGAAAACCTCGATACCACCGACATGGACGAAGGCCGCGGCTTCCCGGAGAACGCCGAGCCGCGCCGGCGCGACGAGGAAATCGTGCAATTCGAGCTCGACCAACAAATGGGCGAGTTGATGAAGGTGTTAAACGAGCGCGAACAGACCATCATCCGCTACCGCTACGGCCTCGCCGACGGCAAGGCGCACACGCTCGCGGAGACCGGCAACAAGTTCAGCCTGACGCGCGAACGCATCCGGCAGATCGAAAAGGACGTGATGACTAGGCTTCGCGGCTTCGTCGCCGTCCACGGCGATGACTTCAAGCCTTAACTAGTATTATAGTTAAGTAGTATATCCTACTCGTCGAACTGCTCGGCGTACTTCCGGTACAGCCCCCGGAACTGGTGATACGTCAGCTTCAGGTAGTCCGCCGCCTTGCGCTGATTGTACTTGCAGGTCTCGAGCGCCTGCCGAAGCAGCTTCACTTCAAGGCCGTTCACGAGCGACTCAAACCCCGCGCTGATGTCAACGTCTTCGTCATCAGCGTCCTCGTCCCGCGGCACGACACGGTCCGCCGTGTCCGGCGCATGCGGAGTTCTGGGGCCCTGAAGCACCCTCGAATAGGGGCGGAACGGATCGAAGATCAACTCGTCCCGCGTGATGACATGATCGCCGGATCGATACACCGCGCGCTCGATCACGTTCTTCAACTCGCGCACGTTCCCCGGCCACGAATACGCTTCCATCGTCGTCATCGCATCTTCCGTAATCGTGGGAACGTCCGGCCAACCAAGCTCCGCGGCCATCCGCGACGAGAAATGGTTCGCAAGGATCGCGATGTCTTCCCTCCGCTCGCGCAACGCCGGCAACAACAACACGTCGAACGACAACCGATCCAACAAGTCGCGCATGAACTCTCCGCTGTCCGACTTCGCTTGCAAGTCCGCGTTCGTCGCCGCGACGATCCGCACGTTCACCTGCGTCGGCTGCGAACTCCCCACCCGCTCGAAGGTCCCATACTCGACCACTCGAAGAATCTTCGCCTGCGCCTCAAGCGGAATGTTCCCGATCTCATCCAAGAAAAACGTCCCCGTATCCGCGGCCTCAAACCGTCCCTGCCGCCGAGTTCCCGCCCCGGTAAACGCCCCCGCTTCGTGGCCAAACAATTCCGACTCGAGCAACGTCGGCGCAAGCGCCGCGCAGTTGAGCGTCACGAACGGCCCCTCCCATCTCTTCGACAAATAGTGCAGCCGCTGCGCCGCCAACTCCTTCCCCGTACCCCGTTCACCAATTAGCAGTACCGGCCGCTCCACCTGGGCGACGTGCGAGAGCCTCTCTCCAAATTCAAGGAAGGTATCAGCCTGCCCGATCGCCTCCACGACATCACGCCGACGCTCCTCCGGCTCGGGTTGTTGACGCAGTTTCATGGATTCAACGCGCATGGCGATTTATACCTCATACTGGCCATATTGCCTATTTAATTTGCGATGATACCAAAAAGGCTTGCCGAATCACAACGGCGTCAATAGACATAAGCCATTCAAGTAACTAGACTTACGGAGTCTTCGAGATGTGGCACAGACATTGCGTTTCCTCGACAAGTCCGTCAAAACGGTAAGGGAAGCGAGGGTTGCCATGAGCGCGGAAGCAGCGATAGATTTGAACTTAGACCAGCGAGAGTGCGACCGCGTTCCGGTTCGCGGGACGTTGCGATACTTGGCCGCAGACGGCGCCGCAGGCCAGGGCCTGTGGCGCAACGCCAGTGGCGACGGCGCTCGGATCCACATCGGGCGGCGGGTGCGGCCAGGGCAGTGGCTCAAAATCGAGACACTACCGTGGCCCGGAATGAACACTGCGGTAACAATGCGAGGGAGAGTCGTGTGGTGTAGACCCGCGACGGACGGCAAAACGTTTTCGGCGGGCGTCCGTGTAGACGAAGGCGATCCACTCGGCGCGTTGGCGGTAACTGCTCGCCAAACGCCGTTCGAAGTAGTCAACGAATTCACTAAGACCTGGTAACGTACCAGTCGGAGGAAGAGTCATGGGTATTTTCACGCGCGTGCGGGACATCGTAAGTTCCAACCTCAACACAATGTTGGACAAGGCCGAGGACCCGGAAAAGTTGGTCAAGCTCATGATCCGCGAGATGGAAGACACACTCGTGGAGATCAAGGCGTCCTGCGCCGGGGCGATGGCGACGAAGAAGAAGATCGAGCGCGAATCGGAGAAAGTGCGCGAAAACGCCGGTTCATGGGATTCAAAGGCCAAACTCGCCATAGACAAGGGCCGTGAGGATCTGGCGCGCGAGGCGCTCATCGAGAAGAAGCGCTACAGCGAACGCGTCCAGCAACTCGATAGCGAGATGACCCAGTGCGACAGCCTGGTTGAACAATACCAGAGCGACATTGGGCAGCTTGAAGATAAGCTTAATTCCGCGCGCGAGAAGCAGCGCATGTTGATTCAGCGGCACCAGCATGCGCAACATAAGGTCAGAGCTGAACGCGGCCTGCGCAAGTACGATACCTCCGACGCGATGATGCGCTTCGATACGTTCGAGGAACGCATCGAGCGCATGGAAGCGGACGCCGAAGTGGTCAACTACGGCCGCAAGCCGTCCCTCGAAGAGGAATTCCGCCGGCTCAAGGGTGATGAGGACGTTGAAAAGGAACTCGAGGCGCTTAAGGCCAACCGCGGTAACCGATAATCCGGGCGGACGAGCGAACACGTATCGTTTGAGGAGGGGAGCATATGGAAGCGCTCATTGAAGACTCTGGCGGTTTGAGCGGTCTGCTGGCGATTCTTATGATCTTCGGTATAGGTTTTTTGGCGGTTTCCGGAGGACTATTCATTGGGTTCGTAAAGATGTTGCGGCAGACGCGGACATCACGAAATAGCGAGTCCGACGCCGAGGACACGAAGGCGTTTCAAGATATGCAGCGCAGTTTTCGGCGCATGGAAGAACGAATCGAGGCACTCGAAACGCTGATGATCGAGAACTCAAAGCACGAGCGGTTCGAAACGGAACTGCGGTGAATATCCCGCGACGCGCGGAGTAGATAGCCACGGAGCATGCGGCCGTTTTAGGGCCGACGGTTGAAAGGTCGATATGTGGGAAGAAGTCGCGATAGTCGCGGTCGGTTGCATCGGGGCGGTGACCATCATCCTCTCGATCGGTATGTCCATATACATGATAATTCGTGCGTCCCGCGGCGGCGGCCCAAAGAAGCGGCAGGGCGAAGATATCGAGGAAACGCGGCTGATTCAGGAAATCCATCACGGATTGAAGAAGATGGACTCGCGAGTCGAGGCGTTGGAGACCTTGCTGCTGGACGATGATCGGCGCAAGAAGCGGGACTTCGACGAAGAATTGAGAAAGGGATAGGGAGATGTTTTGCCACGGTCGGCATACGCGAAGGGAATCGCGCCACTGGGAACGGGAGTGGCGCCGTGAATCGCGGAGATGGCAGCGCGATGTGCGGCGCTGGGTGGGAATGGGACGGGCGTACATGCATAACGAATCTCAGCATCGTGCCACGCATGACGGGTCCGAAGGGCCGCCGGACTTGCGCAACGATTTTCCGGATCAAGCGGCCCACGATGACTTCGAAGAGCCATCGGAGAAACACGAGACACGCCGATCACGGCGGCAGCGGCGCGAGGAAAGGGGCAACCGAATGAGATATGGACACGACGAGAACCGTACTCTATACCGTTCCCGCGAAGGGATGATCTTCGGAGTCTGTCGAGGACTGGCCGAGCATTACAGCTTTTCAGTCTCTTGGATGCGGATTATTGTACTAGCCGCATCGACGGCAACAGGATTTTGGCCGACGGTGGGTCTCTACATCGTTGCGGCGCTCATCATGAAACTTGAGCCGGTGCTTCCGCTCGAGAACGAAGAGGACAAGGAGTTTTATCACTCGTATGCCGACTCGCGAAGCATGGCGCTGCATCGTCTGAAACGGACGTATGACAATTTGGATCGGCGCATCCAGCGGCTTGAGAACACGGTGACGACGCGTGAGTACGACTGGGACGAACGGCTCCAACACTAAGGCCGCGAATTCAGGCGTGCAACCAAACGCGTGTTCGGCGCGTCTCATAGCGGGAAACCGTTTCAAGAGGACCACGACAATGAAAGCGTACATGGCGACGTTTGTGATAGTGGCCGGATTGGCGTTTCAGTCCGCTCAGGCTGAGGTAGTAGCTGAAGACGGCAAGGTCGAGCAAGTCGATGGGAAATGGGTGCAGACGGTGACGCGGCAGTTGGCGTTCGAGCCCGGCGGCACGCTTCGGGTCACGTCAAAAAATGGGAACATCAACGTGACGGCGTGGGACAAGAACGAATTGCTCGTCACGGCGGAAAAGCACGCGCGGCCGGATACCGGGGGTGTCAAGTGGGTGCTCGAAAAACTGAACATCGGATTCAAGGATTCGGACGATGTGCAGGGCTTTTTGGAGAGCGTCACGATCAACGTCGTACAGACCGGGTCTGAAATCGTCGTTGACGCGACTATTCCAAAACGTTCGGACATGAGCGCGTGGGTTTCCTACGACGTCAAGATTCCCAATCAGGCCGCACTCGATCTGATCAACTCGAACGGAAACGTGTCGGTGACGGGAATCCAGGGGGAAATTTCGGGCCGTTCGTCGAACGGGAAAATCCAATTCGAGGAACTCTCCGGGAAGATCATCTGTGATACGAGCAATGGCCGGATTGAACTCGTCAATGTTGACGGTCCGATCCAGGCCGGGACCTCCAACGGCGGCATCTCCATCGAGCACTCCGGCGAACTCAGCGTGGACGACACGATATCGTGCGAGACCTCGAACGGCTCGATTCGTGTGGCAGTCCCAGCCAGCAGCGCGTTTACTTTGGCAGCACGGACGTCCAATGGGAGTGTCCGGACTTCGTTCGACGTAAGCCGCACCGATGACGGCAAGCGCCGTAGCCGGCTCGAAGGGTCGGTGAACGGCGGCGGACCGCTTCTTGATCTGAGGTCCTCGAACGGCTCGATCTCGATCGAGTCACTCTAACGCGATCGTTCGCAAAATCAGAGTGTAGAAAATGGCCCACGCGACAGCAGCGACCGAAGTCATCGCGGAGAAGAAGGAGAGCTTCAGCCGCAAGGGATTCCGCGCGCTATTCCTCTTCCCGTTCAAGGTTTCGTGGAAGCTCGCGTCGTTCGCCGAGAAGTCGCTCGGGCTGTTGTTCCTCATCATCGTCGGCGCGGCCTGCCTCATCGCGGGTTTGGCGCTGCTTTCCACCCTGATCGGATTTTTCTTCGGCGTTCCATTGGTCTGGATCGGAGCGTTCTTGCTGCTTCGCGCGTTGTACTGACGGCTTTAACGCGGGGGGGCCCCGCGAACGAAATCTTTTGGTCACGAGACATGCCCCACGTGGCCTAAGAGGGCAGGCGTCGTTATCCGTGCCGCCTGCCCTTCTTCTTTTTTCCCTTGAGTCTGTTGGTTGACTGTGCAATTCGAGGCGGCAAGGGGATAGAATAACGGCACTTAGGCCGAGGGTTTCGTAATGTGCCCGGACTGTGATATTTCGCAATTGATGACTCGTCGGCAATTCTTCGGCCAGACGAGCACAGGAATCGGGGTCGCGGCCCTGGCTTCGATTCTAGGCCCAAGCGCCTTCGGTTCGCCGACCGAGGGATCAGGACCAATACCCGCGCTCCCAGGCCTGCATTTCGCGCCGAAGGCAAAGCGCGTGATTTACATGTTTCAGAACGGCGGCCCGTCGCAACTCGACTCGTTCGACTACAAACCGAAGCTCGTCGAAATGCGCGGCGTGAATTTGCCGGAGTCGGTGCGCCAAGGCCAGCGCCTCACGGGAATGACTTCGGGCCAGACCAACTTTCCGTTGACGCCGACGATTTACGACTTCAAACAGTACGGGCAGTCCGGCGCGTGGGTGAGCGAAACGCTAAAGCACACCGCGGAAATCGTCGACGACCTTTGCTTCATCAAAACGGTAAACACCGAGGCCATCAACCACGACCCGGCGATCACGTACATGCAGACCGGCCACCAACAGCCCGGCCGCCCGAGCATGGGCGCATGGCTCAGCTATGGCATCGGTTCGGAAAACAAAGACCTCCCCTCGTTTATCGTCCTCATTTCGCAAGGCAGTTCGATGAAGGACGCACAGGCGCTGTTCCAACGCCTCTGGGGCGCGGGCTTTCTGCCCTCGGAGCACCAAGGCGTGACGTTTCGCGCGGGCGCGGACCCGGTGCTCTACCTGAATAATCCGCCGGGAATCGACCGGGATGCGCGGCGCCATATGCTCGATAGTTTGGCGGAGCTCAACGCGATGCAATTCGACGAATTCGCCGATCCAGAGATCAACACGCGAATCGCGCAATACGAGATGGCGTTTCGCATGCAGGCGTCCGTCCCGGACGTGATGGACATTTCCAACGAGCCGCAGCACATCCTCGATATGTACGGCCCTGATGTGAGGAAGCCTGGCACGTATGCCGCGAATTGTTTATTGGCGCGGCGGCTCGCGGAGCGCGACGTGCGCTTCATCCAGCTCTATCATCGCGGTTGGGACCAGCACAACAATCTGCCGCGCGACCACCGAATCCAGTGCAATGACGTCGACCAAGGCTCCGCCGCGCTCGTCAAGGACCTCAAGCAGCGCGGCATGCTCGACGACACGCTCGTCATTTGGGGCGGCGAGTTCGGCCGGACGGTCTACTGCCAAGGCAACCTGACGGAGACAAACTATGGCCGCGACCACCATGGCCGTTGCTTCACCATTTGGATGGCCGGCGCGGGCGTCAAGGCGGGAACAACATACGGCGAAACTGACGACTTCTCATACAACATCGTCCGCGACCCGGTACACGTCCACGATGTCAACGCGACCATCCTGCACATTCTCGGCATCGACCACGAGCGCCTGACGTATCGCTACCAAGGCCGCGACTTCCGCCTCACCGACGTGCATGGCAAGGTCGTGAACGGGGTCCTCGCGTAGACTCTCGCGGCTCGTCGCGAATCTGATCAGCGCGTCCCATACCTCAGTGCGGTACCTGGAGTCTCGCTGCCCCGCTCCCAAAAATCACATCGCTCATGCCGCCGCGAATAATCTCAAACACGGAAATCCAAACCGCACTCCGGAGTGTCCATTCGCTCGGGGCGATGGAAGCGGCATTCGCGGCGTACTCCGAAGGCCGGGCGGTCGTGCCGCCGGTAGGCGAGCTGCTGTTCGAGGACCCACCGGGCGATGCCCACATCAAGTATGGCTATGTCCGGGGCGGCGAACATTTCCTGGTGAAAGTCGCATCGGGTTTTTACAAGAACCCCGAAATCGGGCTGCCCTCGAGCAGCGGATTGATGTTGCTCTTTGAGCAGCGAACCGGCGCGCCCAAAGCGGTGCTGCTCGACGACGGCCTGCTCACCGATGTGCGCACCGCCGCGGCAGGGGCGACCGCCGCGAAGCATCTTGCGCGCAGCGGCGTCGAACGAATCGGAATCGTCGGCGCGGGGATTCAGGCGCGGCTCCAACTAAACCATATCGCCAAGGCAATCTCGTATCGTTCGGCACTCATCTGGGGAAGAAACCGCGATCGCGCTCGGCTACTTGTCGAGGACCTGCGTGAATTCGGCCTTGGTCTCGATATTGCGGAGAGCATCTCGGAGTTGGCCGCAAACTGCGACGTCATCGTGACCACGACTCCCTCCACGACTCCGCTCCTTTCGCGCGAGCATGTCCGGCCGGGGATGTTGATCATCGCCGTCGGGTCGGACACACCGGACAAACAGGAACTCGATGTCGGTGTCCTCGCGATGGCGGACTTGGTTGTCGCGGATAGCAAGGCGCAATGCCTCACGCGCGGCGAGATTCATCACGCGATTCGCGCGGGCGTCATCGCCGAAACCGACATCGTCGAGCTTGGTGATATCATCCGCGGCGTCCGGCCGGGGCGGCGGTCAGACGAAGAAGTCATCGTGGCCGATCTTACCGGCGTCGCGGTGCAAGATATTTTCATTGCCGAGGCCGTGCTTCAGGCGCTTGCGTAGGGAATTCCAATGAGCGTACACCCCTTTCATGTGTTCGAACTTGAGCGCGGACAGTCGCTCTTCGAAAACGTCGTCGATATCAATCTGAGCGAGAGCGGCGTACACCCGGTCAGCGTCCGAGAACTCGCGGACATGGGGCTCGATCTGGACAGCTTGCTCGATGCGCCGCTCGTCTACATCCAAACCAACGGGACGCCGCAATTGCGCGAGGCCGTCGCGATGCATTATCCCGGAGCATCGGCCGATCACATCGAGATTACCAATGGGACCGCCGAGGCGAACTTCATCCTGCCTGACGTGTTGCTCGAGCCGGGCGACGAGGTCCTGTTTCAGGTACCGAACTACATGCAAGTTTCAGGTATCGCGCAGAATATGGGAAGCACCGTGCGAACGTTTCGGCTGCGCCGGGAAGACGGATGGACGCCGGACTGGGACGAGTTTGAGCGCGGGTTGACGAAAAAAACGAAACTCGTGTACGTCAGCCATCCCAACAACCCGACGGGGGCAGTGCTTAGCGACGCCGACATGCGCCGAATCGTCGCGGGCGTCGAGCGAGTCGGCGCATGGCTCATCGCGGACCAGGTCTACCTCGGCGCGGAATGGAACGGAACGCTGTCGAAGAGTTTTTGGGGCATGAGCGACCGCGTGATCGTCACGTCGGGCCTCTCCAAAGCGTTTGGCATTCCCGGCGCGCGAATCGGCTGGATTGTTGGCCCGCCCGCGATCGTCGCTGAGTGCTGGGCGCGTCACGACTACACGACGATATCTCCAGGAACGCTGAGCGACCTAGTCGCGCGGTTCGCCGTTCGTCCGGATATACGCCTCAAGTTGTTCGCGCGGGGCCGGTCGTTCATGGGGACCAATTGGAACCAATTCAAAGAATGGGCGAACGGCCTCGGCGGCGTCTTGGAGTTCGCCGAGCCGCGCGCCGGGGCGTACGCGTTCGTTCGATACAACGGAATCGAGCGATCACGCGAACTTTGCGATCGCATCCGCAACGAGCACAGCGTCCTGATCGTGCCCGGCGAGTGGATGGGCCTCGAGCACCATTTGCGTTTCGGTCTCGGCGGCCAGAAGGAACACTTCGCCGAGGGCCTGCGAAGGATTACGTCGACTATTCGGGGACTCGCGGATCGATAGGCGCTCGCCACGCGAAGTGCGTGCGATTCTGCTACGATCTGGCCAGCCATGTCCGACGCCCATTGTCCAAATTGCGGCCACGATTTCGCGGTTGATGATCGCCGCTATCAGCGCGTTCTTCGTTGGGCGGTCGCGGTCATCTATGTCATTTTGATCTTCGCATTTGCACCGCTTGTGTTACCGCTGTGGATCGCGCTCGCGGGCGTGGTGTCGGTCGAAGGCGCGGGCGACTTAGTGAATCGTGGCGTCATCGTCATTGGCGCGATCGCGGCGCTGGTATTGCTGTACGCGATGCGGAAGCAGCCGCCATTGGCGTTCGTGTGGCTTGCCGCTGTGGTCGGCGGCTACGCGTATTTGATAACACTCCATTGCGCCTACCCGGTCGAGCGCGTCCACCTTGTCCAGTACACTCTGTTGGCGTGGGTGATAGCGCGCGCGGTACGCGTCGACGTGTCCGGTTTTCGGGTCTATCCCGCGATCGCTACGGGTGTCTTTCTTGTCGGCGCGTGCGACGAGTTCCTCCAGGAACTCATACCGAACCGGGCGAGCTCGCTTGACGACATGATTACCAATTGGTCGGCGGGCGGCCTGGGACTCATCGGCATGCTCGCCCTCGAGCGCCGCGGCATCGTCCGTTGGATAGCCGGGCGTTCCGCGCCGCTTCGATGGTCGGTCGGCTACGTCGTTCCCGCGATGGCCGTACTGTGGTCGGCGCACGAAGTGTGGACGCGGCATATCCATCCGCCGCTTAATCTAATTCTCATCACGGTGGATTGCGCGCGCCCCGACCGCATGGGGATTTACGGCTACGAACGCGAAACCACGCCGCATCTCGACGCGCTCACGGGCAACGCCGCGATCTTCACGAACGCCTTCAGCGAGGCGGCGTGGACCGGCGCCGGCGTGGTCTCTACGCTCTCCGGGCTGTATCCGCCCGCGCACGGAGTTACCGTGATGGGGCGGACGCTTCCGGAAAGCGTCGAAACGATTCTCGACGTGTATAAGCGCCACGGCTATCGCGTGCCCAACATGTCTTACCTCACGGTCGACCCGACGTTTATGAATCTCGGCGAGATGGAAGAGCGCGTGATTGATGACACAACCAAGGACGAGATCGGGACGATCCGCGATTGGCTCGACGACAATCACGATGACCCCTTCGCCATCTGGTACCACTGGCGCCACGCCCATCTACCGTATGATCCGCCCCCGAACCACCGCATCTTTCCTCCGGCCGACGGCCCGCCCGGAGCGGCCCCGGATGAAATCCTCAACGTACTCGAGAAAGAGGTGATCATTCCGGAAGGCAGCGTCGAATTCGACGAAACGGACAAGCCCTGGATCGACGCGCTCTACGACGCCGAAATTCGAGAATTCGATTTCGCGTTCGAGAGCATTAAGTATCGCCTGCGCCTGCACGAAAAGTTGAAACACACGATCATCGTAATAACGGCCGACCACGCGGAGGAACTACTCGAACACGGCCATGTTGGTCACGCGTCGACGGCGGTCCATTCCAAGCACTACGACGAACTCATTCACATTCCGTTGTTCATCTATGCGCCGCGACTCATAAAATCTACGATGAGACCCGATGCACTCGCGCAACAGATCGATCTACTTCCCACCCTCTGCGAGATGATGGGCTGGGAAACGCCGAAGACCGCGCAAGGCCGTTCGCTGTGGCCGGCCATTCAGGGCAAACCGATGGAAGACGTACCCCTATTCGCGGAAAGCGTCGAAGGCGGCTATCAATCGAAACCCGAAATGCAATCGACATTTGTGCGCAGCGTCCGCACGCGCGAGTGGAAACTGATCGCGCGCATGTCGCCCGATCGTCAGGAGAACGAGCTGTATGACCTTGTTCGAGATCCGGGCGAAAAGAACAATGTCGTGGAACAAAACCCTGAGGAATATGGCCAACTCATGGCCCAACTCGTTTCGTGGATGGGCGAGAACAAACTCGCCAGGGAGGAGATCGAGGCATACGAAGCAGAGCACCAGTTAGTAGTTGCCGCCGAGGATCCGGCCAATCTCGAGGTGCCGACTATTCTCGAACCGCACGATGGAGAAACGCTTTATTTCGAGTCGGAAAGCGGGGCCATTCACGCCAAATGGACCGGCAATCCTCACGCGGCCTACGTCATCCAATACGACGTGGGCGAAGGCTGGCACCGTCTCACGGGCGAATACTCGGTCCCTCGCGGAATCGAGCAGATTTTCGGGCCTCTGCCTGCCGACGGTTGGAAACCGCTTTACCAATGGAACCCCTACCGCTTACGTATTCGCCCACGCGGGTTGCCCGATGGTTGGAGCGACTGGATAACGATCGGCGTCGCTCCGCTGTCCGCGAAGCGAACAGAGTTCGTGCTGGCGCCGGAACGGCCGTTTTAGTTTTTGTCCAGGGCGTCGGGATCGATGCGCCAACTTTGTTTCGACACAGGACCGCATTCGTGAAGTCTGACACTGAAAACGTTAGAATTGCCGGCTTGTCCTCTTTTCGTATATCCGGTTCCCATGAAGATTGAGGTCATACTTCCCGATCTGGGCGAAGACGGCGTGCAGACCGTCAAGGTTTCGGCGTGGCCGGCCGACGGATGGAGCGATTGGGACACGATCAGCGTACCACCGTTCGGGACGAAAAAGGCTGATTCGACCTTGCGGCCCGAAAGTCCGTTTTAGTGATGACGTACCATTGCTCGCAGAAAGCGACCAGGGGGCTACAAGCCAGTTTTTTCCTGGTTTTCTTGTTCTGTTCATTAGGAACGCCCTTCGTGTTTTCGCAACCCGTTGACTCCCCCGTGACGGAGTCTCTAGCCAGTCGTTTAATTCAGATTGTCGTTAGCATTGTCTGCGCGTTCATCGCTGTTAAAGTTTTTTACTACTTGGGGTTGTCTCGTCTCGAACTTCGGATTGGGGCAGACGAGCTCGAATACGGCATAGAACCGGGACGTATTAGGCGCATACCTATCGCGGACATCTCACAGGTTCGTGTCATCAACAATGAACACGGCGAGCCGATCAGAATCACGATTCGTGAGATTGGTAGGAAAACTAGCATCATTTTTCTTGAACGAATGGACGAGATTCGAGAAATGATTTTGTCTCGGCTTCATTTGGAGACTACGGTCGAGACCGTAACTCGGTCGCGGTTCGAAGCTGCGAGGACCTCACCGTGGATTATAGGAATCGTATTGATTGTGTCGGGTCTCCTCATTCGCATCGCAAACGAAACAATTTCAGAGAGCACGAGTCTATTAATTGCGAGCGCGGCCTTGGCTGCAGTCGTGCTCGGGCAGTTTTTGTATTTGTGGCGGAACCGCGATCTGTCGGGAAGATCGTTTCTCGCTTACTTTCTTGTGTCCGCGATCCTGGTTGTATTTTGCGTATTCTTGGCGGTGGCTCGATAGCCCAAGCCCTAAAACGATTCCGCGGACGCCGGTGCGGTATAGTTTTCACTTCTAGTCTGAGTTTCTACGAATGAAAATCGAAGTCATACTTCCGGACCTTGGCGAAGACGGCGTGCAGGCCGTCAAGGTTTCGGCGTGGCTTGCCGAGAAGGGCGCCAAATTGCGGGAAGGCGACGATCTGTTGGAAATCACGACCGACAAAGCGGCGTTTTGCGTGCCTGCGCCACGGGCCGGTACGCTCACCGATCTGAAAGTCTCCCCAGGCGACACAATCCGCGTGGGCCAAGTCATCTGCACATTTGAAACAGTGTAGGGTGGGGCGCGCCCCACCTTACCGACAACCGAATCGCAAGGAAAACTCCACAGCATGTCTATCGGAGTCGCCGTGATCGGCGCTGGAATCGTTGGCGGCGGCACGATCAAAACGCTTATCGACAACCGCGACGTGGTCCGCGCAAAGGCCGGCCAGGACGTGCGGTTGACGCACGTTTGCGATATCAACCACGCCGCCCTCGCCGAGTTCGACTTGACCGGCGTCACGGTGACGGGCAAGGCGTCGGTATTGAATGAGTCGCCGGACGTCGACGTCGTTTGCGAACTAATAGGCGGGCTCGAGCCGGCGCGGACGTTCATTCTCAACGCATTGCGGGCAAAGAAAAATGTCGTCACGGCCAACAAGTATCTGTTGGCGACGCACGGTCCCGAACTTTCCGAAACGGCAGCGCGGAATGGCGTCGAACTTCGATACGAAGCGGCCGTCGCCGGGGGGATTCCCATCATCAAGGCGCTGCGCGAGGGCCTCGCAGCGAACCGGATCAGCCACGTGTACGGAATTCTCAACGGGACCTGCAACTACATTCTCAGCCGGATGACGTACGAGGGTCTTGAGTTCGGGCCAGCGCTCAAACGGGCCCAAGAACTCGGTTTCGCCGAAACGCCTCCCGATCTGGA
>CAYXRK010000068.1:0-22345 GCA_964467615.1 uncultured Nitrospirales bacterium | reverse complement strand
ATAGGGATCGAATCGATTCATGACCACATCCTGGCTGCCATGCGGCGCGGCATGGAGCCGTTTCTTGGGTACTGCCGGCGCGTCCTCGCCGTCCACGTCCCACGCTTCTTCGGTCAATTCGTCGAACTGGAAATCGAATTTGTGTTCCTTGCCGCCGATGAGCACGGAGGCGGTAAGCGCGATGGGCGTCGTGGGCGGAACAGCGGCAGACAGATATTCGTCGCCCGGATTTGCGTACGCGAGGTCTGCGCGAGCGGCCGCGGGCCCTTTCTTGTTTTCGCTTGGAGCGGACTCGACATGCCCTGCGAAATTGCGCGGGTCAATCGGGTCCAAGTTTCGATCGTAGAAATATAGTTGGAACTTGCCCGGCCCGAACATCGCGCCTTCGAGGTAGTGCTCATTCGTTTCGGCCATGCGCAGGAGGCCTTCGTGGGGAGGGGCTTGGTAGCGGAGTTTGCCGGGGGCCTGCGCGTTTGGATCGGTTGTAAGCGCGTCGAAACGGAACGAGAATTCTTCTTCGTTCCCCGCGATCTCTAGTGCGGTCTTCACCTCGGCGGGCAGTTCCGGACTAATGAACGCGGTGAGGTGGTCGTCCTTGTAGTGGTAATATTCGAGCGGCGTTGCGCCAAGGATCGTCTCCGCGAAGCCGGAGAAGTTGCGCGGATCAATCGCTTGGTCTAAATCGTCGTACACATACAGCCGGAATTCACCGGGCGTGGGCATCGTCGCCTCGACGCGGTGGAAACCGTTGCTCGTGACAAAAATTTTCTCGCCCCCATGTTGGGGCATCAGTTCGAGCGGCTGCGGCGAGTCCGCGGCGGGCATGTCCGGCATGTCCTTCATCAGCGGAGTAGGCGGAAAGAGATCATTGGGAACGCCCGCGATCATTCCACCGCCGCTCCGTTGGGCCTCGGCTTTCGCCAATGCGGCCGGGTCAACTTTCTGCCGCACGATCAAATGGTCGCCCAACGAATAGTCGATCCGCGCCATCAGCATCTCGTCCGTGAACTTCGCGCCGGCCTTCACGTCGGTCGGTGGACTATTCGGATTGTCCAGGTTCGCCTCGGTGTTGTCGTACTCCGCCGCGAAGCGCAACACGGTCCCTTTCGGCGCGGAGACAGGTTCGTCGAAGAAATACGATGTTGCAAATTTGCGCTGATATTGCGGCGCCCAAAGCAAGTTCTGTGTGAGGCCGTCGGGGTACGTCGCGGTCACCAGCAATGTGCTGCCGAGGCTACCCAGCAGCGGATGGACGCCGAGCAGATTTACCGCCTCCGGCACGATGAATTCCATTTCGATCTTTTGCTTGGCCTCGTTGGCTCTGATGACGAAATCGTTCCTGGCGATTGCGTAGGATTCGACCAAGAGGTCGATCTCGGCGTCGGGTAGCGCGACGTGCAGCCCGAGCTTCGATTTGTCGCGCAGTACTTCGGTCCAGTCGGCGTAGTCAGGCCGTTGGTAATTTATCGTCAACTGGATCGTTGATGCTTTGCGAAGAATCTTGCCGCCGGCGTCCGGCATGAGTACGGGTTGGTCGCCTCGGATCCATTGGCCCAAGAAGTGGGGGCCTTGGGGGAACTCGCGCAGGCGCGTTGGGACCGGGCCGCTGTCGGGTTTTAGCGGGTCGTAGGGGACTTGTTCCTCGACTTCGATCGGCGCGATCTCCACGCCCTTGGGATCGAGCAACCACGCCTCCATACTGAAGATGTTTTTCGGGTCGTGTGGGAAGAATTCGAAACCCGTTATCCATCCGTCTTTCTCGAGGGTCACTGGCAGCGAGACCGTAATGGAACCATTGGGTACGTTGGGCGCGAGAACGAATTCCTCGGGCAGTTCGAATACCATGTCGGGTTCGCCGAATTGCCAGCCCGGATTCACAAACTCGACCGGAGGGGGTAGATCGCGCTGCGGGCCCTGGGGCCCGCCGCCCTCGGCCCAGGCGACAATCGTGTCCAGTTCGAATTGTGTCAGCGCCTTCGAGTTCTTGAACGAACCGAACCGGGGGTCGGCGCGCCAGGGGGGCATTCGGCCGGTGACAATCTCTTCGACAATCGCCGCCCGCCAGGCCCAGGCGCCCGGCTTGACGTCGGTGCCGTAGAAAGTGAAGTCAACGTAGTCCGGTGCGATACCGCCTGGGTGGTGGCAAATCATGCATTTCTCGCGCAGGATAGGCCGAACGTCTTCGCTCCAGCTCACGTTCGTGGTGATTCGGGTGTGCGCGTTGGCGGATCCGGGCAGAATCAACATGCAGCACGCAGCAAGTAGCGCCGTGGCGGAATACCCAATCCAGACTGGTCGTTGATTCAAAAGGCGCATGATACCCTCAAGAAATCGGTGTTTCCGAAGCGAAATCGGGACAATTTGCGAAGCCATTTCAGTATAACCCGTGTTTGCGGCGCATGTTCAACGATCCACCCTCCTTTCGCGCCGGCGGGAACTTCCGGCCTTGGCCAGGGGATAGACAGATCGTTTAGAATCTAACAGTTTGGGCCGGTGTGGCGCGATGGTTTCTTGGCCGCGCAGTGTCGCAATCGGCTGTCCGCCGTTTTACTATGAATCTTTTGAAGGGCCGCGAGCGTCTCACTAGAGGTCGCGTGAGGGAGAGGACCTGACCATGCAGAAGAACGCGGAAACCGCCGGCCAGCGCAAGCAGACGATCATGATGCGTTTGTTTGATAGGACGGTGCTTGAGTATCCGAAGACGATTGTCGTCGCCACGCTGATCATCACGGCCTTCTTCGGCTACTACGTCAAAGACTTCAAGCTCGACGCCTCGGGCGACAGCATCGTCCTCGAAAACGATCAGGACCTGCGGTACTACAACGACACGCGCGACATCTTCGGGTCTGACGATTACGTGATCATCACAGTCACGCCGAAGGACGATCTATTTACGGAAGCGACGTTGGCGAAACTCAAGGCCCTTCGCGACGAACTCACCGCGATGGAGAGCGTCGCGTCGTGCAACACGATTCTCGACGTCCCGCTTTTCCAGAGCCCGCACATTCCGCTACTGCTAATCGCGACGGACTACAAGATACTGGAAGAGCCGGGTATTGACCGCGAACTTGCACGGAAGGAACTCACGGAAAGTCCGTTCTACAAGAACCACCTGATCGCGGAGGACGGGAAGACCACGGCTATCCAGGCGAATTTCACGCCGGATCCGCCTGATTATAAAGCACTCTACGACCACCGCACAGAGTTGCGCGATAAGAGGACCGCCAAGGAAGCCACCGCCGCGGAACTGGCCGAGCTCAAGGCAGTAGAGGCCGAGTACACCATCGAGCACGCCGAGCAGATGCAGGAGCGCCGCGCGGAAATCGCGGAACTGCGCGCGGTCATCGAGAAGCACAGGGACATCGGAACGCTGCACATCGGCGGCGTGCCGATGATTGCCGCCGACATCATCGACTACGTCGAGAGCGACATTTATACCTTCGGCTTCGCAGTGCTTGGGTTCGTATTCCTTGCGCTCTTGGTCCTGTTTCGCTCGCCGAAGTGGATCATGGTGCAGGTAATCACCGCGCTCATTTGCGTCGTGATCATGATGGGGTACCTCGGCTGGTCGAATTGGATGCTCACGATCGTCACGGCCAACTTTTCATCCTTGCTGATTATTTGCTCGATAGCGCTGACGATCCATTTGGGCGTGCATTACCGGGAGTTGTACGCGAGGACCCCTGAGAAGTCGAACCGCGAATTGGTGTACGACACGGTTGCCGACCTCGGCAGCACTTCGTGGAACACGTCGTTGACTACGATGTTCGGGTTCGGCTCGTTGTACGTCAGCGGAATCCGGCCCGTGATGGACTTCGGCGTAATGATGTTCTGGGGCATTCTTCTTTCGCATATGCTCTGCTTCGTCTTCTTTCCGGCGATGCTCATGCTATTTCCGAAGGGGAGGACCCCCGATCCAAAGTACGCCGAACCGGAAGGCACCACGATGGAGTTCTTCGCGCGGTTTACTGAAAACCACAAGTGGTCCGTCGCGCTAGGCAGCATCGCAATCGGCGCGTTTTGCGCCCTCGGCACGACGCGCCTTACGGTCGAGAACCGGTTCATCGATTACTTCAAGCAGACGACCGAAATTTTCCAGGGCATGACCGAGATCGACGAACGGCTGGGCGGCACGACGCCGTTGGAGGTCGTCCTGACGGCGAAGGAGCGCGATTTTTGGATCGAAAAACCGAACCTCGATCGCTTGACGGAGATTCACGACTGGCTTGACGAGTTGCCGGAAACGGGCAAGGTGATTTCGCCGATAACGCTGTTACGCATTCTGCAGCAGGTGAATGACAACAAGCCCGTGCCGAAGCTCGTTATTCAGGCCGGGCTCGCGGTGCTGCCGGACGATATCAAGTCGCAGGTGGTATCGCCGTACATCACGCTGGAAGGCAACCAAGTCCGAATCGCCATGCGCGTGCGCGAATCGAGCCACGACCTCAATCGGAAGGACTTGCTTAAACGTATCAATGCGTACTTTGCGGAACACAAAGAGACCGACAATTTCACCGCGCGCGCGACCGGCATGTTCGTGCTCTACAACAACATGCTCCAAAGCCTCTACCAGTCCCAGATTGTCACGATCGGCTCCACGTACTTCACCATTTGGATAAGTTTTGTTGTCCTCTTCCGTTCGTTTAGCCTGGCGACCATCGGGATGATCCCGAATATCCTTCCCGTCCTCATGGTGCTCGGGTTCCTCGGTTGGACCGACGTGCCGCTCGACATGATGACCGTGATGATCGCATCGGTGACGCTAGGGATCACCGTTGACTACGCGGTCTTCTATGTGTCGCGGTTCAAGTCAGAATTCCAACACGATCGCAACTATGTCCTCACGATGTACCGGTGCCACAACAGCGTCGGCATGGGCATTTGGTACAACTCGATTACCATTGCGGTGGGCTTTTCCATCCTTGCCGCGTCTAACTTCATTCCCACAATCTATTTCGGGATTTTCACCGGAGTCGCGATGATGCTTGGCCTCGTGGTGTCGATGACGTTACTCCCGCTAATACTCATCGTATGGAAACCCCTCGGCCCCGAAAACAAGGCGGCCGCGGTCGCGAACGAAGACGTGACCGCGGGCCCGTTTAACGCGGCGTAACGGAGACCAACCACCATTTTGGATAGGGGCGGCTATCCCTTCGACTTCGACGCCGAGACTTTCTGCTTGAGATTCTGGAAGCGCGATCTCGCCGAGGGATCGAATGACGGATCGCCACTTGTGCGCCATCGTTCAATGAGGGACTGGATGCGCAGGTCGCTCGCGGGGTAGTAGTTGTTCAACAAGTGTTCCAACTCCTGCCGAATCTGCGCGCCTCGGTCGCGTGCCGCGCGCTCGCGGTGTTCCGTCCAGCCGGCGGGGCGGCCGACCCCAGCGTCGCGCCGTGGACCCGCGGCGTAAGATGCCTGCGCGGCGACTGGACTTTGAGGATGCGCCGTGACGCCCGCGTTCGCGATTGCCCGGTTCAATTGCCCGAGCTCGCGATCCAATTGCGTGTAGCGCATCTTGACGGCGTCGCGTTGCTCTTGCGTCAAGGCTTCGCGGAATTCGCGCTGAAGTACTTGCGCACGATCAACCAATTCTGATTTTCGTCTTTGGAAAGGATGTTCCATTTTCCAATGGGTGTCGGCGGTGAGGCTCTCGCGAAGTTCAAGCTCGGTCATGACAGGGACTCCTTTCACGTAGATACTCTATTGAATTGGTACCACATGAATCGCGATCACGCAAGTCGTAACTCGTTTGTTTTCATAAGCTTATATCGCTACTTGAGTTGGGCGATTTTTCCGGGTTTCCGCTTTGGGCACTAAGCGTATTGTCATTTGCCACGGATTTACGAGGAACATCGAACCATTTCCAAAATCCGCCCGCGATTGACCGCGTCCCGATCGGGTGTTAGCATCGCAGCGACTATGCCTCCGAGGTTTCGCGCGGCGGCGAGGAGGAACTTCCGATGGCAATCTCTCGTGCTCTTTTTGTTTGTTCCTGTTGCATTGTTCTGAGTGCGTGTTCGGAAAATGCAACGACGCCAAACGCTGTACCGGCGGACGAAGCACAGGAAGGTTCCACGATGCGCGCGAGCCTCGCAAAGCTCGCTGAGGAACAAGCGCCGAAGGCAAGTGGACCTCTGCCCGGCGAAGGCGAGGACGCGGGCAAGACCGTCATCTACCGTGACACCTGGGGTGTCGCGCACATTTACGCACCGACGATTGAAGCGGGCCTATACGCGCAGGGGTACGCGATCGCGGAGGACCGGCCCGAACTGTTGTTGACGAATTTCATGACTGCGATCGGCGAGCTCGCGTCGATCAAAGGCAAGGACGCGATCCAGTCCGATCTTCGCTCCCATATGTGGGACCACTACGGCATGGCGAAGGCGCTCGCGGATCGGAACCGGCCCGAGATTCGCTCGCACTTGCAGGCCTTTGCCGCGGGAATAAACGAGTTCTACGCACAGCACCCGAAGGACGCGCCCGAATGGTGGGGCGGCCGGCGGGTGGACGAGGCGATGATCGTTGCGTTCGGCAGATTGTTTCTGTTCAATTGGTCGATCGACGAAGCCTACGGCGACCTCGAGCGCGGCGGGATCAAGCCGGGCTTCGATCCCGTGCAGCGCGGCTCGAACCAATGGGCCGTTTCGCCGGCGCGCAGCGCTTCGAAGAACGCGCTGCTCCTTATCGATCCGCACCTGTCGTGGTGGGGGCCGTCGCGCTTTTGGGAGTTTCGGATCCACGCGGGCGGACTTCAAGGCAGCGGGGTGACGCTGGCGGGCTCGCCGTACATTGGGCTCGGTCACAACGCGAACCTGGCGTGGGCAATGACGACCGGCGGGCCTGACACCGCGGACATCTACGAACTTACGCTGAACGAAACCGATCCGACGCAGTATCTTTACGAGGGCGAATGGAAAAAGATGACCTCGCGCGACGTCACGCTGGCGGTCAAAGGCGAAGAACCTCAGACCCACACGCTTTGGTTCTCGCAGCACGGGCCGATCATCGCCAAGCACGGAACGAAGGCTTACGCGGCGAAGATGGCTTACGATGATGTGGTCAACGGGTCCGAGGTGTGGTACGACCTGAACCTCGCCAAGGACTACACCGGCGCTGTGACGGCGATCGACACGCTCGCGATTTTTCCACAGAACGTCATGTGCGCCGACACGTCCGGCAACATCTACTACCAACGCGCGGGCCGCGTGCCGAAACGGTCGCAGGACCTCGATTGGTCCGTTCCCGTTGACGGCTCGAAGGCCGCGGCCGAATGGCAAGGATTTCACCCTGGGTCAGACCTGTTGCACGTGTTGAATCCGCCCCAGGGCTACATGCAGAACTGCAACATCCCGCCGGACGCGATGATGCCGAACAGCCCCTTCAAACTCAGCGAGTCCATCGACTACATTTTTGCGAGCAAGGACTACGGCGATAATCGCGATGGTTGGACGAACCAGCGCGGCGCGCGCGCGATTCAATTGCTTGGCGCGGACGACTCGGTCACGGTCGAGGAGGCGTTGCAGTATGCGGTCGATATGCGAATTTACGGGGCGGACCGTTGGGTCGAGGTGTTGCGCCAGGCCCACGCGAAATACGCGGCGGACTACGCCGGCAACTCCGACTATCAACCCGCGATTGACGACCTGCTCGCGTGGGACCTCGAGTCGCGTCCGGAATCCACGGGCGCATTGAAGTATTACTATTGGCGCAAACAACTGGCCGACGACTTCGGCGACATGGTGAAGGAAGCGGAGAAAAGCATCGACGATTGGTACGCGATCGTCGAAGGCAGGCCGGAACGTGCTCTGCAAGAGCCGGACGAAGCACTTCAAACCGGGCTGGCCGAATTCGTCAAAGCGATGGGCGTGTTGAAGGAACACTTCGGCAAACTCGACGCCACGTATGGCGACAAATTCCGCGTTGGCCGAGGCGATGCTTCGTGGCCGGTGGGCGGCGGCGGCGACGTGGGCAATAGGACCTTGCGCAGCATGACCTACGAGAAGGACCGCGACGATCACACGCGCTGGGGAACAGGCGGCCAGACCTCGACGCAATTGGTCCAGTTGAGCAAACCCGTCGAGAGCTGGATGTATCTGCCCGTAGGCAACAGCGATCGCACCGACTCGTCGCACTATCGCGATCAAGCGGAGAAGGCCTTCAGCAAGGCGCAATTGAAAGACACGTGGTGGCGCCCGGAAGAGCTCAAAGACCACATCGAATCCCGCACGGTCCTAGCGAACGCCCCCGCGTGAGTGGCCCAGCGTTCAAACACCACGCGAGGAATGCGGCCCGTGGCATGACGCGGCGTCAGTGGATCGCGAGCGCAACCGCGTCAGCCGCCGGACTCACCACCGGAGGGGAAGCGCATGCTAGAGATACGGGCCGCGCCTGGGCGGTCGAGGAAGAGGACTACCGCGATCCGGTCACGAAGGCGCGTGTCCGGGTCTTGACGCCGGACCAGGCCAAGAGCCAGGTCATCTACCAAACCGATCCCAAGTGGGTGAATGACATGCGCTATCTCGTCTTCACGTCGGAGTTGGACGGCGCGATGGTCCCGCACGCCCGCCAAATGCAGACGGGGATTGTCCGGCCGATCGTTGACGGGCCAGTCGGGGCGATGTATGTGCACCGCACGAAAGACGAGTTGTACTTTCTCCGCGATCGAAGTCTCTATCGGCAGTACATCACGAGCGCGTTCCAGCAAATGATCCCGCCGGCGCGCCTCGCGTCGTTGCCAGAAGAGGCGGAAGAAGTCGTCGGCGGCATCGGCTTCGATGCGGACGACGAGACCATTTATGTAGGCGTGAAATTCGGAGGTGTTGACGAGTGGGGAATCATCTGCCTCGATCCGAAAACAATGCGCTGGGAAACGATTGGGCGCGTTACGTTCCAGATCGGCCACGTCCAACCGCATCCCACGATCACGGGGCGGGTAATGTTCTGTCAGGAGAGCGGCGGTGACACGGAGCAGCGCATGTGGTGCATGCAACGGGGCGATTTCGGGCCCAAGCCGTACTATCTTGAACACTATGGCGAATGGGTGACGCACGAGGCGTGGTGGGGCGCGACTCGGAATTTGTTCGGCAGTTTCCGGTGCCTATTCACGATCTGGCCTTACGATGAGGAGCACCTGAAGGAACCGCATGGGATCGCGAGCGTGGACATCTACGGCGGGGATTTTCGCCTGCATTGTCAGTATCCCGCGTGGCATGTGCATGGCAGCCCGGATCTGCAGTTGATCGTGGGCGATGATTTTGATCGCAATCTTTGGCTGATCCGGCCGTTGTACGGGGACCGCAGGCTGCTGACGTACGGCCATTTGAGCGAGGGCTTCAGGACGCACCCGCATGCTTCGTTCACGCCGGACTCGAAAGCGGTCGTGTTTAATTCGGGGCGGCTGGGTAAGGAAGACGTGATGCTCGTCGAGGTGCCGGAGTTCGAGTCGTTGCCGAGTCCGGAGGAGGCCGCGGCGATTCGCAAGCAGCGTATGCTGTAGTTACTTTCTTCTTTGGGTAAAGAAGAAAGTAACCAAAGAAGAAACCGACAGGGTGTCGAAGGCCGGGCGCTATTGGGTCGCGCGCATTTGTTTGATTTTGGTTTCGGGCCCGAGTTCCGCGCCTTCGTCGAGTTTGACGAGTTTGCAGTAGGACAGGCTGTCTTCGCGGGTGACGACTTCGATGATTCCGACGGGGACGCTCTGGCGGCCGAGTTCGCGGCCGCCCACCACGACGGCCTCGCCTTCTTTGAGAATGGCGAAGCGCATGCCTTCGTCGACGCCGTGCAGTCTGCCGATGTTGATCATGATGTTGTTGGTGTCGTCTGAGGTGGCGATCAAGCCCTGTAACGGTTTCTTCTCGATGACCTCGCCGGTGATCGCGTCGACAACGGTCTGGATTTTTTCGCCGAGGCCGGTCAGGCGCTGATCGAATTCTTGCGGCGGGAGGCTTTGCAGCAGGGTCGTCTCGACTTCGACGGTGCGGGGCATAAGGAGATTCTGGGACACGCGGCCAATGAGGTCGAGAAAGATGATGTTGCGGGCGCTCAAGACTTTGCCGAGTTGTTGCTGGGTCTGTTTGTCGGCGAGGTCCGACGAACCGAGATTCAACTCCTGGAGAAGCGCGCCAAGTTTTTCGCGTTCCACGACCTGAAAATGCTCGTTCTGGCCCAACCGTGTTTCGATTTCGCGGCGGATCAAAATGTCCGCGCCGGCCCGCTGAAAGTAGGGAGGCGTGCCTTCTACGTCGTACCACACGGTAATGATGTGGGGTTTCGTGGACCACGGGTCGACGGGTACCGCGGTACCGGCTTCTTTTTGTTCGCGAAATCGTTTGCCGAGCTCTTTGATAGTTTCACCGTTAATGAGGATATCTTCGTTCGAGTTCTTGCGTACGAGGTCCCGTTGGTTTTGGCCACGCGCCATGACGAGGTAGTCGTCGCGGTCGCCGCCGAAGTCCGTGGCTTGCGCGTACATAGCGTCGGCCCCCGCGAAATCGCCGGATTCGCGTAAGACCTCGGCCTGATTTGTCCTCGCCGCCATGTTGTACGGGTTTTCATCGGCGGCCTTGGCGTACATCTCGGCCGCGGTCTTCGCGTCCTTGTTGTAATGGGCAAGTCGGCCGTATTGTCCGGCGGCTTCGGATTTTTGCCAGTCTTCGCCGGGGGCTTCGACGGCCTTCTTAAGCGCGTTTTCGGCTTCGACGAAGTTGCCGAGTTGCTGAAGCGATTCGCTTTTGATCACTTGCGCATACGCGCCGTCACCGGCTTGGTCCGCGAGCGCCATTGCCTTCTCGGGGTTGCCGCGATCAAGCTCGACGCGCGCGAGACCCTCGTTCGATCCGATGGCCTTGAACTCGCCTTCGGCGTCATCAAGTTTTCCTTCGGCGACGAAGCTGTACGCGGTCACGTCGCGCGCGTCTTCGCCGACTTGTTGGGCGACGCCCGCCACGGCGCGGGCGGCTTCGGGTTTGTTTTGATCGAGGATCGTGCGCGCGATTTTGCGGACGATGTCGGCGGCGTCTTTACCGCCGCCGCGCACGAGTTTGGTAATCGTGGGCGAATCGGAAGGATTGACGAACAGAGTTAACGGAAGTTCCGTAATGTCTTTGATCCACGGTTCGCCGGCCAACGCCTCGGAATCGATGATGTAATACTCGATACCGTTTTTGGCGGCGAAGGACTTGAGCGCGTCCTTATCTTCTTCGAACCCCAGCGCGATGATGTGAATCGAATCGCTCGCCAGATCGATCGATTTCAACTTGAGCCCGATTTCCTCGCCGGTCTCAGGGCTGAAGAAGAACTCGATCACCAGGTCCGCGCCGGATTTCAGTTTGGCGAAATCCACTTGGTCACCGCGAATGGTCGTGGCGTTGATGACGGGGGCCGGGCCGTTCTTGCGCAGTTGAGATTCGGTTGTTGCCGCCTCGGCCCGCGCGGTGGAACCGGAAGTCGGCGCGGCGGGACCCGTGGCGTCTTTCGGCCCGCCGCATCCCGCGGCGAGAAGAAACCCGAACGCGGCGACCGTGCATTTGAGCGAGTAAATCATGGAACGCACCCCGAGGCCATACCCAAATTTCGACGCAGGCATTGTACCACTAAATTTGAAGCTTCGGGGCTTTAAGTTCGCGCGTCGAGCATCCCGGTCGCGCGTTGGCAGCCGAGGGCGTCTGCCCCCCACTCGCGTTGGCAGCCGAGGGCGTCTGCCCCCCACTCGCGGGAAGCGCGCGTTAAAAGAAATCGGGCCGGCCAAAGCGAGTTGGCCGGCCCGGTAGGTTGAGGTGGAGACGGTTGGATCAGCTGTCTTGCGGGAGCTTCACGCCTGGCAGGGCGGACAGGCCGCCCTTGTGCGCCGAGATGTCGCGTTGGACTTTGTGGGTCTTCGGGTCCGCGCGGAACGCATCGATATCGAGGTTGGCGAACTGGTTTTCGCCGCTGTGCTTGTTATCGCTCACGTAGATATTTGAATCCTTCGGCAACTTACCGCCGACGAGCTTTTCGCGATTGAGGCGGCCGTCCCACACCACGTCCGGAAGCGGCGCGCCGGCGGCGGCGGCCATGAGCGTGCCATAGATGCCTTGCGGGTTGCGGCCACCGACGCCGAACTCATTCGAGTGGATGTTGATGCCTTCGGGGTAGGGGTAATACTTCGGGTCCTTGGCTTCGCCCTCGGCGCCGGCGTACGCGATGATCATCACGTTCGCCGTGTCGTTTCCGCCGATGGTGTTCTTGAAGACTTCGACTTGGCGGTTCGCCATTATCATGACGCCGGTGCCGGTGGGGACGTTGCCGACGATGTTGCCCGCCGGGGCAAAATTCTTGGTGTCGTTGTTGACGACCTTGTTGTCGAACACGCGGACATTGTGGCCGCCTTGCTGCGGAAGGTTCGGCAGATCAAACACGAGAATGCCGCCGGTGTTGTGTTCGGCGGTGCATTTGTATACGTCGGCGTCGTAGCAGTTCTCGATCTCGATTCCCGCGACGTTGAAACGCGCGGTTGAATTCCGCACGACGACGTTACGTGATTGGCCGACGTAGATTCCGGCGTCCGACGCGCCGATCGCAACGCAGCCGTCGATCAGGACATGCTGGGACTCTACGGGGTAGAAGCCGTAAGCGCCGTTGGTTTCCTTGGGGCCGCCGGTCCACTCGGTGCGGACATTGATGAATGAAATCTGGTTTGATCCCTTGGCCTTGATGGCGTCGCCGATCGTGTCCTCGACGGCGAAATCGCGCAGGCTAACTCCGTCACTCGTAACGATTAGGCCTTCGCTGCCGGCGTTCTGACCTTTGAAGGAGAGGATGGTCTCGTTGATTCCCGCGCCCTTGATGGTGACGTTGTTGACGTCGAGCGAAAGACTGCGCGTGAAGTTGAATGTTCCCGCCGCGAGTTCGACGGTCGCACCCGGTTCGGCGAGGATCAACGCTTCCTGGAGTTTTTCTTGAACGTCGGCGCTTGGTCCAATGACTGCCGCGCCCGCCGCCGCGCCGATGACGAACGCGAGAGCGATACCTGCAACATAGGTTTTCATACGGACTATCTCCCAAACGGTTGAACCGGCATAGTACCCAATATCGAAGCGGACCTGCTACTTCTACCGTGGTGGCCCATCGCCAGGTACAAGCCGCTTGGGCGCGATGAGCGAGGCGGGTTTGACGGCAGGGGCATCGCGCGGCGGTGGGGGTGGAGAGTCTTTGTCGGCCCGCGCGGAGCGAGCGGGACGGAATTCGGGGCGAGGTTTAGGGGATCCGCCGTCCTCGCGAGCGTATTCGGGGGCGTTCGAGGGCGGGCTGATGACGTGAATTTCGCGGACGGTCTCGAGTGTTGATTCGTTGCCGCCTTGGATCACTCGGACGGGGCCGCCGCCGCGGCCCACGAAGGACACGGCCTGGCGGGATGGCGCGGCGGGCTTGATGGATTCGCGGGCGGCCGGCGCGGTGGCGGAAGTTTCGGGCTTTGTGGGGGAGACTTTGGGAACCGTTTCGTGGCCGGGATCGGCTTGCGCGACAAGGCATGCCAGCGTCGCCGCGATTGCGGCGAGTCGGGAGGCATTCGCGTGATGACCGAACATGTTTTTGCTGTGACCTGCTCGATGACGATGACGAATGACGAATGACGAGCACGATGACGAATGACGATTGCGAGCACGAGCACGATTACGAGCACGAGCACGAGGGGCTGAGACGTCTAACGCAAAAGCGACATTCAACAGGAACTTTTGATTCCGCAGGTTAGTTTATCACGCGGAGGTACGGGACGGGATCGACTGGATTGCCGTCGCGGCGCGTTTCGAAGTGGAGGTGCGGAGAGGTGGCGCGTCCCGTTGAGCCGACCGCACCTAGGGATTCGCCCATTCCGACGGACTGGCCAGGGTGCATGCGCATCGAACTCAGGTGGGCGTAGTACGTGCTGAAGTCGCCGCCGTGATCCACGATGACCAACTTGCCGTAGCCGCTCATCGTTCCCGCGAAGGCGACGCGCCCCGACATGAATGCGAGGACAGGTGTTCCCGTCGGCGCGGCCAGGTCGACGCCCTTGTGGAACCCGGTGGCGCCGCCCATTGGACCAGCGCGGCCCCCGAATTCGCTGTTGACTTTATGATCGGCCAGCGCGAGGGGCCAACGGCCATTCGGCTCAGCGGGCGCACGCCCGCTCGCGATAATCGTCGAACGGGTCGCCGGAGTCGCCGCACTACGGGGCGCAGACGCACACGAGACCGCAAGAACTACGGCTTGGACGGCAAAACAACGGATGGCAAACTTCTGAAATTGAGCCACATTCTTTCTCCCATACCCTTCCCGTTGGGCATAGGATACTCGATCTATACCAGCAGTTGCGCTTTTTCGATTTCGAGCAGGGCGCTACTCGTGTTTGTGCGCACCGGGGAGCGTCGTTGGCTGGTCTTTGTCGATGATCATGAATGCTATGGCGTGGGCGGTTTCGGTCGCGCTTGGATTTCTGGACGACGCGTGTAATGACCGGGGCGGCTCGTGGAAAACCGTGCCGGCTTCGTTCGTCTGCGCCGGGCCGTCGTCGATTACCGTCACCAGTTCGCCCTGGGTCACGAACACGAAGGTTTCGCCGGGGTGGTGATGGGGCGGGGAATCGGCACCGGGGCCGAATTCGAGGTCGAGGATGCGGACCTCCTTGCCCTCGACCTCGGCCAAGGGTTGAGTGAGGACTTGCTTGACCGTGGGCATGGACGCGGCGGTCACGCGCCCGGCGGCGAACATTCCGGCGCAGAGTGCAGCGACAGCAATTGCGAGTAGGAAGGTCTTGGTTTTCATGGGCGGAATCTCCTTGTTGGCGTGCTGAAGTAGAGACGGACAGCGTAGCGTTTGTGTGACATCGGCGCAAATTGGGCGATGCGAGTTGTTGCCGGACGAGGACGTCCGGCCTCCTTTTGGGTGGACGCTATCTATTGGCGAGTATTTTCACGCTGTCGATGAGGTAATCGAGCGCGGCGCGATCCATGCGCGGATTGATGGGCAGCGTTACCACGCGCTCCATGGCGCGCTCGGCGTTGGGGAACTGGCCGCGCCGGTAGCCGCGGCGTTGAAACGCGGTCGACCAATGCAGCGGGATGTAGTGCGTGCCCACTTTGACGCCGCGCTCTTCGAGCATGGCGTACACGAAATCTTCTTTGATCATGCCGAAAGTGGCCGGGTCGAGTGCGATGGGGTACAGGTGATAGACGTGGTGGACGCCCTCTGTTTCCGTGGGGAGGGTCACTCCCGGCATGCCTTGCAGGCCTGCGGTGAGGTACGCGGCGTTTGCGCGGCGTCGATCATTGAGCGCATCGAGTTTGCGAAGCTGGACGCGGCCGACGGCGGCTTGGATGTCGGTCATGCGAAAGTTGTAGCCGCAGTCGTCGAAGTCTTGCCACCAGAAGCGCTTGCCTTGCGGAACGGCTTCCTCATCGAGCGAACAATACTTCGTGCTCTTGCCGTAGACCCGCGTGCAGTGCGACCGGTACAGCGCGATGCGCTCGAACAGCGCGGGGTCGTTGGTCAGCACCATGCCGCCTTCGCCGAGGGTGGACATATTCTTCTGTTCGTGAAAACTGAAACAGCCCAGCGCGCCCATCGAGCCCGCCTTACGGCCGCGATACGAGCCGCCGACGGCGTGGCAGGCGTCTTCGACGACGGCGATGCCGTGGCGTTGACCGATCGCGAGAATGGCGTCCATGTCGCAGCATTGTCCGTAGAGATGGACGGGCAGGATCGCTTTGGTCCGGGGCGTGATGGCGGCCCCGATTTGGGCGGGATCGATATTGAAGGTGACGGGGTCCACGTCGACGAAATCGATCTCCGCTCCAAGTGTGACGGGCGCGGCGGCGGTGGCGATCCAAGTGAGCGGCGTAGTGATGACGCGGTCGCCGGGTTTGATCCCGAGGGCGACCATGGACAGGAAGAGGGCGGCGGTGCCGTTGCTGACGACGCGGGCGTGGGCCGCGCCGCAGTACGCCGCGAATTCTTGTTCGAAGGCGATGCACTCGTTGCCGCTGGTAGGCGCACCCCTGCGCAGGACTTCGAGGACGGCCTGCTCTTCTTCCACGCCGTATTCGCTTCCGAATTGAATGACAAGGTCGTGTTTGATCGTGGCCACGGGACTAGGACTCCTTGTGTTGTCGGACTAGGCGCAGTCCTTCGGCGAGGTTGCGCATGGGTGTTGTGAGGAGGGAACGCGCTTTGGAGTTGTCGAGCGAAACGTTGATCGGGCGCGGCGCGCGGCCTTCCATCGCGTTCGAGTCGATAGGCCGGATCAACTCCGAAGAAATGCCGAGTTCGGCGGCGAGTTGGAGACCCATCTCGTAGCGGTTGAGCCGCGAGTTGCCCGCGAGATGAATGATGCCTGTCTCGGCGCGGTCGGCCAATTCGAGAAGCGCGAGCGCCAGCGTGACGACGTCGATCGGCGAGCGTACTTCGTTTTCCGGAAAGGGGGTGGGCGCGCCGGTCTTCGCGTTCGCGATCAACTTGGCGAGAAACGAATTGCCCGCACTCAGCGCGGGGATTCCCATCACCAGCGCCACGCGCGCGATCACGTGGTTGGGCAGCTTGGAGACGATTTGTTCGGCGCGGACTTTTGTTTCGCCGTAAAAATTGACCGGACTGGGGCCATCAGTTTCGCTGCACGGGCCACTCCTTCCGTCGAAAACGTTATCGGTGGAACAATGGATCAGGCGTGCGCCTTGTTCGCGGCAGTGATCGGTCAAACGTTCAACGAGTGTGACGTTCACCGCTTCGGCTTCGGTGCGATTGCGCTGGCAAAAGTCGATGTCGGCGTAGGCGGCGCAGTGAATGACTACATCGGGTGCGCGCGCGGTGAACAGCGCCGCGACCGCGAGCTCGCTCGTGAGGTCGAGGACATGATAGTGCGCGTCTTTGCGCACCGCGGGAAAGGCCCGGCGCGAAATGCCGTGCACCTCGAACGAGGCGTCCGCCAGACGCACTACGTGGCTGCCGACGAAGCCGCCGCAACCAGTCACCCAGAGCCGCTTCATGCCGCGCCTTGGAGTCTGCTCGCATAGCGGCGGTGACGGCGCGAGGTCTGCACCACGATCAGGGCCATGAGGAGGAGATACGTAATGCTCATGCTGAGCCCCAAAAGGTTGGAATTGTGAATTGCGTCCGCCGGCGCTTCGCCGCTGATGAGGCGTCCGATGACTTGCTCCTGCACGATTGGCCCGATGCTGCCGATTCCGTTGATGAGGCCGGTCACCGCGACGGCGTTGCGCTCGCCGGCCACGACCACCGCGGCCGCGCCGTTCAACAGCGTGTCGATCCCGTACAGCATAAACCCAACGAACCCGAAGAGGAACGATAGTGTGTATGGATTTCCGCCGAAGCGCGTCACAGCGACGTAGCCGAAGACTAGGCCGACGCCCAGGACCAGGCACACGCGGTCCCACCGCCCGCGAAACATGCGATCCAACGCGACGCCGGTAACGATTGCCCCGACGAAACCGGTCCAGTCAAAGATCGACGAGTAGTACGCGGCCGAATCGACGTTCATACCTTGGAGATCGAGGAAGGTGGGCAGCCATGAATCGAGGGCGTAGCGAAGGAACTTTATGCAGAAATATCCGAGGCCCATCATGGGCACGACGGGGTTGAGGAACAGCTTCAGAAATTCCGAGAAGGTCACGCTTTCCGCGTCGGTCGCCTCGACGGACTTATCGGCGTGCGCTTCGTTGTGGACGATAGCGTCCAGCCCTACGTCCTTCGGGCTGGTGCGTTGCCAGAAATAGACGAGCCACCACACCGCGAAGGCCATTACCGTGCAGCCCCAGAAGGCGTAGCGCACGCCGTAGACGCCGCTGTACACCGTGGAGTAGTGGCCGAGCAGGAAGCCGCCGATCATCTTGACGGCGATGTTGCCGATCTGGTAGTTCGTCGACCAAATTCCCATGATGGTTCCGCGGTCGTTCTTGCGCAGCCATTGCGCGACGCTGCCGACGCACCCCGGCCAGCCGGCGGCCTGGACGATGCCGTTGAAGAACATGAAGAGGAAGAACGTGTGATACGAGTTTGCGAACCCGAAAATTACGTTACACACGATTGACAGGCCGAGCCCGCCGAGGAGCAACACGCGCGGACCGTACTTACGCCCGATGAAACTGTTCACGAATTGCCCGAGCATGTAGGCGACGAGGTATGCGGTCCAAATGTTCGCCACCTGGTCGAAGCCCATTCCGAATCCGCCCTCTTCGATGGGCTTCGCGAGCGTGCTCTTGCAGATCGTGAAGACCTTGCGGACCAGATAGAACCCGGCGTACGCGAAGTACGTTGAAATCAGGACCTTCCAACGCCACATGCGCTGTTCGGGCGAAAGCGGCGTCAAGCTAGCGGACATGCGTCGTCAGACTCCTATTCGTTCGCTCGCGCAGTGTCAGCGGCGGCAAGCGGCCGCACTCCAAAAACCGCACTGGTGGTACGTCATCGTATTTGTGAAATGGCGCACTACGCGAAAACGATTCAGACCAAGCCCGTCCATTCGCCGCCACTGCGGATGGCTTGGGCGCGCTCGCCGAGCCAGGCGCATTGCGTGGCGAGGATCGACATCCAGTCGGCGGCCGTGTGCCCGGCGACGGTGCCGTCCATCTGTTCGGTCTGATAGGCGACGGTAGCGACGTGTTTAACGCCGACTGCAAAGTAGAGGGCGCGTTCCTCGGCGGGGGTCAACGATCGGTGAAGCTGGTAGTGATCGAGTAGAAGGTCTGCGCGGCGCTCGAGGCGATTGGTGTCCGTCGCGGTCCGGACGCAGAGGTTGGACAGCGCATAGGAGAGGTCTTCCAGATAGCAACCGTCGCCGGCAAATTCGAGATCGAGAATCGCGACGAGTTGCTCTCCGCGGAAGAAGAGGTTTCCGGCATGCCAGTCGCCGTGGATAAGGCCGGTCTCGAACATATCGCGATGCTCGAAGCTCAGCGCGTTCGATGCGTCGCGTAGAAAAATCGCGATGGTGTTGCAATGTTTGTCGACTTCGCCGCCCGCGCCCAGTTCGCGTGCGCGTTCGTAGAGACTTGCGAAGGTCTTTCTCGGTACCTCGCTAAAGCGCCACTTGCGCGTGTCGCGGTCGGGCCGGGGAAATTCGCGGCAGACTTGGTGGAACTTGCCGAGGGCGCGCGCCGACGTGACCAGGGTCTGGCCGGTGACGGCCATGGGTTTGCCCTCGATGAATTGCTGGAGTTCGAGGGCCCAGGCTTCGCCTTCCACGATGCGTTTGCCGTCGCGCGCGGGAAGAATGCGGGCGACGGGCAGGCCATTGGCGAAGAGGTGCTCGGAAAGGCGGTGCTGAAAACGCAGCGTGTCGAGTGTGCGCGGGTCCTTCTTGTAGGTCTTGATCAGGAACTTGCCTTTGCCCGTTTGGACGACCAGCTTTTGATGACGACGCTGGTGCGCAAGCGCGACATACTCCGGGGGCTGCACGCCGCCGACGTCATAATGTTCGCGGATGACGTTAACGAGAGCGTCCGCGCCCTTGACGGCTTCGGCCAAGCGGTTACTCCTCTAGCTCGAGGCCATCACATGGTTTCGAGCACGAGCGTGTATTCGACGTGCGGCTTTAGCGCGGCTTCGGACATCCAGACTTGCTTGAACTGGCGCTTCGCGTAGAGCTTCTCGCCTTGATCGACGTGATGCGGCGAGTTCGGATCCAGGCTCTGTCCCCAGGGAATGCAGGTGTACGCCTCGATGCCGTCTTTCGCGAAGAACATGAGGCAAATGGACATCGAACCGCTGTTCGCCAGATAGACGCCTTTTTGATCCTTAAGTTCCTTCGTGGACACGTTGAACAAGGTGCGCGTGTTGCTGCGGCCATTGCCGAGCACCGCGCCGTCCACGGGAAACATCTTGCCTGAGCGGCCAACTTTCCAGATGTCGCCCCACGTCACGTCTTTGCCGTAGGTGGTGTTCATCTCGGTTAGGGTATCGTACAATGTCTGCAATAGGGCCTCCTGATTTTCCTTTGAGAGGGGCTTCTTGGCGAGTAGCGCGTCGTTGTCGATTTTCGGAATGGCCTTATCGCGCCAAAACTTCACAATCGGCGCGGCCTTGGAGTCCTTCACGAACTGGGCGTCCCAGGCGAGCAGCGTCTTGACTGCGCCGGCAAACTTCGCGTCCTTCATTCTCTCAGCGCCGACCGCAGCGACGGCGTCGTCGAGCGCCTTGTGCCAGGCGGGCGCCATGACGTCGTGGACGTCCAGCGCGAGGGCCTTTGCCTCGTCGACGGTGACGGAGTCGTCCGCGCTGAGGACATCGAGCGCGCGCTGGCCGCGGGTGTTTTGCGTGTCCCACGAGACGTTGAAGATGTAGGCGGGGTATTTGTCCGGCGTCATGGGTGAATCGAGCATCATGAACTGCGGGCTGATGTTGCAGTTCTGCATATATCCCTGGGCGGGGTCCTTAATTTGGACCAAGTCCTTGATGTCGTGAATGCCCTTCCAAGCGGTCTTCGACGTATTGCCGGGAACGGCCTTGAGCCAATCGTATCCCTCGGGGCGAATGGGCACGCGGCCGGTGCGCACGTAGCCAATCGTGCCGCTGCGGTCGGCGTACATGATGTTCTGCTCCATGTATTGGTTCATGGCGAGCGCGCCGTAGAACTCGTCGGCGTTTTTCGCCTTGCACATCGCGTAGAACTGTTCGGTGATGCCGAGGCGTTCCTCGAGATAGGGCGACGCGCCGACGAAGGCCTTGCCGTCTTTGGGCTCGGTGAAGAGCGGGCCGAGGTGCGTGTAACCCGCCGGGCGCGAAACGGGCTGCGCTTCACCCTTGACGGGAATCGAAAGAAACTTCATTTGTGCTTGCCGAAATTCGCCGTCGTACTCGTACTGGAGTTGGCTCTGCGGATTTTGCGTGATTTGATAAACGTCCGCCGTGTCCGGGCCGCCGGTGGTCGCCGCCCAGCCGACGTGGCCATTGTTTCCGAGCGCGACGAAGGGCGAACCGACGAGGAAGAAGCCGTGCATATCGAGGTCCTTGCCCCAGACGTTGGCTTCGTAGAAGACCGCCATGCCCTCCCAGGTCAGGTGGGGATCGGTGAGTAGAATCGCGCGGCCATCCGCCGTGCGCTTAGGCGCGACGGACCATTCGTTCGAGCCGAAGTCTTTCGAGTTTTGCGTGTTCTTGAGTTCGTCCTGGATTTGCCCGAGCGGCCACCGCGAGATCATCGTCTGGCCGATCGCGCCCAGATGCCACCCTTGTAGTTCGAGCGCGAATTCGGGTTTCTTGTCTGGGTGATCGGCCTCGTACTTATTTACTCCGCGGATGAACGCGTCGCTGATCTTCGTGATGTGCTCGGGCGCTTCGCCGTAATATTTCTCGCAGCGCTCCGGGATCCGCGCGACCCGCACGAAATAGTCGCTCTCGACGTGCTCTTTGCCGAACGCCTCGGCCATGCGGCCCAAGGCGGTGCGCACGTTGATGTACATGTCCGCGAGCCGGTCCTCCGCCTGCGCGTAGCCCATGCCGAACGCGGCGTCTTCATCGGTCGCCGCGAAAATGTAGGGCACGCCCCAGTTGTCGCGGTAGATGGTAACTTTGCCGGGGGTCCCGTCGGCAAATACGGGAGTCACGAGGACTAGCGCAAACAATGCAACGAACAACGTGCGAAACATAAAGACTTCCTTCCAAGATCAATTGATGGAGTAACGGGCAGTATAGCGAGCGCCGTGGCCGCAAGGCTATCGGCGAATCTATTGCCGCAAAGGCTAACATCCGGCGGTTGAAGCGGGCTCGAAGGGTGGCTACAGTTGCGGCCCGTGTTGAGGAGGAAATAGCGCGTGGAGTTATCGCGGCGGGACTTTTCGTATTGGCAGACCTTTGACGTTCGCGCACGCGACATGGACGCGCGAGGTCATGTCAACAATGCGGACTACTTTACGTATTTTGAGAACGCGCGCAGGGCCTGGTTTCACGAGCAGCCGCTGTTCGACGCGTACGAGCAGCGGGGCCAGGGGCCCGTGTTGGCGACGCAGGCGTGTACCTACCTGCGGCAACTCCGCTACCCGCAACGGTTGGACATCGGCATGCGCGTCACCGAAACGCGGACGCGGAGTTGGCGGTTCGACTACGGGTTGTTCCTGCACGGCGAGGACACCGTCGCGGCCCATGGCCACACGGTGCATGCCTGGATCGACCAGGCCTCTGAGAAGGCGATTGCGATTCCGGAGGATATCGCGCGGCTGCTTGAAGGGGTTCGCGGGTCCGCCTAGTGTTCTGAGTCTAAAATTCGCTGGATAAGTGCGGCCATGATCGCGCCGTTACTTGCTCGACGACGATGACGATGACGAATGACGATGACGAATGACGAATGACGATGACGATGACGATGACGATGACGAAT
>CAYXRK010000067.1:0-22554 GCA_964467615.1 uncultured Nitrospirales bacterium | reverse complement strand
GGTTGTGACCGTGGCCGCTAGACACAACGCGGGAAGCAGGCAACTCGCGATTGTATTCACGCGAAACTGCGGACGAGCTCGCTGACGATCAGATACCAGCCGTCGACCAGCACGAACAGGATGATCTTGAACGGCAACGACACGAATACCGGCGGCAGCATCATCATGCCCATCGCCATGAGCGTGCTCGCCACCACCATGTCGATGACGAGAAACGGAATGTAGATGACGAAGCCCATCTGAAACGCGGTGCGCAGTTCGTTGATCATGAACGCCGGCACGACGACATACCACGGCACATCATCGCGCGTCTCCGGCGGATCCATCTTGGCAATGTCGAGGAACAGCACAAGGTCGTCCGGATGTCCCTCGAGTTGGGCGAACATGAACTCGCGGATCGGTTTCATACCTGCGGTCCCGAACTCCTCGAGCGTCTGAATTTCGCCGTCAATATACGGCTGCAGCGCCTCGCTGTTTACGCGCTGCCAGGTGGGCATCATGATGAAGAACGTAAGAAACAACGCGAGGCCGATCAGCACTTGGTTGGGCGGCGATTGCTGCGTCGCCATCGCCTGGCGCAAAAATCCGAAGACGACGATGATGCGCACGAACGACGTCGTCATGACGAGAAACGCCGGCGCGAGCGTCAGCAGCGTAAGCATCAAAAACACGAAGAGCGATGTGCTGATGTTGTTCGCGTTCAACGCGTCTTGCAGGGTCCCCGCGATGTCGATCGGGTTCGGCTGCGCAGGCGCATCGGCGGCGTCTTGTGCAAACGCCGCGCCCCCCGCCAACGCAAATGCCGCGCTACCGATCCTCGCGGATACGCTCCTGCAGCCGCTGAATTTGCCCACGCAGCGCCGCAATATCGTCTACCTCGACCGGTCCACCGTCTGGTTTGGCCGCCGTCATTCTCTTCGACGACGCCGTTAGCTGCCCCAAAAAACTGTCCGGATCGAATTCATCGTTCTCCCCCTCGATCGCGGTGGGCTGAAACGCCGCTTCGTCGAACTCCGAGATCGTCCGCATCGCGGAGTTCGTCGCGCCGATCACCAACACGCGCCCTCCCGTCCGCACGTAGTAAAGCGTTTGCCCCCTGGCCAAATACACGCGGCCAATGACTTCGCCCAAGTCCGCGGTCGGCAGCAGCGCCGTCTTCGCGCCAAACCTTCGTGCTGCGTACGCGAGAACCAGTATCAGCGCGACCACCGCGCACAGCGCCATGATCGCGCGCAGGTAGTAGGCCCCAGTAAGGGTCGTTTTCGCTGCGTCATCTCTCCCCTGCTGCCGCGGAACAACGCGCTGCTCCTCCGCGGGCCGCGCCTTTTCCGTCATTTTCCCGCGCACCGCATCGAGCAAGGGATCGGACTCCGCCACTTCCGGCCGGACGGTCGTCTGCTGCATGGGTGGCGGCGCATCTTCTTCGCGAGGAGGCGCGCTGCCGCCCTCCTGGGCGAAGACCACGGTGCATAAACACGCGAGCGCGATCAACGGCACTGCGCCCAGTACCGAGCGCACGATGATGGTCCCCGCCGCGCTAGCACTACTGGCCTCCGCCCGCGTCATCGAGCAGGTCCCCCATACCGCTGATTTCGGAAATGCGAAGCTGTAATTCGTCGCCCACGACGACGATTTCCCCGCGGCCCAGTGGAAGGCCGTTGACACGTATGTCCGCCATCTCACCCGCCATTTTGTCGAGCCGCACCACCGAGCCTTCCTCGAGCGCAAGGACATCGCGTACGAGTATTTTGGTGCGGCCGAGTTCGACGGTCAGCGTCAGCCTGACCGAATACAAGTCCGGTAAGTCGAGGTGCTCGGACGGTGCGCCACGGTCGTCCTGTACGAGTTGTTGGGCTTCAGCAGATCGGGCCATAGTCAGTTGTCCTGTACCGCGAAAATGTGATGGAAAACATCCACAATCTTAATGTTTTCCTTGGGCTTCTCCCCTTGCAACCGCGCGAGCATATCGTTGCCCTTCTGTTTAACTTGCCGCTGGATGCTTTCCTTGAGACTCAGCGTGTCGTCGAGCTCCTTGCGCGTGCGCGAATCGTGCATCTTGATCACCATGTCCTCGAATCGCGCGCGGTTCGCCTCTATCAACGCTGCCGTCTCCGCGTCGTTGCACTCGATGTCCACACCAAAAACAAACGTCGACGCCGCCATATCGGGACTCGGCATGATCACGTTGACGTACTTCTGCTCGAAATGAATCGCCTTGATGACGGGGGCGGCGGCGGCCTCTCCCTCTTTTGGCGCGCCGTGTCCAGACGACGCTTCCGCGGGCGCGCCGTGGCCCGATTCGTCGGCGGCCCCCTCGGCCTGCTCTGCGCCGCCGGAAAGTCTGGGAGCGACGACGAACATGTACGCCGCGAAGCCGCCGCCCGCGGCGATCAGCACCGCGACGATCGGGATTACAATCTTCAGCATGCCGCCGCCCGCAGCCTGCTCTTCACCCGCCTTAGTTTCTTGTGACATTGTCTAGTTCTGCCTGGTTCCTATGGTCGATTGTGTTTGTCCGCTTGTCAAGCCCCCGTTCCGCCCCCCAAAACGTTCTATCGTCCCTGCGCCAGCAAGACCGGTCACTCGAATTTCCACGCGCCGGTTGGCTTGGCGGCCTTCTTCGGTCTCGTTCGTACCGATGGGCTCGCGGTCCCCAGCGGCGATCATGCGTATATTTTCGATGCGTTCGGCCATCAGATACCGCCCCACCGATTCGGCCCGGTGATAACTCAGGTCGTAATTGTCCCGGTAGATACCCGAGGCGCGCAGGGGCTGATTGTCCGTGTGGCCGCTCACCTCGACTTCGGCTGTCGGATAGTCGGCCAAGACGGCCGCGACATTGTTGAGCACCGGATACACGTCCGCGCGTAAGTCAGCGCTCGCGGTATCGAACAGAAATTGGTTCGGCAGACTGAGCTTGACGGTGCCCTCACCCTCGAACTCGACCTTCACGTTGTCGTCCATGCCGAGGACCTGCAATTGTCCGCGAACGCGGCGCGCGAGGTCCTCGACCGTCTTGGCGGGTCTGGCCGTGGGCAGTTCGCGCGGAACGGTACGGGCCTCGGTCGGTTCGCCGGGAATGATCCCCGCCGCGCCGCGAAAGGATTCCATCGCGACATCGAATTCCTCCGGCTTCGTGAACGTCGTAAAGGAAAGCAACAGCACGAAAAACGCGAGGATGAGCGTCATCAAATCGGCGAAAGTAACCGCCCAAATTGGCACGTTCACGACCGCTTCGGGTTTTCTGGCGGTGAACATAAGATCGCCGGACTACCGCGCTACCACTATGTCGACGCGTTGGTCCGGCGCGACGAACGCTCTCAATTTCTGTTCAACGATACGCGGGTTGTCCCCGGATTGAATCGCGAGTATTCCCTCGATCGTCATTTCCTTAGCAAGAAGTTCGGATGCCGTGCGGACCTTCAGCTTGCCCGCGGTGGGAATACAAATCACATACGCGATGATCGCGCCGTATAGCGTGGTCAGCATGGCGATGGCCATGGCCGGGCCGATTTTCGAGGGGTCTTTCATTGCGGAGAGCATCTGGACGAGGCCGATGAGCGTGCCAATCATGCCAAACGCCGGGGCGATTGCACCCATCGTGGACAGGACGGCCTGGCCCAACGCGTGACGGCTCTCCATCGACGCCACTTCCGCCCTCAGAATGGACCTAATCATGTCCGGCGCAGTGCCGTCGATGGCCAACCGAATACTGTTTGCAAGGAACGGATCGTCCGCATCCTTCACGTGACGCTCAAGCGCGAGAATACCTTCCTTACGCGCGATGATGGATAGCTCGACAAGCTTCTGGATGAGCCGGCCTGGATCGCTCTCCGGCACGAAGAACGCCTTGCGCACGGGCCCGAGGATGGAAAGCACTTGCCCCAGAGGGTAATTGATGAGCGTGGCCGCGAAGGTCCCGCCCACGACGATGATGATCGAGGGCATGTTAATAAACAGGATCGGGCTCGGCCCCATGAGAATGGAGACGATGATGAGCCCGAAACCGGAGACGATACCGATAATCGTAGCGAAGTCCATGCTTGTCGCTACCCCCCTCTACGTCGCGTTCACCCCCATGATCGCGCGTTTGTATTCTATCACCGCGTTCGCAACGGCTTCCACGGATTCGCGCACCATGAACTTTTGACCGCTCGACAGCGTGATGATGGTGTCGGGCGTGGCCTCGATCTCGCGGATCATCTCCGCGTTGACCACGAATGAACTGCCGTTGAGGCGGGTGACTTTAATCATGAATGCGTCAAGCGAGGGCCGGAGGAAATTCCTCCGGCCCTCTCACTTAGTAAATTACCGGATGAGGTTCACCGTCTCCTGAAGCAACGTGTCGGACGCCGTTATCGTCCGGGCGTTCGCCTGAAATCCGCGTTGCGTGATGATCATACTACTGAATTCGCGGCCGAGGTCAACATTCGAGCCTTCAAGCACGCCGCCGTTGACCTGCCCGCGGCCGCCCGTGCCGGAAACGCCAATCTGCGCGTCGCCTGACGCGAGCGTCTCGCGGAATAGGTTGTCTCCTGCACGTTCGACGCCGCCCACGTTAGCGAAGTTCGCCAGCGCGACCTGACCGATCACGAGCGTCAGCCCGTTGCTGAACACGCCGTTAATCGTTCCGGTCCCGCCGATGTTGAAGCTTTCCAACACGCCGCGGGGGAAACCGTTCTGACTCGACAGCGACACGTCGCTCTCCCCGGCAAGTTCCGTCACGAGGTTGAAGTTGATATCAAACTCGAACGGGGTCGTCGGGATTGAGTCGCCGGTGAATGCGGAGATCGGAATCGACACCGCATCGCCGGGTAGGGCGGTAAAGGCGTCCGCCCCATTCACCGAGCCGACGTCGGCCAACGTGCCGTCCGAATTGAACAGAAGCACGCCGGTTTCGCCGCCGGTGTTAGTAACGTCCGTAGCGTTGAACTCGGTTTCCCATTCCCAGGCGTTGAACGTGTCAGGCCCCACGCTCACTTGCGTGCGTTTCGTGAACGTCAACGTCACGTCGCGGGCAACGCCCAACGAGTCGAAGACCCGGAGGGTTCGCGTAACGACCGTCGGCGTCGCTGCCAAGGCCTCCGCGTCCAAATTGCCGACCAGGTTTGCCAGCGTCGTCGCACGTACGATCGCAGTGCCGCCGACCGGCACGAGCAAATCCGACGGCGCACCCTCGGTGTTAATGTTGCCGTTTTCGTCCGCAAGGAAGCCTTGGACACGCAGGCCCGTTGCCGGATCGATGACCAAGCCGCTCGAATTCAGCGAGAACGAACCGTCCCGCGAATACAGGTTTCCCGTGCCATCGCTCAACACGAAGAACCCCGCGCCTTGGATGGCCATGTCCGAGGACACCCCGGTAGTCTGCAAGGACCCCTGCGAAAAGTCGATGTCAATCGTGCCGATTCGAACACCGAGTCCCACCTGGATTGGATTGCTGCCGCCGAAATTCCCCTCCGGCGCCCTCGCGCCTTGGAGTGTTTGGCTGAATAAGTCTTCAAAGAGCACCCGAGACGAACGATACCCAGGGGTATTCACATTCGCGATGTTGTTGGCGACGACGTCGAGGCGGCGCTGGAATGCAGCGAGGCCCGTGACGCCAGTAAAGATTGCACTACCCATGATTGATAACTCCCTTCCGGTTGCGCCGCGTCAGTCAGTCGGCGGCGCAGGGCCTCCCAGAGGGTCCGGCCCATAGTGTTTCGGTTTGTTTCAAACAGTAATGATCAGGCGCGATCCGCCCCGATCTAGAGTGATGGGTTCCAATTCAACGGCGAAATTTTCGCTGTTTCATGCGAAACGGCTTCGTTCGCCGCGACTACCACAACGCTATCGATGTTCGTAAACACCGTATGTTCTCCGGGTTTCAGATCAACTACGGTAATCACCGTCCGATTAGGCACGCTCGCGACCAGTGCGTGGTTTTCAACCAACAACACGGCCTCGCGCGCTCCCTTCACGGACGCCTCCTCGAGCGCCTCGGCGATTCGAGTCAGGGTCTCAGGTCCGAACTCGATACCGCGTTGGCGCATTCGCTCCGCAGCGTGGGCCGAGAACTTGACCGGCGTGGCCTGCCGGAGCGTCTGCTCCAACAAGCCCGCAAATCCGTCCTCGGCTTTCCGAAGCGGCCGGACGAGGGTAGCGGAATTGTCCGCTCCCCGGACGGCGTGAAGATTGACACGGTCTATCATTTGCCTTTCTCCACCACCTTTGCCTGTGGCTGTCCGACCTCGAGCACGCCGGCCATCGACATGAGTTCACCATCTACGGAGAGCACAACCACACTGCCGTCGAGGTGGACGCTATCGACAATTCCCTGTCGCGGTAGTCCGTTCAGGTCGAGCCCTGCTACATGCCGGCCCACGAGCGCGCTGGCGGAAATAAAGTTGAGTTGATCCATATTTCCACTGAACTGCTCGAAGGTGTCGTTCAGGTTGTTCATTTGCTCCAGGGCGGAGAACTGGGCCAATTGGGCCAGCATGTCCGTGTTGTCTTGCGGATTGAGGGGGTCCTGGTTACGCAATTGCAGGACCAGTAGTTGAAGGAACGCATCGCGGTCAAGTTCGGCGTTGAGCACGCGCGTGGCGGTTTGGTCTTCGTCCGCCTTTGCGTTCAACGCCGCGATCTTCGCCGCGGGCGACTCCAACAGGTGATCCAAGGCCGATTGCGGCCCGGCGCCCATTAATCCGATGGGCGCTAAGCCCGTTACACTATTCATCGTTGCTTCCTCTTGCTTGATGCCGGCCGAAGTCGGCGATACCTACCTACGCCAGCAGATCCAGCGCGCCTTCGTGAACGAATTGACGCTGCCTGCCGCCGTGTTGACCGCTATTTGGATACCCTTCCCCGTCCTCGCGACCGGACCGCCAGGGCTGCCCGGCCGGTTGACGGTCACCCGACGGCGTAGACCCGGTATCAGTCCCCATGTGGGGCGACACCGTTATCCGTCCGACATCGATCCCGTCCCGCGCGAGCGCGTCGCGCAAGCCGGAAAGCTGACCGTCGAGCGTCTCTCGCACCGCGTGGTGCGCCGAGGTCAGGTGGACATTAAGCCCGCCGTCGTCGGAGGTAGTCACCGTCACGTGGAGCTCACCGAGCGAGGCCGGCACGAGCCGGACCCGAAGGGATTGCTCGCCGTGGCCGACGAGATACCGCACCGAGCGGATCGTCGCGTCGCGTAGACCCTGCGGCGTCGCGGGGACTGGCTTGCCAGGGTCGGCAAGCAAGTCCGTACCCGACACGATCCGATCGGCCCTTGGCTCGACTGCGCCAATGACCGGCTGATCGTGCCCGTGCTGGACGCTCTGCGGAACGGCGGATTTGTCTCCCGACGCCTCACCGCGTTCGCTTCGGAGAAGCGACCGCAGCATGGCTTCGACGAACGTGTCCGCACGAGATCGTGTAGCAGGCGGCGGTTCCAATTTCTCCGTTTGGAACGGAGTCGAATCCGCTTCCCGTCCGGCGACTTGATCGGCCGGTTCAGTCATTGACTGAAGCGCCCGATCTTGTGAAATGGCTTTAGCGACGAGGGCCGGACTCACCCGACCGGATAATTCCGCTCGCGCGGACCCATCCGTTTCCGTCGCTGTCAGCACCACCATCGCGCCGCCCGGCGCCGTACCCTTGGTCGACGCGGCAACGGTAGTCGCCTGCATCGCATTCGTGGGTTCAGCTTTGCTCTCCGCCGCCTTCTGCGGACCTTCGGGTAGAGCAGTCAGATTCGCGCGGGCGAGGAGAATCCGATCTGCAAGCGACGATCCGCGTGCGGCCGCCGTCTCTTCGAGCTCTTCACCTTCGGCCTGCGATTCCATGGCCATTGGCGATACGGGAACGACCGTCGTTGCAGCGGCGATCACGGCGGCGGCGAGTGTGTCTATTTCGCTGCTCCCGGTATCGCCCGGCGCTTCATCCTCCGGCGGGGCGTCAGATACCTCGACGCCCTCGCCGGCGCCCACGAGGCCGGTCAACACAGCGAGCAACTCAGCGAACAGTCCATCTGGAGCATTTGAGGCCGCAGAGCCGCCCACCGTTGAATTCGTACTGAGTTCAGCGCCGGGTTGGACGATCACGGCCTCAAGTAAAGCAATTTGCATTAGTTCTCACCTCCTTTCGTTTGGATTCAAACGCCACCTGCGTGACGTTTCGGAAGAATGATTGCGGCGCGTGGCGGGAGAGGCTGAAGCCAATCGTGCCGTTTCGAAAATTCCCGTCGCCACGCGCTACACCCAGCGCGTGTGGGGCAGCCGCCCTCGGCTGCCGAACCCCATCTTTCATCGTTCCTGGTGAGCCGGAAGGGAACGTGGCAACTGCTTCGAAAATAGCGCGTCAATTACCGAGTTCGTATCTTTGGCAACTCGTCATTCGTCATTCGTCATCGTCATCGTGAGCAAGGTTTTCAAGAACGCCGCGGATCAGAACCAATCAAGGAATTCGCCGTCCAAGGCAGTAGCACGAATGATCGTGCCCACCGTTGTCGAAAACGCGCCGAGGGAGAATCGGGCCCCAGATCGCTAGTAGGGCCGGGCCTTCAATTCGTCGAGAATTCGGTTGCGCACTTCCGCGTCGGTGAAGGCATCCATTATCTTGCCCACGTTTCGCCCTGGCTTCATGCGCCGGACTATCTCCGCCGCCTCTTCGGGCTTCATGGCCGCGAGCGACTCGGCCGCGCCGGTCGCTTTCATTCCCTCGATAAGTTTTGCGGCGTCGGCAAGCCGGGTGTTTTCTTCACCGTCGAGCCGGTCAAGCTTCGTGTTGATGTCGGTTTGAAGTTCGGCGATGTACGCTTGCTGCTCTTCCAAATCGTCTTCTTGCAGTTCCAGCCGGTTCTCCCGTTCATCAAGTTCGGCGGCCCGCTTTCGTTGGCGCTCTTCTTCGTCGCGCAGTCGGCCCGCCCATGCGCTGGCGATGTCGGTTTCCGGATTCTTGTGTTCGGACTCTTCGGCCGGTTCCGCTGGCGGCGTACGTCCCAGGATCTTGCCTAGACCGTCGGCATTGAGGTCACCGGACAGGCCAATTGGAACGACGATAGCAGCGCCGAAGGCAAGAAGGGCGATCCCCGCTATCAACACGATTCGTATCATTCCGGTCTCCTTGCTAAGCTTGCACGCGCGCGAGCGGCGCGGATGGCCGACTGTTCATCGAGGCGTTTTCGATCCGCGCGCGCGACGACGACGCGCCGTTCTTCGGCCGCCCGATCGAGCACGCGCTCTATGACTCGTTGGTCTCTGAGTTTGGCCTCGGCCTCGGCGCGTTTGGCCTCGGCGTCGCGTTCGAGCCCCACGATACGTGCATCTTGTTCAACGAGCCGCCGCGCCAAATGCCGTTCATATTCAAGCAACGGGGGAACGCGCATCGGTTCGCCGGATATCTGCGCCGTACTCGCATCCTCGACGATACGCCTTTGGTGGTCTTCCATCGCCTCGCGCGCGGCCTCGGCCACGCGAACGAGGCCCCGGGCCCTCGCGAGCGCCAGAGCGGCCGAGTCCGCCTTGAGTTCACGGACCCGAAGTACCGTGCGCATGCGTTTCGCGTCAATCATGCGAGGGCCCGCTTCATCTTACTTTCTACCGACGCCAACTCGTCAGGCTCGAACAAGCCTTGACGGAGAAACTGATCGATCTTCGGCATGAGTTTCAGTGCGCGATCCACGCCGGAGTTACTACCCGGCACATACGCGCCGATGTTCACCAGGTCCTCGGCATCGCGATAGTCGGCGACGACCGCGCGCAGGTCCTGGGCGAGTTTGAGGTGCGGCTCGGGTACGACATCGATCATTGAGCGGCTGATGCTGTCTTGCACGTCAATGGCCGGGTAATGTCCACGCGCGAACAAGCGCCGCGACAACACGATGTGTCCATCAACGATGCTGCGCACGCTGTCCGCAATGGGATCGGTCAAATCGTCCCCTTCTACGAGGACCGTGTACAAACCGGTAATACAGCCTTGTTGCGTCGCCCCGGCGCGCTCGAGCAATTTCGGCAGCAGCGCAAACACGGAGGGCGGATAACCCTTCGTGGTCGGCGGTTCGCCCGCGGCCAATCCCACTTCGCGCTGGGCCATCGAAAATCGGGTAACCGAGTCCATCATCAAGAGTACGTTTTTCCCTTGCGCCCGAAACCACTCGGCAATAGCGGTCGCCAAATGCGCGCCTTTGATGCGTACAAGGGCCGGTTCGTCGGACGTCGCCGCCACCACCACCGAGCGCTTGCGGCCTTCCTCGCCAAGGTCGGCATCGACGAAATCCCGCACCTCTTTGCCACGTTCGCCAATCAGCGCGATGACGTTCACGTCCGCGTTGGTGTTACGCGCGATCATCCCGAGCAACTTGCTCTTACCCACCCCGCTTCCAGACATGATTCCGACGCGCTGGCCGCGGCCGATGGTTAAACAGCCGTCGATAGCGCGGATGCCGGTCGAAATAGCCTCGGTCACTCGGCGACGTTCCATCGGACGAGGCGCCGCGGCCGTTAGCGGCACGGGATCGCCTCCTGGAATCGGTGGACCGCCGTCGATGGGCCGGCCGAGCCCGTCTATCACGCGGCCAACCAACGCGAGCGAAACCTTGACTGTAAGCGGCGCATGGACGGGATACACCCACTGACCTGGTGCCAATCCGTTGAGCTCTGTCAGCGGCATGAGGGTGATGCGCCCCGCGCGAAACCCCACGACTTCCACCGGTGCCCGCCGGCCTTCGCGCGTGCGGATGTAGCACAAATCGCCGACGTGAAGCCCGCGGGCGGTCGCCTCGATGGTCAGCCCGCTGACGGTCTCGACCTTTCCATGGACGGGCGCCGTGTCGATGGAAGCGATCTCTCGCGTGTACCGTTCGAGCAACGTTCTCATAGCTTCGTCAACTGGTCAATAATTTCCCCAACCTGCGCCTCGAGTTGCGCGTCGACCACAAGTTCACGCGTCTCGGCGATACATCCGCCGGGGGATATCGTGTCGTCGGAAACGAGTTCGAGCGCCTCGATGCCTTCCACGCTTTCGAGAAGCGCGACCTGATGCAATCGAAGCGCCTCAAGATCCGCGGGATTCGCGCGGATAGTAATCCGTTCCTCGTTCGCCAGTCGTTCCAACGCCGTACGCGCAGCTATCGTCACCAGTTCTCTATCGAGCGAAGCCTCTCGCCGCAGAATTCGTAAGGCGATCGCGAACGCCAAATTGGCGACCTCGTCCATTGTGGCATCTAAATAGTTCGCACGCGCTTCTACCAACGCCTGACCTGCCGCAAGTAAGAGCCCCTCGCATTCGGCGACGGTCGCGCGGAACGCCTCCTCGCCGCGCCGATACCCCTCAGCGTAAGCTTCGCGGACTTTGCGCTCCCCCTCCGCGCGCGCCGCCGCGAGTATCGCCGTGGGGTCGATGCCGTCCTCACCCCCGATGCTCTCGAGCGCATCGCGTTCAAACGACGCAACGCCGCCGGGAATCGTCTCCACGGGTCGAATGATTTTCGGCATAAGATTGATGGCGCCCGCGCCGTTCCCGCTGTTAGACGACGATCTGATCTTCCCCGCCGCCGCCGCCGCGTCCTTCGATGATGAGTTCGCCGGAATCCTCGAGACGCCGAATGATAGCCACGATTTTCTGTTGGGCCTCCTCCACGTTGCGAAGTTTCTGCGGCCCCATGAAGTCGATTTCTTCCTTGATCATTTGCCGAGCGCGCTCGGACATGTTCTTGAGGACCTTGTCCCTGACTTCCTCGCTTCCGGACTTGAGTGCAAGCGCGAGGTCCTTCGATTCGATTTCGCGCAGGGCCTTCTGGATACCGCTATCCTCAACATGCACCACGTCCTCGAACGTGAACATGAGTCGCCCAATCTCGTCCGCAAGTTCGGGGTCGTCGTCCGCCAGTTGTCCCATGATCGATTTCTCGGTCGCGCGATCGATACTGTTGAGAATCTCGGCGACTTCCTTCACGCCGCCCGCGAATGTGAATCCCTGGCTGAACACCGCGGCCATTTTGCGCTCGAGCACCCGTTCAACTTCCCGCACCACCTCGGGCGGCGTGCGCTCCATCTTCGCGATCCGCCGCGCTACGTCGGCCTGCACTTCGACTTTGAGGGACGACAACACGATCGCCGCCGTGCCGCTCGGAAGGTGGGCCAGGATGAGCGAGATCGTTTGCGGGTGCTCGTCTTGGATAAAGCTGACGATCTGCCCCGCGTCGGCCTTTTTCAAAAACTGAAAAGGCACTTCCTGCAAACTGCTCTGTAAGCGCGTCAAAATCTCGATCGTGCGCTCAGGGCCGAATGCCTTTTCGAGGAGGCTGCGAGCAAAATCGAGACCGCCTTGCGTCACATACTTGTTGGCGACGGCCATCTGGTAGAACTCGTCGAGGATGGTCACACGCGTGTCCGAATCCACTATCTCGACGGACGATAGACCAAGCGTGAGCTGCTCGACTTCTTCGTCGGACATCGCCCCCATCACGCGGCTTGCCGTTTCCGGTCCAAGGCAAGCCAGAAATATCGCGGCTTTCGTCTTCCCAGGCAACCCGGTTTCTTCAGCGGTGCTACCGGCCATCTCGTCATTCCCCCCTCAATACAAACGGCCGCCGGAAGGATACACTGAATGGTCGCGCCGCCTCCACGCCGCCCGCACTATTCCTGCGCCATCCACGAGCGAAGTAGAGCGGCCACGGAATTCGGATCCTCGCGGGCAAGTCGTTCGATTTCGGATGCGATCTCGGCGCGGCGAGTGTCCTCCCGGCTGGCTTCGGGCAACTCGACCATTTCCTCGGCTTCCTCGGATGGCTGTACCAAAGCGCGCCGCATGAAGAAGCGCAACGCGAAGAAGGCGACGATCGCAGCCAACACCTGGAGCGACGTTACCAACATGCGGGTCTGTAGAAGGCCTGTAGCCGGAGCGGCAGTCGCGGTCTGTACGGCCGCCACCAGCGCCGCGGTCTGGAAGGGATGATTCAGAACTTTGACGTCTTCCACCTTCGCGTACGTCCCCACCGCGCCCATGACCAAACCGTTTAAGTTCGTGATTTGTTCGGGAGTAAGCGGACGCGGCTCAGGGGCCGTGTTCCCTTGTGCGTCGGCAACTTGCTCGTAAGCGTTATCAACCAACACCGTGACCGAAATGCCGTCGAATGTTCCGCCCGGCGTTCGGGTCGTCGTTACCGTCTCCGACGGATCGTAGTTCGTGAGGGTCGTTTCAACGGTGGTCTTGGTTCCGCTCCGCGCGCCCGCGCTTCCCCCCTCGGGAGGATTTGCGCTTAGCCCCGGCGGTCCTTCGGGCGGCCCTTCCATCGAGTCGGACGTTTCCTCGGACGTTTCCTCCGATAGCAGTGCGCCCTCGATGACCTGCCGCGAAGTCTTCTCCTCGTCCGCCCAATTCATCTTGCTGGCTACGGTCACGACCGCGCGATGGCCCGCGGCCTCCAGCGCCGTCGATATCTTCGCGCGGAAATACTCCTCGTACTCCGCCATCGCTTCGAGCTTGTCGGCCGCGAGCGAGGCCACGGCATCGTCCTTGGCCATGTAAAGCACGCGGCCCGTGGTGTCGACTAAGGTCACGTTTTGCCTGGTGAGGTTCGCACCACCGAAACGCGTGATGATGCCGAGCATCGCTTCCGTTTCGGACTTGCTCACGTCGCGCGCGAGGCTGACGGTGACCGCCGCTTCAGAGGGTTGTTGCTCGCTGCGGAAAGGCTTGCGTTCCGCCTCCTGAATGAATACGCTCGAACTCTTTACAAATTCAAACTCGTTGAGCATCCGCTGTAGCGTGCCCTGCACCGCGCGCTGGTAATTGATGTCCTGCGTCCGGCGGTTGGTGGTCAAGTCCTGCGCGTCGAATATCTCGAAACCTACCCCGCCGGAATACGAACTCGGAACGCCTTGGTCAAGCAATGCAAGCCGCGCGCGGCTCCGGTGTTGCACCGGGACCATAATCGTCGCGCCGCCCTCGCGTTCTTGGTGCTCAATGCCGTTGTCGGACAACCACGTGACGATCGTGCCGGCGTCTTGCGCGCTCAGGCCCGAATAGAGTTCGACGAATTGCGGGCGGCTTCCGACGACGACGACGGAAACGAGGAAGAGGGTAGTCAGCAGCGCCGCGGCGATCATTTGGACACGCGCGCTAAGAGAAAGCCTTCTCCAAGCGTCGCTGACGCCGCGGCCAAACTGGCGCAAAAATTCGAGCACGGTATACACGCCTCACGTTGCGGCGCCAAAACGCAACGCCGCCGCCGCGCGGGATGCAATCCACCCCACGCATCCAACCGTGTCCCGTGCCTTGCGCCCGCGGGAAGTCCCGCGCACGAAACTCACGCGCGTTCCCCCCAAGAGGAACGCCCGCGATTAAATTGTCACCTCCGCACGCCGCCGCGCCCTCTCCTGGACCCGGCCTTGTGGGGACCCTCGTGCCCTGCCTCTCGCTTTCACCACGCCGCCACTCGCTCGGCGCTTCGCCTCGCACCTGCCAGAGTGCTATTGCTTCAGGTGTTTATCACACCTGCATTCGCATGACTTCCTCGTACGCCTGCACCATCTTATTGCGGACCGCCATCATCGTTTGAAACGAAACGTCGGCACGCTCGACCGCCACCATCGCCTCGGTAACGTCTTTGATTTCGCCCGCGACAAGTTGCCGAATCGTGTTGTCCGCCTCCGACTGCAACCGTTGCACTTCGCCGACCGTGTCTTTGAGCACCTGTCCAAACGACAGACCGTCTGCGGGCTGAGAGGCCCGCGCGGGCCGCATCTGCCGCGGATCGAGATCGACCGGCCGGCTACTGATTTCAGGTATTTGGAATGATTGAGCCATGAGTTGTTCGCGGACTATACCTGGATGATTTCCAGTGCCTTGTCGTTCATCTTCCGGACCGACAACATTACGTCGATGTTCGCCTCGTACGCACGCTGCGCCGTCAACAAGTCCACCATCTCGGTGGCGATATTGACGTTCGGATATTCCACCATACCGTCCTCGTTCGCGTCGGGGTGCGACGGATCAAACACGGAACGAAACGGCGACATATCATTCACCACAGCCTTCACTCGTACCCCAAATTTGTCCGGATCGATATTCGGCGCAAGCTGCTCCCCGCGCACGATCACCATTTGACGCCGGAACGCTCCCCCCTCCGGCGTGCGCGTGGCCTGGGCGTTTGCGATATTGTTGGCAATGACGTTCATCCGAATGCGCTGGGCCCGCACCCCCTGTACCGCGATGTCGGTCGCTGAAATGGCATCTAGCATGGATTACCGCTCATTCTGAAAAACATTTCTCAAAGACTGGAACTGCTTAACAAGCAAGCTTCCGTAAAGAGAATACCTACCAGTGTTTTTCGAGAGATTCGCAATCTCCTGATCCATGTCAACTTTATTGTAGTCATTTTTCGAACTAAATACAACCCCCTCTAACTTCGACGTGTGTCGCGAACCCGCCAGGTGCCTAGGATCCGTTCTGCGGAGTGAAAAACGGTCCCGGCCCCCGAGCGCCTGGTGCAGTGTGGCCTGAAAGTCCAGGTGCACCGGGTTGTAGTTGGGAGTGTCCACGTTCGCCAAATTGTTGGCAATCAGCTTCTGCTCGTCCGACGATATCCTCATCGCCGTGCTCAGCAGCCGTATCGTATCTACCCCCCCGAATTGCGGCACGATAGTCCCTCCGTCTCTGGCAAGAGCGGTAACTTGCCTCCAGCATTTCCCATGCCGCCAACGATGCCATTGCAAACCGCTGAAAATACAGCACTTACGTGTCACTCAAGACCCGATGGTGACGGCATTCGTTGCCGCTTCAGGCGGATTCTTCCTCCGGCGCCCCGCCCCGATACTCGTTGAGTTTGTTCCTAAGCGTCCGAATGCTGATCCCCAGCATGTCCGCCGCCCGGGTGCGATTGCCCTTGCAATAATCAAGGGTCTTCACAATCAAACGCTTCTCCATTTCCCCGACCGTAAGCCCCGCTTCGAGCCCGTCATTCCCGTTCCGAAGCGTGAAGCCTCCGCGGCCCGGCAACGAAAAGTCGTCCACGTCCAAAACGGAGGTCCCGGCGAGGACGATCGCGCGTTCGATGCTGTTCTGCAGTTCGCGGACGTTGCCGGGCCAATGGTATGCCTGAAATAACTCGCGGACCGCGTCGGTCACGCCGTCGATGGATCGACCGTTCTCCCGCGCGAAACGTTGCACAAAGTGTTGAGCAAGGGCGTCGATGTCCTTTTTGCGTTCGCGCAACGGCGGAAGACTGATCGGGATAACACTGAGGCGGAAGAACAGGTCCTCGCGGAACTCGCCCATGGCCACGGCCTTCTCGAGATCGCGATTCGACGTGGCAACGATCCGCACGTTGACGGGAATGGATCGATCTCCGCCAACGCGATCAATTTCCCGCTCTTGCAACGCGCGCAACAATTTCGGCTGAAGTTCAATTCCGATTTCGCTGACTTCGTCGAGCAACAACGTGCCGCCGTCAGCGAGTTCGAAGCGTCCTATCTTGCGCTGGTGCGCGCCCGTAAACGATCCCTTCTCATGGCCGAACAATTCGCTCTCGAGCAACCCCGCGGACAACGCCGCGCAATTCACCTTGATGAACGGTTTGTCGCGGCGATCGCCCAAGTAGTGGATCGCGCGCCCGACGAGTTCCTTGCCTGTACCGCTTTCGCCGCGGACAAACACCGTCGCGCGGCTGTTCGCGACCTTTTGGATCGTTTCATACACCTCCTTCATCGCGGTACTCGATCCCAGCATCGAATCGAAATCGAACGGACGATTCACCGCGTCTCGGAGGTAGCGGTTTTCCTCGGTCAAACGGCGCTTTTCCAGCGCGCGCGTTACCGCCAACTCCAATTCGTCGGGTGCGAACGGTTTGAGGATGTAGTCGTCAGCCCCCTCGCGCATTGCCTCCACCGCCGTCTCAATGGTCCCGTAGGCGGTCATCACGATGCACTGCGTTTCGGGCAGTTCGGCGTGCGCGCGGCGCACGACCTCAAGTCCGTCCATCCCCCCCATCTTGAGATCGGTCACGACAAGCTCGTGGTTTTTCGCGCGCAACAGTTCGAGGCCCGCTTCTCCGTTCGACGCCGCGTCCACGTCGTGGCCCGCGCGCCGCAGCGCCTCCTCGACGTACTCGCGCATCAAGTCTTCGTCGTCGATCACCAGTATTCGTGAGTTCAATGCACTAGGTCCTTTTCCGTGCTTCAGTTGGGACGCTCACCGATGGGCAGGCGAATCCGAAACGTCGAACCGCGCCCAATCGCGCTTTCGACCCCAATCGTGCCCCCGTGGCTCTCTATAATTTTCGACGCGATAGCAAGACCAAGGCCCGTACCTTTTTCTCGCGTGGTGAAGAACGGAGAAAAAACGTGCTTCAGATCCGCCTCGTGAATACCGCGCCCCGTATCGCGAACGATAAGCGAAACCCACCCGTCCTCCGCGTGTCCATCAACGTCGATCGCCCCCTCGGTGTCGATGCTTTGGATGCCGTTAATCAAGATGTTCAGCAACACTTGGCGCACCTTTCCGCCGTCCGCGGTCACGTACAGATCCCGCCCTACGTTGTTCGCCACGTCAACACGCCTGCCGTCCAGATCGAGGTATCCCATCGCCGCGGTGACGATCTCGTGGCAATTCACGGGTTCCAGCCGCAAATCGACGGGCCGCGTATATTCGAGGAGTTCGTTCACCACGCGATCAAGACTCTTCGTTCCTTGCACAATCTTTTCGGCAAGACGCGCGCGCGGATCGTCGCTGTCGATGTCTCGTTGAAGAAGGCTGGCAAATCCCCGGATGCCGCCAAGCGGGTTGCGTATCTCGTGCGCGACCGTCGCCGCCATCTCGCCAATCGCCGCGAGCCGGTCTTTCGTCCGTACCTGCGCGCGCAACGCCTCGATCTCGCTCAAATCTTGGAACACCTTGACCGTTCCCAAGCGAGTGTTCGCGCGGTCCGCGATGGTCGAATTGCGTTCGGCGACGCGCACCGTCCGGCCATTTCGCGCGGTCAACTCTTGGGCAGCGGGACCGGCGGACACTACGAACTGCCGCCCGAACAATTCCCGAAACGATCGACCGACCGCCTCGCCGGCCGGCATGCCGAGCGCAGTCGCGGCGGCCCGATTGAACGTGGTAATGACGCCGTGCACGTCGACTGCGATTACACCGTCCGACATGCTGTCAAGTATCGAATTCAAGTAGTCGGTCGTAAGCGCGAGTTCTTGGTTCTTGCGTTGCAATTCCTGATCGAGAGAGCCCAGCCGTTCTTCGAGCCTGCGATACGACTCCTCAAGCGTGCGCGTCGTATGCGTATAGAGTTCGAAGGCCTCTTGCAGCGCCCTCACGTCGTTCCCGTCACGTGTCACAGGAGATTCCAACTAAGCCTGGCGGTCTACAAGCGCGCCGGCGCTGTCCGCGTCCGACTTGAACTTGACCGCCGCCGCGCGCCCGCCTCGGAGCTTTCCCAGCTCTTCCCGAATCGCGTCAAGTTGCACGCGAAGTCCCTGATCGGTCTCGTCGATGCGCGCCTGACATTTCCGAGCGGCGGCGCTCGCCCTGTGTAGAAGTCCCTCGATCGCCTTGCGCGCGGGCCCGTCGTCGACTGCCTGCCATTGTGCCTCGAGCTTCCTCCATTCCCCCGCGAACCGCTGCAGAGACCGCATGGACCGCTGCTGGTCCGGCAACATCAGGTCTTCCGGGGGCGCCGATCCAAGCCACTCCTCCAGCGACTCCGCATACGCCAGGAATCGTTCGAGGAACTCGGCGGTGTTTTCAGACAACGTCTTCATCCGGCCTGCTCCGCCTCGACTTGCGGCGCCGGCGCGCCGCGCATACGCAACTCGATTCGCGCCGCGTCCGCTCGGAGCTTCGCTACCGATTTCCACGACGACGTCCCGGCCGCGACCTCGTCCAGTAACGGCAACGCCTCGGCATATTGGCCGCCCTCGAACAAGGCGTTCCCCCGTTGTAACGAGGCCCATTCTCGGTCCGCGTCCGCGGAATCCGCGCCTCGCCGATCGGCGGCGCGCATCGAAATGCCATACGCGTCGGAAGCGGCGCGGAAGTCGCCGCGTTCGTACAAGAAGTCGCCGTAGGTGTTTGCCAATCGCGCGAGGCGAGCGGGATCCAGCTCGTTCGAGGCGACGCGTGTCTCCGCGTCAGCGACGATACCCCGGGCGCGCGCGGTGCGGCCGAGCCGAAGGTTCGTTTCGAGCAACAACAAGTCTCCCGCCTCGGTGCGGTACGTCGGGTAGGCGGAAAACGCCGCCTCCATCTTGTCGACCGCGAGTTCCGGATCGCGTCGCGCCAATGCTTCCCCCTGCTTCACGAGAAGCAAATACGCCGCTTCACCGGGAAGGTCGGCGAGGGGTACCCGCGCCGCGACGGCGAGCCCTTCATCCAGCGACCCCGATTCGATCATCGCGCTAGCCGCCTCGGCGAGATTCACCGGATCCGTCGACTGCGCGGCGATTTGCTCGTACACACCCTTCACCGCGCTCTCGAGGCCGAACGCCGCGTAAATCCTCCCGAGCGCCGACAACGCTTCGGTCCGGTCGTGCGGATCCGCGGTATCCATGACAAGCGCCTCGATTTCTTCGAGGGCCGCCGCCGCACGGTCCTGATTGCCAAGTGTTTCCGCGTGTTCGATTCGCCCTTCGAACGCCTCGTGCTTTCCCGCGTAGTGCTCGGTCAGTTCCTCGAAAGTCTTTGCGGCGCGGTCGTACTCGCCCGCGCTCCGAAAATGCCGGCCCGCCGCAAGCAGCAGCGCGGGATCGTCTGCTCCGGCCTCGTGCGCCTCGTAGAGCGAAACACCTGCCTCGTATTCCTCCCCTGCGCGGGCCAGAATCTCGCCTCTGCCTTTTAACACCGCGACGTTTCCCGGAAACCGGGAAACCGCCTGGGCGCTGAGTCGCAACGCGTCGTCCTGGCTTCCCAGATCAAACAACAATTGGCCCAACTCGACGTACGCCGACGGGGCCAACTCGGAGTCTGGAAAGAAATCGATCAATTCGTTCAGGACCGTCCGCGCAGCTTCGAGGTCCCCCTTCGCGCGGTGGGCCCTCGCCAACAGCGAAAAAATCCGATCATTCCCCTCGACCGAAGTGGCCGTTTCCAATCTGCGATTCAGAATCTCAAGCGCGCCGTCGACGTCGCCCCCATCAAGTGACAACCGCGCGAGCCGTTCGTACACCGCAGCGCCAAGCACTCCTTCGCGCGCACCAGCGGCAACGTCGAGATAAATCCGGCGCGCCTGCTCCGTGTCGCCACGCAGCACCGACGCGTCGCCGGCCAACAATTGCGCTCGCGGCCCATACGCCGATCCTGGATATTCGCCGAATAACGCGTTGACGTGCTCCTCCGCGGCGCCCGGATCCTTTAGCTTCAAATCCAGCCTCGCCAGCTCGTACATCGCGGCGTCGCGGTTGGTGGCGTCATCGTAGTCCGTGACGATTCGACGATACGCGCTGCGCGCCGCCAAGGCATTATTCGATCGCTCGTATACTTGCCCCTCCCACGCGAGGGCCTCCGGCGCGCGCGAGTGGTGTTCGTCGGCGTCTATCACGCGGTCGGCCTCGCCAAGAAACCCTGCCGTCTCGTCGTCCGTCATCTGCGCCGGCATCGAGCCAAACCACGCCTCCAAGCGCAAGTACTCCGCCTCGAGCGGATCGCCCTCGCCGTGAGGCTGGGCAATGATTTCCTCGAGCATCGCCATCGCTTGAGGGTACATCCCGCTGTCGATTGCCAGCCGGGCTTGTTCGATCGAAGCGTGCAAACCAGCGGGCGCGTGCGGACCGGCTTCCGTCTCGGTCCGCGGGCCGGGTTCCGCGCGCACTACCCGATATTGATTCGAATTCATGATTAAGTACACCATGCCGCCCACCGCCAACCCAGCAGCGAGACTGGCCGCGGCGCGCGCCGCATTCGCTCGCAGCGCGCGCGCCAAAACAATGACGGTCTCGAATCGCGGCTTCGCATCGCCCAGCGCGCCCCCCAATTCACCAACGGCGGGTTCAGGAGCGGCGGCGGACGAACTGGCTTCGGTTTTCGTGCGCTTCGTCGAAGCTATTGACGCCTTCGGTTCCTCCACTGCCTCGTCGAGGTCGGCCGGTGTGTTTATTTCCTCGATCGGCGCGGCCTCCGGTTCGCCCTTCGCCTTACCCTTAGCGCGCGCCAACAACTCATCAAGCGCGGATTGCGACATCCCCAGGTCGCCATCCGGAGCGGCCGCGTCGACGTTCTCCCCTCCCACCGCCTCGCGCGCCGAATAGTGGGCAACATCGGCGGGCCCCACCGTCGCCGCGTCATGCTCGAGGAACGCGGCCTCGACGGTCTCCGCCGCGCCGGGGAGGCTTTCCGTCAGTTCGACCGGGTCCCCGAGTAGCGCTTGGTCATCTACCAAGGGCGCGATAGACTCGTCCATGTCGCCGCCTTCGTCAGTTGCACCTGCGAACAGCGCGTCGAGCTCGACCTGATCAAGCGCATTGTCCCGGCCCTCGACGAAACCCAGCTGTGCCTCGGCGGGAGCGTTGTCCAAGCGGCCCGCGGAGATCAACGAATCGATATCGCCTTGATCGATCACGACACTCGGTGACGCCTTGGGTGGCCTACTCGGCGCTGGCCCGGCACTCGCGCTGCTCAACAGGGCGTCTATTTCCGCTTGATCGATCGCGCCTCCCGACTCTGAACGCAGCTCGGACCCTTGGAGGGCCGGGGTGCTTGCCGCCGCCAATAGAGCATCGATTTTCGCCTGGCCTACGAGCCCGGAGTCCTCGCCACCGCTCCGCTCGTCTTGTTGCGCCTCCGCCTCCGCAATGGCGCTTTCGTCCTGACCTGCGTGAGCGAACAGACCAATATCGATATCCGGAGCATCCGACTCCTCAGTTTCAAGTTTCGCATCACTGCCCAACAACGCGGTACGTAGGACGGGATCGGTGATGAGCTCGACTTCGATCGCCGGACGTTCGCCCACGTATTCGGTCAGGGCCGCGCGAGGCGCAATCGCGGTTGTCGCGATGAGAAGATCAAGCTCTTCTTGACTCAATTCGGTACTCAGATCCTTCGAGCCAGATTGAAGTTCCTCCGCGGATACACCGAGCAAACGTGATCGCAACGATTCGTCGTCAATCTCCTCGCGTTCGATCGCAGGCACTATCCAAGGAGGCAAACCGCTAAGCGAGTCAGACCCTTCACGGCGTCTCGCGCCCGATACCGCACGATCGACGTCTTCTTGATTCAGCAACGGCAACACGGCGTCGGATAACTCAAGCGGGCCCTGTGCCTGTGGTGTCTGATCGGTGTCGTCTGCCATGTACTCGTGACTACCCCGAGGGTAAATTGTTGACAAAACGCTTCGGAGCCAGCACAAATTCTAGCCGGAATTTGATCCCAAAGCAAGGAAAACGGCAATTTTTGCCGTACTAAAATACGATCACATCAATTACGTGCTGTCGACACTCGCCGGATGCACAAGGATCAGGTCGTCGGCACTGTTCGCGTCCGCAAAAAAACCGTCGGTCGTTTCGCGGCGGCGATCGCCTTCGAGTCCGCCGTGAGCGCCGCAATGTCTCGATAGCCGTCGCCGTTCACATCAACGGCGCGCGCCCCCCAGGCAGAGAA
>CAYXRK010000066.1:0-23038 GCA_964467615.1 uncultured Nitrospirales bacterium | reverse complement strand
TTCCCGGCGACACCTGGAACCAACTCGCCTCCCCCGCCGAACTCGGCTGGGACGCCGCCAAACTCGACGAAGCCAAGGCCTTCGCGGCGACCCTTCAAACCGAAGCCGTGATGGTCGTCCAACACGGTGTCATCGTCTACGCGTGGGGCCGGAACGACCGTAAATACATGTGCCACTCGATGCGCAAGGCCATGCTGAGCGCCCTCTACGGGCCTTACGTCGAGTCCGGCAAGATCAAACTTGCCAGCACTCTCGCCGACCTCGGCATCGACGACAAGGAACACCTCACGGACGCCGAAAAGCAGGCCACCGTCGCGGACCTTCTCAGCGCACGCTCCGGCGTTTATCACCCGGCAGCCTACGAGCCGGAGAGCATGAAGGAAAGCCGACCCGAACGCGGCAGCCACCCGCACGGCACATTTTGGTTCTACAGCAACTGGGACTTCAACACACTCCTTACCATCTTCGAGCAAACAACCGGCACGAAGATTTGGAGCGACTTCAACCAACGCATCGCCTCGCCGATCGGCATGGAGGACTTCAAAGAAACGGACGGACGTTATCTCTTCGAGGAACAGTCCATTCACCCTGCGTATCTGATCACCATGTCCGCCCGCGACCTTGCGCGATTCGGCCTTATGATGGCGCGCGACGGGCGTTGGAACGGGAAGCAAGTAATCCCCGAAGCGTGGATCCGCGAGAGCACCGCGTCGTACTCAGACGCCGGAGACGCGGGCGGCTACGGATACATGTGGTGGACTACGGGGCCCAACGACGCAAAGCTGTGGGGCATGGACGTCGATGAAGGATCGTTTGCCCTGGCCGGTTCGGGCGGCCACTTCGTCCTCATCATGCCCGCGAGCGACATCATCATCGTCCACCGCGTCAACACGACCCTCGACGACCGCGAAGTCAACGGCCGAGACCTATCGACGCTCCTTCAAAAGATTCTCGCCGCCCGCGAATGATCAGTTGTTATCGTCCCGAAAACGGCACCAAAAAAGTCATTGACGCGCCGAAACTTTTGGAGTAGGCTCAGTCCCATCACGGATTGGGCATCCGCCGTTCGGTCTCTTGGGTGGGCTGAGGGACCGACTAAATCGGCGGATATGGGGGTTGCGACCCCAGGAGTGTAGCGCCATGGTGCTGCAAACCGCGCTTTTGCGGGAGAACTTTGCCTCGGCGAGTAAACGAGGCGACCATTTGTACCGGCTTTTCTACGATACCCTGTTCCAGCGGTATCCGGCATTCTTGCTCGTCTTCGACGATGTCGACCTCGACGAGCAGGGACCGCTCCTCATCGAAGCGGTCCAAACGGTGCTCGACAATCTGGACGATGAGGAAAATCTCGTGGAGGCGCTGATCGAGTTTGGGCGGCTACACCCATCGGTCGCCAAACTCGCGATGCACAACACCCCGGTCGGCGAATGCTTCGTCGACACCTTGTCAGTCGCGTGCTTCCCTGCCTGGGACGACCGGCTCGCCTTCGCCTGGAAACGCGCATACGAGTACGCATCGAACCTGATGCTCAGCGACCGGCTTGCGCTCGCGGCGGCGTACTAACCGGCCAGCCTCAGTTCGCGATCGTGTCGAGGTCGGCGAAGCACGAGTCCAGTATCTTGATGGCTGCGTCCATTTCCTCGCGCGCAATGGTCAACGGCGGAGTCAGGGTGATGATGTTTCCCATCGTCACTTTGAAATTCAGGCCCCGCGACAACGCGCCATACATGATCCGTTCCGCCTCGTCCGTCGCGCGCGAGCCGTCCAGCAGCCGTAGTTCGGTACCGAGCAATAGGCCAACGCCGCGCACGTCGGTGATGATTGCGTATCGCGCCTGGAGTTCGCGCAATTTCGTCATCGCGTAGTCGTGCATGCGCCGCGTGTGGTCGAGCAGTCCCTGTTCCTCGATGTATCGAATCGCCGCAAGCCCGGCCGCACACGCCACCGGGTTCTTCTCGTGCGTAAAGTGACCGATCGCGCGATCGCCGGCCACGTCCAGGTGCTCGCGCGCGATCAAGGCCGCCAGCGGCATGACGCCCCCGCCCAGGCCTTTGCCGATAACGAGCATGTCCGGTACGACGTCATAGGACTCACAGGCGAACATCCAGCCTGTGCGCCCCAAGCAAGTCGGGATTTCGTCGAGAATCAACAACGCGCCATGCCGGTCGCAGGCGGCGCGCACGCGCTTCCAATAGTCTTTCGGGGGGATGTACGGGGTCGAGCGGACCGTCTCCGCAATCACGGCAGCGACGTCGCCCTCTTTCTCCAACACGTACTCGATGTAGTCGGCGCACTGCATCGAACACTCGCGCCCGCAGCGAAACGGGCATTGACTCGGATCCGGCGGCGGTACATGTTCCGCGCCCGGCAACAGCGGTCCCGCGTCCCGGCGAAAGTCCGCCTCCCCGCCAATCGAAATCGCATCGAGCGAAGCCCCGTGAAACGCGTCCCACATCGAAATAGTCTTGAATCGCCCCGTCGCGGCACGAGCGAGCTTGATCGCCATGCCGATCGCTTCTGCGCCCCCTGGCGCGAACAACACCTTGTTCATGTCGCCAGGCGCAAGCTCGGTAAGCTTCTTCGCGAGGTCTATCGCAGCGCGGTTCGTGTAGCGCCGCGTGCAAAACGAAAGCGCATCGAGTTGCGCCTTCACCGCATCAATGACGAATTCATTCGCGAAGCCGACTTGATGGACGTTGTTTCCGTGAAAATCGAGTATCCGCCGGCCTTCAGCATCGATCAGATAAGAACCTTCGCACCGCTCGATCGCGTTGAGGCAAGGAGTCGAAAGGGATTGGCGAAGAAAATATTTCGAGTCTTCGACGAGAAGCGCGTGTGTGGCATCGTTGATGTGGCCGCGCGACCATTCAGCACGGCGCGCCGAAGTGTTGACATCGCCCTCGGAGCGCGGCCCGTCCGCATCAGCGCGTAATTTCGCCATGCCCGCCCGACGCTCGTTCAGTTCCGCGGCTTCGCCTTGAGCGGATAGTATTTGTCCATGGCCCTGCGTACGTCCGCCATCGAGCACAACATCGGCTTCACGCGTAACCCGGTACGCGCCTCGATGTCCGCAATTGCGGCCTTGTCCAACGGGCACACCATGCCCACGGTCAAAAGTTTCCCCATCTTGTCAATGGGAAAAAGCTCGTGCTTCCGCGCACACTCCACGGGAATAAGGGCAACCAACTCGTCGGTCACCACGCAATTCTCAAGCGATATGCTCGGAATGCCGGGCTGCTGCGCAAGGAACCGTACAAACTGCGCATCGGTCAAATGCCCCAGCGCGATGAGCGTCTCGACGACTTTGCGGCCGGTGGACTTCTGCGCCGCGAGCGCTTCCGCCAACTGCCCGCTCGTGATAAGCCCTTCGCGGACTAAACGATTTCCGATGCGCGGGTCCGCGTCGACAAGACGGCGTGAAGCAGATTTGGGCGTTTGGGTGGAAGGCATGTCTTGGTTCGTCGAATGTCGCGCGGTCGGACGCCGAGCGCGGAAGGAGTGAAATATAATACCGAGAATGCTTCGTTCGCTTCAACGTGGTTGGGGTTGTTCACCATTAATTCGATAAACGAACGCGAGCACCTCCGCGACGGCGCGATACAAATCCGGCGGAATTTCCGCGTCCGCGTTCAGTTTCGATAGCACCGCCACCAAGTCGGGGTCGTCTTGAATGTGTACGCCGTGTTCTTCGGCGAGTTCGATGATGCGGTCGGCCAAATAGCCCGAGCCCTTGGCGACAATTTTCGGCGCTCGATCACGCTCGGCGTCATACCGCAACGCGACCGCTTTTCGCCTCGCCGCGGGATTCTTTTTGGATTCGTCCATAGCGTCAGCCTGACACGTCCACGCCGGAGAACCGTTTCGAAAGCGCGAAGAGCGCGTCATGACGATCTTCGCGGGACACTTCGGCCGATACCTCTACCTGCGAAAACCCGATATTGGCGATGGCGTCGGAAATCTCCCGCGATGCGCCGCGCAACGCTTCGACGGCCTGTTCGCCAGGGGCTCGAAACGAACATCGGCAGGTGTCACCCGTCATCGTCAACATGATCCAAAGCGCCCCAAGATTGGACAGTTCCACGTCGATTACGACCGTCCACGAAGCGCGGCGGTTCTGTTCGGATCCTCCCTGGTCTTCAAAGATGTGTACTTGTGGCAGGGTCATCTGCGCGTCTGCCCAAGGAATCTCGAAGAACGCGTACGAAGCACCCGGTTGCTGCGTATTTAGAATGTGTTCACCTGTGAGCCGCTGGATAAGTCGGTCCGCGGCGGAGTCGAATTCCTTGGATTTCCCCATCGCCTTGACGAGTTGCAGGAAGGTAGCGTCATTTTTCAACGCGAGTAACTCGGACCGAAGATCGCCGTTGACCGGATCGCCCAAGAGTTCCGATCCCGTCGCCGCGAGAATCCTCGCAAGCCGTGCTTCGATTGGGAGACGTGCTCGTTGGGCCGCTGCCGCCACGCGTTCCGCAGTGACGGCGGCGCCATCACCCACGAGCATCACGCGAAGGCGCTCAGCGGTCTCCGGATGCAATGCTCCCTTTTCCACCGCGCGCGCGATCAACACCACCAGAACGGCCCGGTCCGCGGCGGCATGCCCGGGAGCGGCCAGCAATTCCGCCATGGCGCGCGCGACGCCCTCCGAGATCGGCAACCCCCTTGGGATGAACGATGCGAATCGCTCCAGTTCAGGTCGTGGAAAAAAATCGGCAACCGCTCGGCCGGGGGTATCCGACTGCATGGGCGCGGTGGCCGCCGGACGCTCGAGGAGCTGGATCGTTAGCCTAGGCCGATCGATTCCGTGCTCGTATCGGACCAAGACCTCGCGCCCCGCAGCGCGAGCGGCGTCGATTGGTAGCGGCACCCGGCGGTCCCCCACGAGGACGAATGAACCGCCTTCGTCGTGCTGTACCGTCGTGCGAACGGCCCTGCCTCCCGCGAAAAGCGCCTGCAACGCCGCATCGATACGGGCCTCGATCAATAGGGGAATGAGGGCCCCGCCAACAACGCCCATTGCTCAAACGCGCTTGGCGCGGAGGCTGATAATCATTCTCACTTCGCCTTTCCCAACGCCGAGTTCCCGCGCGATATCGCCCTCGCTCATTCCTGCGTCCGCATACTCGTACACCCGCCGGTGCAGAGGGCTGATGCCCAATTGGCCGTTACCGCGGCTCGAGTCGGCCGAGGACGAAGGGCCGCTGCCCACGGATCGCATCGACGATTCGATGTTGAGGAGTTTTCGAAACGCGTCCCGCGCCGCCGCAGGATCCTCCGGTTCGCTCGGCGTCTCGTCCGGCGCGTCGACTTCATCGGGTTCGGGATCGTCGCCGCCAAAATCGAGTCCCGCCCAGGCGTCGATCAGGTCCTCGGTCTCTTCCCGAAGCTCTGCGACAACGTCGAAGTGCGATTCATGCGCATCAGCTTCGGCCGCAGGGGTACGCGCCCGGCCGACCTCCGGCGTGGGCGGCGCAACAGAGGCAGCCGGGGCGGAGATGGGTGGCGGCGTCGAGGGTGCGCTGGATAGCGGGGGAGGTCCCTGCGCCGCGTGCCGATCGAATTCGCCCCGCGCGGCTTCGATCAGGCCCCGTAGCCCCTGCTGCGCCTTGAGGAGTTCCTCGCGTTCCCTTCGCGCCGCCTCGACCATGCCACGAAGGAGCGCGAATTTCTTGTCGAGACTGGCATTGAACTGTCGCGCCAACTGCTTCTGTTCTTGCACGACGTCGCGCATCGTCTGGAACAGAATCATCATGTTCGCGAGGTCGGTCTGCGCGTGAGGCCCCTGAGCAGCGCCTCGAGGCCCACGGGTCACGAACAGGCTGAACACCAATATCAGCCCGGCAAAGATAAGGGCGACGAACAACAGCCCCGCAGCTAATAGGATCGTGCCATCAAGCATGCCAGAATCCTGTAAGTGTCATCCGGAGCGACCGGCAGCCTCGGTCGGTATGCCTATGCTAGATCGATCTATCGAAACGGTGCGGCTCGATGTCCGCCCGGTGTGGCGCATCCTGTTCGCTCGAAGCGGCCTCTTTCGCTCTCCGCCTTCGCAGAAATGGGTTCTTGCGGCGGCCGTCGCCCTCGACTTCCCGCCCCTCAGCCTCACGCGATTCAACGACCTGCGATTCCGCGTCGACCCTCGCCTGTTCGTTGTCTTCACTGGCGCGCTGTAACGCCGCAAGGTTCGCCCTGCCCGCCGCGTCCTGAATGCGCTCCATCATCGTCGTGCGCGCAAGCTCGCTTTGCATGTCGATGGGCTGTGGCATCGGGTCCGCTCACTCTTCCTGGGCCACCAACTGCCGAATTCGTTTGAGCGCCGCGCTGTGAATCTGGCACACGCGCGACTCCGAAACGTCCAATACGACGCCTATTTCCTTCAAGGTCAACTCTTCGTAATAATATAAGTTTAGCACTTTCTGCTGTTGATCGGACAAGCTCAGGATGATGTCGACCAGGCCCTCGCGTCGTTCCCGCGCCCGTGCCGCGCCTTCCGGCGTCTTGACGGCGGACACCGAAGTAAGGTCAATCTTCCGCGCGTCCTCCCCTTCCTCGCTCGGGAGATAGTCGTCGAGAGATAGCACTTGGGCTGTCTGCACCTGGGCCATACATTCCTCGACTTGGCCTGAGTCCACGCCCAGTTCGAGGCCGATATCATCCGAGTTCGGTTCCGCGCCCTTTGATTGGCGCAGCTTGTCGCGCGCGGCCCCAATTTTTCGCGCCATCGCCCGAAGCGATCGCGGCGCCCAGTCGAGCGAGCGAATTTGATCGATGATAGCGCCTCGGACGCGGATAGTCGCGTACGTCGAAAACTTGACGTCCTGCTTGTGGTCGAACTTTTCCGCCGCGTCAATCAGCCCCAGTACGCCCCATCCGATGAGGTCGTCCATTTCGACCTGCTGGGGTACGTGTATCGCCATTCGTCCGGCGACGTACTTCACCACGCGCATATAGTGGACGAGCAGATCGTCCCGCGCCGATTCGTCCCCGCGATCCTTGTAGCGCACCCAAAGTTCTCGTTCCTGCTGGGGCGTCAACGCAAATTCTCGATGCGTTCAGTTTTGCTGATGATTTCAGTGATGCGGATGCCGAACTTCTCGTCGACTACGACTACGTCGCCGCGCGCCACCAAGCGATCATTGACGAGAAGATCGATGGGTTCATCAACGAGTTGGGCCATTTCGATGATCGAACCCGGCCCAAGTCCCAATATTTTCGAAATCGGCATCTCGACTCTGCCCAGTCGGGCCGTCGCAACCAGTCCAATATCGAGGACTACTCCCATGTTGCGGGGTTGCGGCCCCGACGGGAGAGAAGACTGGCCTTCGATTTCCTCTGGTGTGAAGCCGCTCAATATGTCCTTCATCTCGGCGTCGCTAACGAGCGGCGCGGAAGTCGCCCATTGGCCCAGCAAGGTGGCCGGTACACGTTTCTCCAATTCCGCGCTCATCAGGAGTACGCCGCGCCCCTCGAAATCGGGTTCTGCTACAAACGTAAAGGGTATCATCGCGGCGCCGCGGTCGGCGAAATTGGTGAGGGAGGCCGGGTCGCCCGCCGACAGAACAACGACCTCGACCTTCTCCAATTCGACATCCTGTGCGAAAAGTGTCGAGAGATTGCTCACGCCGCCGCCCAGCATGGACTGTCCAATTTCTTGAAATGTGGCCGTCTGGTCATCGTCCAGGTTGCCGGCGGGCGTCGCCACGCCGCTCATCGTCAGCGATGCGATCTTCGTAGCGTCCTCCATTGAGAATAGCTGGGCGATCGCGCCTCCCCCTCGCACGATGCTTCGGACACACACCGGCGCGGCCTCGAGAGCGGCACGGACCACATCGGTTTCCGCTTCCTCAGCGTCCTCACGCTCGAACTGAAACGACAGCGAAAGGAGCGCGTCAAGTACGTCGAACCCGCCTTTGAGCATTCCGTCGGCGAGGATATGTTGGGCCCTGGGATTCATCGAGCGTGTCTCATCATCACGGCATCAGTCTCGCGTCATACCAACGAGTTGAACGGAACTCGACTCGCCCCGGCGGCCCAGCTTCGCCCTAAATCGAGATACGCCGCCGACTTCAATGCGTATGGGTTCGTCGGCACTGGAATCCAACGTAATTACGTCGCCCACCCGCAACGACGTCAGGTCGCTCACGGCCAATTTGGCTTGGCCCAGAATCATCTCGACGGAAACCGTCGTCCGCAAGACAGTGTCCCCGACCGCGCCCCGCGTCATTCGCGCCTGCTCGCCCGTGAGCTTACGCTGGAAGTGCGCCTGCTGCGAAATTTGATCAAGGATCGGATTTATGACGAGCAACGGAATACACATATTCATCGAACCGACGGTCTCTCCGATATACACCTCGTATCCGACGAGCACCACCATTTCACTCCCCGCGACAATCTGTACGATTAGCGGATCGCTTTCTTGATTCACAACCGACATCTTAAGATCGACGAGTTGGTTCCAGGACCGTTTCCAACTGTCCAAAATCATCAAACAAATACGGTAGATAATGCGTTCCTCGATTTCCGTAAGCTCGCGCGGCGTCGCTAGCGCATGCCCTTTGCCCCCCAACACACGGTCGACAATAGGGAACACGATGCCGGGGCTCATCTCGAGCACCGCCCGTCCTTCAAGCGGCGACATATCCAGGATAGACAACGAGGTTGGACGCGCGACACTCAGAATAAATTCGTCATACGTAAGTTGATCAATCGAACTGAGATCGACCCGGACGACCGTCCGCAAAAACGGCGGCAAGACAATTCCCAACTCGCGCGCAAACGCGTCGAACAAACTTTGAAGGCCTTTGAGCTGCTCTTTGGAGACGCGCTCAGGACGCCGAAAGTCATAAGCCGTGAGCACCTGGCGTTGTTCGCTCGTTTGGGCCGGGGCAGTCGCCGCGCCCGCAGGCGAATCAACTTCGCCCTCGGATACCGCGGACAAAAGCATGTCGACTTCGTCTTGGCTCAGAATATCGGCCACGCACGGTCCTTTCTCAAGCGTCCCCGGGCCACCCCAGCCCGTCCCTCAAACGCCCGCCCCCGTTGGCGTTACGAGTATATCATAGAGCGATTTCCACTGAAGGCGCTGTTCTTTCCCTGGATCGACTATTCGCTTTCGCTTAGACTCACCAGGACGTCGGTATATCGGAACTTGGGAGACGGCTACGGGCATCTGGACATCGTGAAGGACCTCGGACTAACGAGAGCGCTGGGAGCGTGTTTCATTTCCCTGGTGGCCACTCAGACGATCTCGCACGCCCAATCGCCAACGCTGCTCTATCTGGTTCCGGATAGCGGGGCCGAGAACGATCTGCCCGATCTCCTCTTGGTTGGCAGTCAGATGCGCGCTGTCACGAACGTGCTATTCGGGGAGACCCCCGCAGTTATGTTTGATGTATTGAGCGACGTGTCCTTGGTCGCGTCACCCCCACCTTCGCCGACAAATCTAGCCCCTGACGAAACTCTAACGCTGAACGTCTCGTTGGTCACCGACGCCGGGCCTTCCTCGCCAGAAGCAACGTTCACCTACGTAGGAACCGAGGGTGAGGGTGAAGGCGAGGGTGAGGGAGAGGGTGAAGAGGGTGAAGGCGAGGGAGAAGGTGAGGGAGAAGGTGAGGGCGAGGGCGAAGGAGAATTCGACGCGTTTGCCGCCGCAAATGCGTTGCTGGATGAATTCGACACGCTGGACACGAATGCCGACGGATTGCTGACCTTGACCGAGGCCCGTGTCGCGCTATCAAGTTTGACCGGCGATCAATACGTGCTGCTCGACTCGGGCGGACCGGGCCTCACGCGCGACGACCTGAACGCGATCACGAGTGGCGAAGGAGAGGGTGAAGGGGAAACTTTAGACGAAATCGCGGACTCCCTTCGTTCGGGTTTCGCAGCGGCGGACGTGGACAGCGATGGTCGATTGACGTTTGCCGAGGCGGTCGCCGCCCGGCCGAGCCTCACTGCTGAAGGATTCGCGGATCTGGACGCCGATGGCAACGGCTTTGTGACGGAAGCGGAGCTCGCCGCGTTTCTCGACCTCAGCGGCCCGCAGTGCTTCGGCCCGCCAGATGATCATCCGCCCCGGAATCCCTGCTCTACGCGGGTCTTCGAAGAGGATCCTAAGACCGGAGTCCCTGGCTTGATGATCGTCACGGTTTACGATTCCGATTCGGGTACGCCGATCGCAAGCGCGCAGGTCATCGCCCGGGGTTCGACAAACGACTTCTCGCCCGACGATGCTCAGGCTGGCATATACGTGTTTGCAGGGATTCACGAAGGCGGCTACACAGTATCGGTCACCGTCGGTGACAGTGTCTGCACAAAATTTGTTGGCCTATCCGCAGGAGAAACCGTTGCGCTAGATTTCGCTGTAGACATTGGAGCGGCTCGATCACGGGCCTGGGCTTCTGGACTCCTTCCGATATTCGTCACTTCCGTTCTCAGTATCAGCGCCTGGTGCGCAGACGACCGCCGCCATCGCCGAAGCGTGTCGCGCCGATCCGGGTGCGACGAGTGACATGCGTTTCTTCGGCGTGCAACAATGCCTCGTTTTGTCGATGGTTACTGCTCGAACGATATACCCGTGTACGTATTTCGCTTCAACGCGGATCCATCGAAAAGCCACCTAACTTGGTGCATCGACCGTCAAAGGGACACTATCAATGAAGTCTAGCGTACGTAACTCCATCGTCATGCTCACCGTCACCGTCGCCGCTCTCGGCCAAGGCGTCGAGCACATCAACCTGCCCGGCGCAGTCCGCCTGCCCGCATTCTCCCACGCGACTTCCGACGGGAACCTCCTGTTCGTGTCGGGCACGCTCGGTACTCGCGGCAACGACCCCACTCAACCCAACCTGCCGGATGGTGTCACCGCGCAGACGACCCAGACCCTGGAGAACATCGAAAGAATCCTGACCGCCGCCGGGGCCTCGCGCCGAGACGTACTCAAATGTAATGTCTACCTCAAGGACATGACCGAATTCGCCACTATGAATGGGGCCTATATCGCGTTCTTCGGCGATCCGCCGCCGGCGCGGACGACTGTCGGCGTTGCTGCGCTCGCGCTGGGAGCGGCGGTTGAAATCGAATGCGTGGCAAAACGTCCGGAAGCCGAGAAAGTGGCATCGAAAGACATCTACAAGCAGTCGGGCTTCGTCGATTCCGAAGGCGAGCGAATTTACTACGAGGGCTACGGCGAGGGAGAGGCGATGATCTTTTCCCACGGTCTGGGTGGCAACCACGCAATCTGGTACCAACAAGTCCCCGTCTTCGCCCAGGACTATCGAGTTGTCACCTGGGACCAGCGCGGTTTCGGCCGATCGACCAATCGGATGGGCAAGGCGTCGCCCGAGGCAGCGGCCCGTGACCTCGAACTACTTTTGAATCACCTCGACATCGACAAGGCGCATCTCATCGGTCAATCCATGGGCGGTTGGTGCACCGTTGGATTCGCCGCCAAGCATCCGGAGCGCGTGCGCTCGATTGTGCTTGCCGATACGATCGGTGGAATCTACACGAAAGAGATCGAGGGTCTCTTCGATTCGTATATCCAAAAAGCGGCGCAGAGCCCGCCTCCGGATAAACTGCCGATGGGACATCATCCCGCGCTGGGTATACAACTCACCTCCGGCAATTTGCCCCAAGCCTTCCTCTACACACAGATCGGAAGTGTTGCCGAACCCGCCCCGGCCAACATGGCCCTACTGCTTCGGCAAACCGTGTGGGACATGAAGAAAGTCGCCCTGATCGAGACGCCTTGGCTGTTCGTCGGCGGCGAAAACGACCCTATATTCGTACCGAACGCAATTCACGCCGCCGCGGCCCAGACCAAGAACGCAACTGTCATCGAGATACCCACGACCGGCCACTCGCCGTACTTCGAATCGCCGGAGGTATGGAACCGCGCCGTGCTCGAGTTTCTCGAAAGCGTGAAGTGACACTGCACATTATCGAAAGCAGCCAGGGATGCGCGTTCGCAGTCGAATGGGGCTGCGTTGCCGTCGTGGTCGACGCTCTCCGGGCAAGCGCCACGGCGGCGATGCTCTTCGAAGCGGGGGCAGTTGAAATTATCGCGGTGCGAGAGGTCGACGAAGCCCGGGCCCTCAAGGCCGCTAGCCCCAACGCCCTGTTATTCGGCGAGCGCGGCGGGCTTCCGCCGGAAGGATTCGACGCCGGGAACAGCCCCCGGGAAATCTCCGGCGTAGCGGGCAAGCAAATCATCTTCACGACTACTTCCGGCACTGCCCGCCTGATCGAATGCGTCGACGCGCCAGCCGTCTATATGGGCACGACCGTTAACGCGACCGCGGCGATGAGCGCCGCGATATCGCACGGACTCGACATCGTCTTGATTCCAGCCAGCGCATCGGGGGAATCCGGGAACGATGCACAGGAAGACTGGGCAACAGCGACCGCGATGGCCCTGCTGACGGATCTGCCGATCGGCGAAGGCGCTCCGTGGTACCGCGAAATGCGGCATCGGCTCGAGCTCGATGGCCTTGCTAAGTTGTTCGAAACCGCGCCGCACGCGGAACGGCTACGTGCAATCGGACTCGGCGATGACGTAGCGTTCTGCGCGCGAATGAACGTAACGTGCGCCGTTCCTAGGGCCAAGGAATTCACGCCCACAAGAGTCGAATTGGGTCTCGCCGCCGAGATCGGCGCATAGCAACGAAGGCTGATATAGTCGCGCGGAATAAATGTAAACTATCGTTGATCGCGATTTTCCGCTCCAGTCCCGGGTAATGGCCGTGCCTATACACACATCTCGCCGTGATTTTATGAAGCAAGGCACTGCAGCGCTGGGCGCCGCCGCGCTGAGCTCCTGTCCCGCACCGATCTCCCTTCCGAACATCATTCTCATCGTGGCGGACGATTTGGGTTTCGCCGATATTGGTATCCAGGGCGCACCCGACATCGATACACCAAATATCGATCGGCTCGGGATCGACGGAATTCAGTTCACCCGCGCCTACGCGGGCGGCGCCATTTGCGCGCCTTCCCGCTCGTCACTATTGTCAGGCCGATACGCGGCCATGCTGGGGCAATACTACAACCCACCTGAGGGCCAGGAACCACCTGGCTGGGGGCTTCCTCTCGATGTGATGAACCTAGGCGAGTTCTTCTCGGCAGAGGGCTACGCTACCGGATACATCGGCAAATGGCACCAGGGTATTAGCCCCGTGCAACATCCGAACGTCCGCGGTTACGCGTACTTCGCGGGCAGTACGGGCCGTCCCCGCCACTTGATGCAGCCATTTGAAGGAGACCCGATCCACTTCCAGACGCAGATCAACGGAACGATCGTCACCGAACGTGCGTATGTGACCGAGTTCTACGCCGCGCGAGCGATCGACTTTGTGCGTACCAATCAATCGACCCCATTCTTCCTGCATTGGTCTGATTTTGCGCCCCACAAACCGTTCTTGAGCAATACCGAGTGGAACGTGCCAAGGGCCTATCTGGATCGGGTCGCGCATATCGAAGACCCCGCGCGTCGAGGGTATGCCGCCACGATCACGGCGCTCGACGATGGGGTGGGCGATCTACTGGCCGAACTGGAGACGCTTGGCATTCTGAACAATACGTTGATCATATTCACCAGCGACAACGGCGGAGATGAAGCCTTCGCGAGCAGCGGACCCTACCGCGGCGGAAAAGCCTCGCCCTATGAGGGGGGCGTTCGCGTCCCCATGCTGTGGCACTGGCCTGATAGGATATCGACGCCCGATATTCTCTCATTTCCGATGCACCACATTGATCTTTGGCCCACGCTAGGCGCTCTCCCATCGCCCCTCGGCGTAAGCCGATCACCTAATGTTGACGGTGTTGACCTCTCCCCGTTCGTGTTTGGGCGGCAAAGAGAGCGTGGACCTCACGAACGCCTATTTTGGTCGCCGGTACCGTCGAACGCGGTGATCTGGGAAGGGCCGTGGAAATTACTTCGAGTCGACCGATACAACTTAACCGAGTTGTACAATCTCGAAGACGACCCGTCCGAATCGCGCAATCTGGCGCAGCGCCTGCCGGATGTGGTGGCCCAATTGAATGCGACGCTGGCCGACTGGCGCGCGGGAATCGCGCCCCCGCAATGGGAACCCCCGGCCAAGGCCAAGTGGCAAGCATCGCCGGGCCTGTTCGCTCCTCCCGACGATGAGGGCTGATGTTCCGCCATACTAACGTACCTGCTCGGCGAGGGACAATTCCTCGAAAGGCCCTTCCCATCCGTAGTAGAGTACCCCCTGATCGGCGCGCAAGGAGACCTACGATGAAGACACCTTATACACGTGCATGGAGCGCGGTCCTGCTTGGACTGGCCGCATGCTCCCAAACGACGACAACGGAAGACAAGGGAGGCGAAGAAGACGTGGCGAAGCATGACGCAGCGAAGGCGACCGTGACCCAGGCCCCATTTGGTCAGACACCGGACGGCCAGAAAGTCACGGCATTCGATTTGACGAACGCGAATGGACTCAAAGCGCGCCTGCTCGATTACGGCGGCATACTTGCGTCGCTCGAAATCCCTGATCGCGGCGGAAAAATGGCCGACATCGTTCTGGGTTGCGACTCCGCCGAGGGTTACGCGACCGTCAGCCCCTACTTCGGCTGCATCACCGGTCGCTACGCCAACCGGATCGCGCTGGGTAAATTCTCCCTGGACGGCTCCGACTACACGCTAGCGACCAACGCGGGTCCCAATCATCTCCACGGCGGCGCGATCGGCTTCAACAAGAAGATTTGGGCCGCCGAACCCTTCGCGAACGATTCGGGCGCGGGCGTCGTGTTCCGCTATACGAGCCCGGACGGCGAGGAAGGCTATCCCGGCGCGCTGACCTGTAAGGTCACGTACACGTTGACCAACAACGACGAACTCAGAATCGATTACGACGCTACCACGGACAAGGCGACAGTCATAAACCTGACGCACCACAGTTACTTCAATCTCGGCGGTCACAATTCCGGGCCGATCACCGATCACGAGTTGATGCTCGCCGCGGCGAAATATACGCCTGCAGATGACACCCTCATCCCCACCGGAGATCTCGCCGACGTTGCCGGTACGCCCTTCGATTTCCGCGAACCGCATCGCATTGGCGACCGAATCGAGGCGGCGTCGAAAATCGGTTACGACATCAACTACGTGCTCGATAGCGGCGACGGTTCCCTGGCGCTGGCCGCGAGGGTCACTGATCCGAAGAGCGGCAGGATCATGGAGATATTCACTACTGAGCCGGGCATCCAGTTCTACACCGGCGGCGGACTGAACGGATCCTTTACGGGCAAGGGCGGCGCCAAGTACGACCGCTTCGGCGCGTTCTGCCTCGAAACGCAAAAGTTCCCCGACACTCCCAACCATCCAAATTTCCCGTCGGCCGTGCTGCGGCCCGGCGAGACCTACAAGCACACGATAGTCCACAAGTTCTCTGCGAAATAGTCCGAGGGCCTCGACGCGCGAAATTTCTTGGTACTTCGCTGCCGGCGCCGAATTCATCATGCCGCTCCCCATCATCACGCCGACCGAAGTCCCCGACGTGTTAATCATAGAATCGCCGCGTTTCGGGGACGAGCGCGGCTATTTCATGGAGGCGTGGAGCGCGGCGGAGTGGGCCAAGGCCGGGTTTCACGACGCCTTCGTGCAAGACAGCCTCAGCGTTTCGTCGTCCGGCACCTTGCGAGGCCTGCACTACCAGATCGGACCGCACGCCCAGGGCAAGTTCGTTCGCGCGTTGCGCGGCGCATTGTTCGACGTAGCTGTCGATATTCGCAAAGGTTCACCCACATTCGGAAAATGGGCCGGCCGTGAACTCAGCGAAGCGAACGGACTCGCGATGTGGATTCCGCCCGGTTTTGCCCACGGATTTCTCGCGCTCGAAGAAAAGACCATGCTCTACTACAAATGCACTACGCCCTACGCGCCGAAATCCGAACGCGGCATTCGGTTCGATGATCCCGCGATCGGTATTGTGTGGCCGTGCGCGCCGTCGAATATGTCGGAACGGGACCGCCAGTCGCCTCTGCTGGCCCAGGCCGATTACAATTTCGTCTATCAGGGGAGCTGATTTATGGTTAACGGCGGCCTTCGAGCATGAAAATACTTGTAGGTGGCGGCGCGGGCTATATCGGCAGCGTGCTGACCCCCGTGCTCAAAGAGCACAGCAACGAAGTGAACGTGGTCGACTTGTTGTGGTTTGGAAACCGCCTGCCCAAGGATGTCCCCGTTCGCCAGGCCGACTTGTTCGATCTCGCGGTTAAGGACTTCGAAGGCTACGATCAGTTCATCTTTCTGGGCGGACTGAGCAACGACCCGATGGCCGAATTTGATCCGGCGCTGAATTTCATCTCGAACGCCGCCTTGCCGAGCTACCTCGCATTCGCGGCCAAACGCGCGGGCGTGCGCCGCTTCGTCTACGCCTCCTCCTGCTCGGTCTACGGATATACCGTCAACGAGCTCTACGACGAAGATTCGCCGACCACCTGCTCTTATCCTTACGGCATTTCCAAACTGCTTGGCGAGCGCGGTGTGCTGCAGCACCAGGACGACTCGTTCTCCACGATCATCCTGCGCCAGGGCACCGTCTGCGGCTACAGCCCCCGGATGCGTTTCGACCTCATCGTCAACACGATGTTCAAACACGCGATGTCGCGCGGCGCGATTACCGTGGACAATCCGTCCATCTGGCGCCCAATCCTCGACGTCCGCGACACGGCCCTGGCCTTCCTGCGCGCCGTCCAAGCCGACTACTCCATCGGCGGTATTTTTAACGTGGGCTTCGATAATTTCACCGTCGGGCAGGTCTGCGACATCGTCCGCGACGACTTGCAACAGCTAACCGGTGAGAGAATCAAACTAACCGTAAACCACATCGACGATTTCCGAAATTACAAAGTAACTACCGCCAAGGCCCGCACATACCTTGGCTTTTCGCCGCGCTACACGATAAGCGACATGGTCCACAGCCTCTGGAAACACCGCGAAGAATGGGGCGACTACACCGACCCGCGGCTCTTCAACATCGAGACCTTCAAGCACGTAGTCTCCGCACGCCCCACAACGGCATGACCAAAGTTCTGGTGACCGGCGGGGCCGGGTTCATCGGTTCGCACGTGGTCGATGCCTGTCTCGCCGCCGGATACGACGTTTGTGTCGTTGACGATCTCTCGAGCGGCGCGCGCAACAACCTAGACACTCGTGCGAAATTCATCGAGATCGATATCCGTTCCGAGACCTTGACCGATGTCTTCGCGTCCGAACGCCCCGAAGTCGTCATGCACCTCGCCGCGCAGATCGACGTGCGAAAAAGCCTCAGCGACCCGTTGTTCGACGCCGATGTAAATGTCCTTGGGACGATCAACGTGCTCGAGTGCTGCGTCCGCCACGGCGCCAAGAAACTGATCTACGCCTCGACGGGTGGCGCAATCTATGGCGAACCTGCGCATCTACCTGCTTCGGAAGACACCCCGCCCGCGCCGATTTGTCACTACGGGGTCAGCAAACTCGCCGGCGAGCACTACGTCCGCCTATACAACGCGCTCCACGGACTTCGATACACCATCCTCCGATTTCCCAACGTCTACGGCCCCCGCCAACAACCCGAAGGCGAAGCAGGCGTCTGCTCGATCTTCGCCGGCCTCATGCTCGCGGGCAAACAACCCACTCTCTACGGCCACGGCGAACCGATCCGCGACTACGTGTACGTCGGCGACATCGCGCGAGGCTGCCTCCTCGCAATGACCCGCGGCGACGGCGAGACGCTCAACCTCGGCTCCGGCAAAGGCACAACCGTCCGCGAACTGTTCGACCTTATCGCCCGGTACACCGGCTATACCGGCGGGCCCCGCCTCGCCCTCGCCCGCCCCGGCGAAGTCCACGCCATCTACACCACCGGCGACCGCGCGAACACATCGCTCGGTTGGGTACCCGAAGTAACCCTCGCCGACGGCCTCGAGCGTACCGTCGACCACATCAGGCATTCCTGAGCCGAGGGCGCGAAACCCTTCGGCGTTTCGTGACCTACAACCCGCGCGCGAAAGGTCCGAACTCGCGTTGCCAGCGCTCCTTGTCAACGTTTACGTGGGTCCCTGAGTATTACGGTGTCGCAAGTTCTTGGTCAGCCAATTTGTTGGGGGTCGCGCGGCCAGCAATCGTCTGGTTTCGATCTTCGGAAAAAGGGAGGCAGCTACAATGTGCAGAGAATCGAATGAGGTCATGTGCCATATTGTTCCTTCGTTTATGCTTGAGGCAATGGCCCAATCGCCGGATGCGTCCGTGCGTGGAGCGGCGCTCAAAAATATAGCGGCGGCGGAACGAGCACGGACGACGCGTGCCACCCTCGCCGAAGCCCGGCCCCAGATGCGTTCCATCGTGCCAATCGACGCTTCCTCGAAACTCTACCGCGTCGTGCATGACTCGAAGCTAAAGGACAATCTGAACGGAAAGGCTGTGCGCCAAGAAGGCGATCCGAACACCGGCGACATGGAGATCGACGAGGCGTATCGCTTCGCGGGCGACGTACACAGCTTCTACAAGAAAGTCCTCGGCCGGAACTCGTTGGATGATCACGGACTTACGCTGAAGTCCAGCGTTCGATATCGCGAATACCCGGACCACCCCTACAACAATGCGTTTTGGTGGAGGCGCCAAATGGGGTACGGCGACGGCGACGGTATCGTTTTCAAACGTTTCACCGCGTCGCTGGACGTTATCGGCCACGAACTGACCCATGGTGTGGTCGAATACACTGCTAACCTGGTGTATCGGTCCGAACCGGGGGCGCTCAATGAAAGCTTCGCGGATGTCTTTGGAAGCATGATCAAGCAATGGCGCAAGAAACAAAAGGTCGACAAGGCTGACTGGTTGATCGGAAACGACTTGATCATCCCGGCCCCGACCCGTAAGGCGTTGCGCAGTATGAGCGCGCCCGGTACCGCGTATAAAAACGATCCTCACTTGCAGAGCGACCCGCAGCCGGATCACGTGAAGAACAAATACAAAGGGTCGGCAGACGACCACGGCGTTCACGTTAATTCGGGGATCCCGAACCATGCCTTTTACACAACCGCCATGCAACTTGGCGGCCATTCATGGGAACGCGCGGGTAAAATTTGGTACGATGCGTTGCTCACGCTGGGGCCCACGGCCGACTTCGCTCAATGCAAGCAGGCCACTCTAAGCGCCGCGGCAGCGCGCTACGGCGTCGGAAGCAAGGAAGCGAAGGCCGTGGCGGACGGTTGGAAAAAGGTGGGACTCTAGAGTCTGGAGAATCGAGCAGGATGGGCCGCCGCAATCGAATCCACGTGACGTACCAGGAATCCGGCGGGGGCTGGGGCAACCCGCTGCTCGGCCGTGTTTTCGATTCCGATTCCGATCTCTCCGAGGAAGAACGGATCGCACTTCAACACCTTCTTCAATCCTGCAAGTTGTCAAAGCAAGACCCCGAAAACGAATCGGCGAGAGATGCGCCCGCTTTCGAGTTGTGCGTCGAGTCAGGCGGCGAAACCTTCACCATCACGGGAGACAGGGTCTCGGCGGACGAGAAGCTCCGGCCGCTATTGGACTTCGTTCGCCGGCGCAGCCGCAAAGAACTGTTGAAATAGCTCCGGGCCTCCGCAACGCCTCAGAGATTCGAAGTCGAGTCACTTCCGGATCAGCAACCCAGCCAGCCCGAGCGAACTCCAAAGCGAGACGCTGACGATCGCCACTTCCACTCCAATCGCGGCAGCCAGCACCTCCGAAGGAATGTTCGCGGCGTAGTGCATCAAACCCGCCTGCGTCATGTGCGGAAGGCCCGTGGCCAGCGGCGTAATCGGGATGAAGCTCACAATCGCCAACGCGCACTTCGCTGCCGCGACCAACATGAATCCCGCCGATTGGCCGAACGCGCGGAACAGGAGCACGATAGCGTAGATGTCGGTGCACTTTGGCGCTGCCGTCATGACTATCGAAAGCGGAAGCCGGGGTACGAAGAGAAATAGCTCGTGGCCAATCGCCGCGAACAACATGGCGAACTTATTCGGCCAGGAGTCCGGCGTCAAACGTCCGGCCAGCCTCAGAAAAAATTCGCGTTGCGTGACTGCGTACAATACCCCCACTCCGCTGACGGCACAAGCCGCCAGGATCGCGGCATAAACGGGTACCGGCACGAGCCGTAGCCATGCGAGTCCGGCGAGGCCCAATACAAGTGTCACGGCCATCTCGACGATTCGATCCAGCACCAGCCATGCGCCAATCTTCGGCGTGCGGTGCTTGCGAATCACCATCGGCGAAAACTCGCCAAGCCGGCCGGGCGACCACTCCGCCGATGCTTTCGAGAGAAAAAATATCGCGAACGCGTCGTGCCCCGGGCCCAGCGCGTAACGCCACTTCGCCGCGCGGACCCAGTTGCCCGTGAATATCAGCGCTACCGTCGTCGCGACGAGAGCGAGATCGGCAGAGAGAAGCTGTTCGCCTACGTTGCGCCAGCCGATGTACCAAACAATGACGACGTAGAGCAGGACGCCGATCAAAACGAGCAGCCGCGCGCGCCCCCCCCTCGGAACAAACTTCCCCAGCGCGTCACCTTGCGAAGACTCACTCATCAGATCGCGCTTCCTCTGAACCAATCGCGTTCAAAATAGACTCATCCCAAACGAATACCCGTACGTCCGCGCTGGCCGCTTCCTCGATTTCGCGCATATTCGCGATCACCCATTCGGCCTCCGCCGCCCAATCCGGGTGCAGTTGCCACAGTGCCGGACGGTCAAACCGCCACCACTCCGCCAAGTAGTAGCCGCGCGGATGGTCCTTTAGCCATAGCTGAAGCACGGTAAGATCCGGCAGTCCTTCAATGGCGGACTCGTCCTTCTCCCACCAGAGATAGCGCGATGGAAACCAATTGTCGACGCGGCCAAGGTAGTACAGCACCGGCAGGTAGGTGGTCGTGAGAATTGCGTCTTTCTCCGTTGCGCGATCTTTTAGCCACAAACACGGCGCGCGCCACTGCGGATGCGATGCCGCCAGTGTCGTGTCCGCGCCCGACGCGGCTTCCACCGAATCGCCCGCGAGCTCGAGGGTTGAAAAGGCCAGCCGCGCCGCAAACAGCAACAGCAGCGCCGCAGCCGCCTTGAGCAAAATACCGGGCTTCGGCTTGACCAACCACCGCGACAAAACGACCCCGCCGTACGAGAACGTCAACACGTAGAATGGAATTGCAAAGAACATGAATCGGTGCAATCGGTACCCGATGAGGAACGTTAACACGAGTATCGGGATCCAGAACGCGATCGCGGCGAACAGGCCGCGTCGACCTTCTCGCAGCAACATCGCGGCCGTCCCAATCAACCCCAACGCGAAAAACCCCTCGCTCAAGTTTTGCCGCAGCCACAGCGTGTAGTACCAACGGACGGAACGCTCCGGATCCACTAACCGGCCACCCAGCCCCCCGCGTTGAAACACCGTCTCGCGGTCGAGTTGATTCATGAACAACGCGAAGTAGAGAACACTCATCAACCCCGCAAGCGCAAGCCCGCCACAGACAATCCACCAACGTGCATCGCGGCCCTTCGTCCAGTAAAAGCCCCACGCCGCGAACACCCCGAGCGGGACCGCAAATATCACCGACTGAAACGAAGTCGTTAACGCGGCCGCATAAGCCCCCCCCATTCCCAATCCGTACCACACCCGTGCCTGCCGCCCCTCGGCGACGGCAAATCTCCAGAGGCAAAGCATCAGCACCAAATACGTCGTTTGATGCAATGTATAAAAACGCCCCTCGCGCGACCACGCAACGACCCACGGACACCACGCGAAAAATAGAGACGTGACGCCGGCCGTCACCGATCCAAAAAGATCGCGCGCGATGACAAATAGAAGGACGACATTGATCGCCGCGAGCACGACGGATGGCGCCCGCGCCGTGAATGCCGATTCCCCGAACACCGCAAACACGCCGCCGAGGACGGCATTGAACAATGCCCCGCTGTAGTACGGCGTGCCCGCTGGAAGCGAAGCCACGCCCGTCTCCGCGATGCTCTTGCCGACGTACAAATGGATCAACTCGTCATGCCACAACGCAGGCGCGGTGAGGTTTGTAAACCCGAGGCCGAGGGACGAAAGGATCGCCAGACCAAGCACGGCCGCCACGGCAATCGACTGTCCGCGCCGCACCCCCGGTTCAGCTAGCATGACCGCGTACCCCCCTCGCGTGAGTGTAGCGAATGCCGCCCCTCGCTCGGAAGAACGACGATTGTTGGCCCCCGCGCGCATTGCTATACTCGCCGCGGACGAGGTCTCGCGCCGACATGGCGACTCTCACGCTTGCCATTTGCGCCCGGAACGCGCAGCACATTATCGGCGCTTGCCTGGAAAGCGTCGTGACGCAGACCGTCCAGCCGCAAGAAGTCATCGTATCGCTCGATTCGCTCGATGACCCGACCGTGGAAGTCGCGAAACAATTCGGAGCGCGCGTGATCGCGAGCAATGTGACCGGACTCTACGAAGCGCGGAACGCGGTGCTCCACACCTGCTCGACCGATTATCTCGCCTTCACGGATGCCGATTGCGAACTCGTGCCGGAGTGGGTCGCCACCGCAAAGCGCGTCCTGGATGAACGCCCCCGCGTCGCGGCCGTCACAGGCCGGCATCCACCCGTAGGCAAACGCAATCTCGCGGCGTGGTTGCACCACATGTGGTACGTCGTCGAGACGGCGCACACAGGGCCCATCGGCCACGTCATCGGCGGAAACAGCGTCTTTCGCACGCAGGCCCTTCGCGACGTCGGCGGGTGGCTGAACCTCCCCGGACACAGCGCCGCCGAGGACATGTACATCTCGGAAGCCCTGCGCCGCGCGGGTTGGGAAATTTGGTTTCAAGAGGAACTCGCCGCGCGCCACAACTACGAAACTCGGCTCAGCGGCCTATGGCGCAAGAGCGTCATGATGGGGCGCGACATCGTTGTCATGATGCGCGTCTCGGGATTTCAAGGCGGCCTCTGGTGGTTCACCATGCTGATTCCCATTGCCGCCGCGAACGCGCTCGCCGGTACCATCTTAGTCGTTGTAGATGCCCGACTCGGTG
>CAYXRK010000065.1:0-23181 GCA_964467615.1 uncultured Nitrospirales bacterium | reverse complement strand
GGGTATTGCGGCTTCCGTGTGGCCCTCAAGGACCGCGACCTCGCGCCCCGTTTGCGCATCGCAAACGCTGACGCCGCTGGCCCCCTTGCTCCGCGCGACGTGACGATCTCCGTCGAGGAACAACGCGGGCCCGTAATTACCATCGGATCCCTCGATCGCCGCCAACATCGTTCCCGTCGCCGCGTCCCAGATTCGCGCCGTACCGTCGATCGACTTCGTCGCCAGCCGCCTTCCGTCGGCGCTAAAGTCCACGCCCGTCACTTCGGCCTCGTGCGCGCTAATCGTCAGCACTGAGTTCGCGTGCGCGCCGTCCCACGCATCGACTGCGGACTGTTCATCCGCGCCGGAATCCGGCGTCTCGCCCGGGCCAACATTCGTCCTCGGCCACGCAAGCGCGGCAAGATAATTCCACTCCCATTTGCGGTATGCCGTCGGCAGTTTGTCGAGATTTTCGCGGGCCTTTACCAGTTTCCCCTCGTCGATACTGATGCGGGCCAGTGCGATTCCATTGACGTACTGCGCGGACTCCGCGCTTCGCCGGTCCGTATCGGCCTGCGCGAGTGCATGCTCCATCACGGCGCGCGACGTTTCCGCTTGGCGTCGCGCAATTGTCGCCGAGTCGAGCGCCTCGAGCGCGTCGATCTTGGCGCTCACGGCCTCATCACGCGCAGTGCCGATGTTCCAATACGAAAAGGACCCCAACACGAGTGCCGCCACCGCAGTCGCGGCCGCTGCATTCATCAACGTTCGATGCTGAACATAAAAGCGCCCTAGAAGTTCCCCTGGCGAATAGATATACGACCGAACGGTCGCCCCCGTCATGAACCGCTGGATTTCGTCAGCGAGGTCCTTCGCGTTCTGATAGCGATCTTTCGGGTTCTTCCGCATCGCGTGAGAACAGATGACCGCTAGTTCCGGCGGAGCGCCGCGCTCGATTTGAAAAACCGGAACTGGCTTCTCGTTATGAATTTGATGGAAGATTTCTTCCGTCACCTCGCCGTCTAACGGTACCTGGCCCGTCAACAGCTCGTACAGCACGATGCCGAGGGCGAACACGTCCGAACGTTGATCGACTTCGTCGGTAAATCCGGACGCTTGCTCCGGCGACATGTAACGCGGAGTGCCGAGACGGGTCCCCACCATGGTCGCCGCGGGCGTGTTTTCTTCCGCGGATTCGGACGTACTCGACCCGGATTGCTCGTCCCCGCCCACGACCTTTGCCAAGCCCCAGTCGATGATGACCGTCTCGCCAAATTCTCCGATCATCACATTGGAAGGCTTGATATCGCGATGAATTACGTTCTTGCTGTGCGCATATCCGACGGCCTGACAAAGGTCGAGAAAGTGGGGCAACAGTTCGAGTCGATCTTTCAGCGTTGCAGCGCCTTGGAGCGCCTGTTCGAGCGTGCGGCCCCGCACCAACTTCATCGTGTAGTAGAGCGAGCCATTGCTGCGGCGACCAAGTTCGTACACCGGAACAATTGACGGATGTTCGAGACGCCCGGTCAGGCGCGCTTCCCGCAAAAACCGCGAAACCATCTGCGCCGCGACCGATCCGGAATGATCGTCCAGGGCGGCCGCCGGGGCCATCTCGTCTAAGGGAATCAACTCTTTCAACGCTACTTCTCGATCCAAGTATTCGTCCTGTACGAAGAATACCCGGCCCATGCCGCCGCGGCTCTGTTCGCGCGGCCCCGTGTAGCGGCCAGGCAACTCTCGCACGGTCGAATACCGCAGGCTCTTTAGCGTCGGCAAGGCCTCTGCGCTCTCCGACACCACGCCCGAGCGATCGGCCTGCGGGTCAGCGTCGTAGTGGGCCCACAATCGTTGCAGCGCGGGCCATCCTCCTAACGACTCGAACGCCAGGGCCTCGTCGCCGTCAAAATGGTCCGTAGTCAGCGAGACGAGTTCGTCGGCCAACTGGCGATCCGCCCGGTGAAGGACCTTCTGCTCCGCCATCACTGCGGCGACTTTCGGGGCGTCCGGTCCGCCAGGGACCTCGCTATGCCGCCGCAACGCAGCGGCATCCAACAAGCCGAGCCGCAACGCGAAGAGGGCAAAGAGCAGGCCGCGCTGCTCCCCACTGGAGATCTCGGGCGGAGGCGACATCGCCAGCGCGAGAAGGCACGGAGGGCACTGACCGCTCGGCGCGTCCTTGGGCAAGGGCCGGCCGCACGTCACACAAGAGAGGCTCTCGGTCATCTTCGGTTCCGCTCGCGACGCGCGGCCTGCCGCGCCGCTTCTAAGCAATAGTCAACTGATCAAGCGTGTATACCATCATACTGGCGGGACAAACTTCAAGACGCGAAGCGTCAACCGGGCCCAGACGCGCGCACTCTCCCCGTAGTTCCCTTTGCCGCGACGACCGCGCTCGACTAAAATGGCGGCCCTGTCGAAAAGAGACCCTCCGCGATGCCGCAATCTCCACCCTGGATACAAGGCTTGACCTTCCCTCAAGTCCTCGCTCGTACAGCGGAACGCTTTCCGAGTCACGACGCTGTGGTCTTCCCTCAGCTTGGGTTGCGATGGTCGTGGTCCGAATTCGCGGACCAAGTCGCTCGGACTGCCCGCGCCTTCGCCGCCCTCGGCGTAGGCAAGGGCGATCACGTCGGAATCTGGGCCACCAACTGGCCGGAGTGGATTCTCGCCCAGTTCGCCACCGGCGCCATCGGGGCCGTGCTCGTCAATGTCAATCCCGCGTACCGCAAACACGAGATCGCCTACATTCTCAAACAGGCTGACATTCAGGTGCTGGTCATCACCGACTCGCACAAGACCTCCGATTACGAGGCGATGACGGCGGAAGTCGTCCCGGAACTTCGGTCCATTGATCCGGGCAGTATCCTAGTCAGCTGCGAGTTCCCCGCGTTGCGTCACGTGGTCTCCATCAAGGCGCGAACGTCCGTGCCGGGCATCTTCGCGTGGCCGGCGTTTCTCGAACGCGGCAATGCCGTCGCCAGAAACGCAATCGCCGAAATGGCCTACGCCGTGAATCCGAATGATCCCGTCAACATCCAGTACACCTCCGGCACGACCGGCGCGCCGAAAGGCGCGATGCTCTCGCACCGCAATCTATTGACGAACGCCTTCTATGCTGGCCAACGCCAGAACTTCACCGAGAACGATCGCCTCTGCATCCCCGTCCCCTTTTACCACTGCTTCGGCTGCGTCATGGGCACCTTGTGTTGCGCGGTCTACGGCGCCGCGATGGTCGTCCCCGCGGAATCATTCGAACCGGAAGCGACGCTCAAGGCCGTCGAGGCGGAAAAGTGCACCGCGCTCTACGGCGTCCCCACCATGTTCAACGCGCAGGTGAATCATCCGAGTTTCAAGCAATACCGACTTGGCTCGTTGCGCACCGGGATCATGGCCGGAAGCCCATGTCCCGTCGAGTTGATGAAGCGGGTGATCGATGAAATGAATCTGACCGAGATGACGATCGCCTTCGGCCAGACCGAGGCCTCGCCCGTCATCACGCAAAGCCGCACCACCGACTCGCTCGAAACGCGAGTGAGCACCGTCGGCTCCGCGCTCCCCGGCGTTGAGGTGCGCATCGTCGATCCCGACACCCGAACCGACGCACCCCCCGGCCAACAAGGCGAACTCTGGGCACGCGGCGAGAACGTCATGCTCGGCTATTACAACATGCCCGAAGCCACCGCCGCCGCGATTGACCGCGACGGTTGGCTCCACACCGGCGACCTCGCCACCGAAGTCCCCGGCGGCAACTACAAAATCACCGGCCGCATCAAGGACATGATCATCCGCGGCGGCGAAAACGTCTACCCGCGCGAGATCGAGGAGTTCCTGCTCACGCATTCAATGATTCAAGACGTCCAAGTCGTCGGACTTCCCGACGAACGCCTCGGCGAACAGGTCTCCGCATGGATCGTTCCCAAGCCATCGGTCACCCTCACCGAAGACGAAGTCCGTGCGTTTTGCAAAGAGCGCATCGCCCACTACAAGATCCCCAACCACATCGTATTCCTCGAAGAATTTCCGCTCACCGTCACCGGAAAAGTCCAAAAATTCAAATTGCGCGAACTCGGAATCGAACAATTCGGCCTCCAATCCGCCGCAGCCATGAAAACGGCCTGACTCGCGGGGCATCATTCGATTCGCATGAGGTTGCCGATGTGGACTAGAAGGAACGATACTATCGTCACGATGGGAGTGTGGAGGCGTTACCCGTGAATTGGCGTATTGTGTCGGAACGCGATGCGGAGACCGGTGATTTCGCGGCATGGTGCCCTGAATTGCCCGGATGCGTATCAGCAGGATCCACGGAAGAAGACGCCTTGGCAAACATCCGCGAGGCGATCGAATTGTATTTACAACCCGGTCCGATCAATCTCGCGCCGGGTGTGGTCAACTGATCCGCGAAAGCGAACCAAGGCGCATCAATCACCTCCCAACGACCGCGCCAGCCGCGCATAGTTCACGCCGCGCGCCGTATCGAGACGGATGACCTCCGCCTCTTCGCCTTCGCTGGGCCGCTCAAACTCGGGCATCTGTCGCTCCAATAACGACTCCCCCGCGTCCGATACATCCCCCCGGCGACTCGCCAATCGATCCCTCAACGTATCGGCGTCCGCCTCGCAAAATACAACCGTGCATCGAAGGTCCGCCGCGTTGCACGCATTGCGGACCTGGCCCCGGAGTTCCGCGCTTGCAAATGTTGCGTCGAGCACGACAGGTGTACCCTCGCGCGCCAAGGGTATCGCAATCTCGGTAAGCCGGCCATACACGCGCTCCGTCATCTCCGGCGAATAGAGCTCGTCTCGCGTCTCGCGAAGCCCAATGCCCGCCATGTGTTTGCGCACCGCGTCCGATCGGATCCGCAATGCGTCGATACGCCGCGCGATCTGCATCGCCACGATGCTTTTGCCCGCACCCGAAAGCCCGCACATGACGATAACGTGTCCGCGCCCCCGGACAGCGTAGCCGTGCGCCAACGCCAGGTACCGTTCCGCCTCCTCTCGCAGACGCGGCCGCAGCGCTTCCGGCGTTTCCGGCTCGCGATACTGCAGCAACAAGACCTTCACGCGGATGAGCGCCCGCATCATCGCGTAAAACCGCATCAGGAGCGCGCCCTCATAGTCGCCTGATTCCTCGACATACGTATTCCACAGCAGGTTCGCCAGGTCCCGTCGTCCCCGGTCGGCAAGATCCATCACCAGGAACGCCAGATCGTAAACCACGTCGATATTTCGGAACTCTTCGTTGAATTCAATCCGGTCGAATAACTGTATGGCCCCCTCAAAGAAACATATGTTTCGCAGGTGTAAATCGCCATGGCACTCGCGAATACGTTTCTCATTCACCCGCCGCTGAAACAGTCCCGCGTGCACCTGCAAAAAACGCTCGGCAAACGCCTCGGCCGGTCTTAAGAAGTCCGCATTGCGCAGGTGTCCAACGTTTCGGCTTACTTGGAGAAATGTTTCCTCCGCGACCTTCCGCACAAGACGCGGCGCGCCGAATTGTGCAACGTACTCGTCCGCGCGGGCCTTCGCATGCAATTGCACGAGCACTCCCGTGATTTCGGTGACGTGCGAATCCCCAAGCCCGCCGCGATCGAAGACGTTCTCCCACAAGTCCTCCTCGCGAAACTGCCGCATCCGAAGCGCATACTCGACGATATCCGAATCGACGGCGGGTGAGAACGAGAATTGCGCGGTCCGTTTGTAAATCGGGAGCACGTCGACGTAGAGCGCCGGCGCGAAAATCCGGTTCAGCCGTAGTTCCTCTTCGCAGAAGTGCCGCCGTTGCTCCAACGTAGAAAAATCGAGGAACCCGAAATCGACGGGCTTCTTGATCTTGTACGCGAAATCACCCGTCAGAAATACGTAGGAAATGTGCGTCTGGCGTACCTGAATCGGCGGCCTCACGGGGTGCGAATAAAACTCGGGGCGCGACATCGCGGCCACAAGCTGGGCAAGCTCCGCCATAGGTCCACGCCGCGGCGCGCGCACGCCTCAGCCGTCCGGGTCGGGCGGCCTATCCGTAGGCGCGGGCGTGAAAATGCCCACCGCCCGTCCGGCGCGCATCGTCTCATGCTTCATCCTCTTCAAAAGGACCCGTGCCCAGATGAATTCCGTCGCTAACACCGCGACACCCGCCGCGATCACCACGGTCCCGGGCCCGGGTATAAACAGCAAGAGCACGCCGAACAACACGACCGTCACGCCGATCACCGCAATGACCAATCGCCGCGCGTATCTGATAATCATGCTATCGCCACCAACGACGGGCGCTGGTCTCGTTACGCAATCGTCTTGGCGCGCGCGTCTTCGTCCATCTTGCGCAGTTCCTTCTTGAGAATCTTGCCCGTCGGGCCAAGGGGCAGCGCATGCACGATTTCAACGACGCGCGGATACTTATATTTCGCGAACTGCTCTTTGCCCCAGCGGATGATCTCCTCCGGTGTCGGCGTTTTGCCCGCCTTCGGCACGACATACGCCTTCACCTCTTCGCCGTACTCCTCGTGCGGTACGCCGATCACCGCGGCAAGCGATACGTCCGGATGCGTGAGTAGCACTTCCTCGAGTTCGCGCGGATAGACATTGAACCCGCCCCGGATGATCATGTCCTTCATCCGATCGACGATGTAGAAATAGCCCTCCTCGTCGGCTTTCCCGATATCACCCGTGTGAAACCAGCCGCCCTTGAACGCTTCGCGGTTCGCGTCGGGCCGGTTGTAGTACCCCTTCATCACATTGTGACCGCGGATGACGATTTCGCCTTCCTTCCCGGCGGGTACGTCGTTCATATCGTCGTCAACGATCTTCACTTCGACGCCCCAAATCGGCAGGCCGATCGATCCAATCTTCCTCGGACGGTCCGAACGATTGAACGTCGCCGTCGGCGAAGTCTCCGACAGGCCGTAACCTTCGAGAATCACCGTGTTGAACCGTTCCTCGAAGCCCTTGAGCACCTCGACCGGCAGCGCCGCGCCGCCCGATACGCACATGCGCAGGGTGTCCGCGATTTTTTTCAGATCGTATTTCTCCGCGTCGGGATGGTTGAGCAGGTCCCAATACATCGTAGGTACACCGGCGAACACCGAGATGCCCTCGTCCTGAAACGTCTTGAGCACCGTCCCCGACTCGAACCGCGTCAGCAACACCATCGTGCCGCCCATGTAGATGCACGAGTCCATCACGGAGATACCGAACGAATGAAACAGCGGAAGCACCGCCAGCGATTTGTCCGTCTCGCGCGATTCGAACAATCGGCTCGCAACCATGCAATTCATCGCGAGATTGGAATGCGTCAACTCCGCGCCTTTCGGCTGGCCCGTCGTGCCCGACGTGTAAATGATCAGCGCCGTGTCGTTCGGCTCCACTTGCACCGTATCGAACGTTCCCGGTTGCGCCCCGATCAACTCGAAGAACGTAGGGACGCCGTCGAAGGGAGACGGCCCTCCGGGCATCGTCGGGATGACGTACATATGCTTGCATTTCGGCGCTTCCTCGAACCCCGCCAGGCCCGCCTGCCCCATCGGAAGTTCCGGCGTGCCCTCGAAACAGATGTACGCCTTCGATTCGGAATCCGACAGGTGGTACGCGATCTCGCGCTTCGTCAATAACACGCTCAGCGGTACGAGCGTCGCACCAGTCTTGAGCACCCCAAACCAGATCGCCGGAAAATACGGAAGGTTCGGACACGACAATGCGACCTTGTCCCCGCGCTCGATCCCGATTGACCGCAACGCATTCGCAACCTGGTTCGCCAACGCGTTCAACTGCGTATACGTGAACCGAAACGACTGAAAAACAATCGCCTCCTTGTTCGGACGCTCCCGAACGTTGTCCTCCAAAATCGCCGCCAAGTTGTACATCATTGCGCCCCAACCTCCGCTACTCTCTTTGTTTTTTCAATATCGATTCCTGCTCTGGTTCTTCCTATGTCCACTCAATATCGATTTCTTCTTTGCTACTTTCTTCTTTTTCCAAAGAAGAAAGTAGATCACTTCGCCGCAGCCAACTGCAACCGCTCCGCTGCCACCTTCCTCAATTCCGTCTTCAATATTTTCCCGGAAGGTCCCAACGGAAAACTGCCGACGACCTCGACGATGCGCGGATACTTGTACGCCGCCATTTCCCGCTTTGACCACGCGATGATCTCGCTCGGCTCGATTGTTTTCCCCGGCTTCGGAATCACAAACGCGAGCACCTCCTCTCCGTACTCTTCATCCGGTATGCCGATCACCGCCGCAAGTGAAACATCCGGATGCGTGATGAGCACTTCCTCCAACTCGCGCGGATACACGTTGAAACCGCCGCGGATAATCATGTCCTTTGTCCGGTCAACGATGTAGAAATATCCTTCCTCGTCCACCTTCGCCACGTCGCCCGTATGGAACCAGCCGCCGCGGAACGCCTCGGCGTTCGCCTCCGGCTTTTTGTAATACCCCTTCATGATGTTATGCCCGCGAATGATGATCTCGCCGGGCTTGCCTTGCGTCACGTCGTTCATCTCGTCGTCGACGACCCGCATCTCCACGCCCCAAACGGGTATCCCGATCGATCCCGGCTTGCGCACCCTATCTAGCCGGTTGAAGCACGCCACGGGCGACGTCTCCGACAACCCGTACCCTTCCAGGATCGGCACGTCGAACTTCTGTTCGAACTGCTTCATCACCTCGACCGGCATCGCCGCGCCGCCCGATCCGCAGATTCGCAGGTTCTTCTTGATCTTCTCCAGATCAAACTTCGCCAGATCGGGGCAATTCAGAATGTCCCAGTACATTGTCGGCACGCCGGAGAACGACGTCACGCCCTCGTCCTGCATCAGCTTCAGCGCCCCGGCCGCATCGAAACGCGGAAGCAATATCAACGTCGCGCCGGCCAGAAATCCCGCGTTCATCATCACCGTCTGGCCGTACGAGTGGAACAGCGGCAACGTCACCAACATCACGTCTTCCGGCCGTCCGTCCATCATCACCTTCGACACCAGCGCGTTGAACATGATGTTCGAGTGGCTCAACTCGGCGCCCTTCGGCTTGCCCGTCGTCCCCGACGTATACAGCACCACCGCCGTGTCGTTCGTGTCCATTTGTTCCGCGTCGAACACCGGCGACTGGCCCTCGATTAGATCCGCGAAAGTCTTTGCTCCTTTTATCGAGCACTCCCCTCCAGGTTGCGCCGGCAACACCCAGAAATTCCGAATCGATTCCACCTCGTTAAAGGCCCTCCAGGCCTCGTGTCCGATTGGCAACTCCGGCGAGCCCTCGAAGCAAACCAACGCCACGCTGTCCGAGTCCGCGTAGTGATACGCGATCTCCCGCTTCTTGAGAAGCACGTTCAGCGGCACGACCGCGCAGCCCGCCTTCAGGATTCCGTAGTACACCATCGGGAAGTACGGCAAGTTCGCGCAGCACAACGCGACCTTCTCGCCGCGCTTGATGCCCGCCGCACGCAGCCCATTCGCCACCTGGTTCGAGATCGCGTTGATCTGGCCGTAGGTAGACGGCGTCCCCATGCACTTCAGCGCGACCTTGTCTGGAAAATGTCTCGCGCTATCCGTCAATGTAACGGCCAAATTCACCATGACACACGACCTCCTCACAACATTTATACGACAAAAAACAAAGAAGCATTGGGATTCTTACATCTAATCGGACGCGAGTCAAGAAGTGTCGGCGATTCCCGATACCGAAACCTCCGCTCAAACCGGCTGTCGCGCAAGTCGTTTTTCCGTATCCGTCGCTCCATCGCTAACGCCAAAAATTTTCTCCACTTCCGCTTGACGTGGCCGCAGCAAAAACGGCACACTTCGTCCCCTTCGCCGATCCATGCGAAATTTCGTCTGTGCCTGGGGCCGCGACACGATGACCCAAGTGCGAGAAGGAGGCCGATCCGTGTACGTTCCGACCAAACTCTTCATGACCCGCGGTGTCGGCAAACACCGCGAAAAACTGAACAGCTTCGAGATGGCGCTCCGCGCGGCGGGTATCGCGCATTTCAATCTAGTCCGCGTCTCGAGTATCTATCCGCCCAGTTGCAAGATTCTGACCCGCGAACGCGGCCTCGAACTCCTCGAACCCGGCCAAATCGTACACGTCGTCCTGGCTGAATCCGCGACCAACGAACCCCGCCGCCTCATGGCCTCCTCGATCGGCGTAGCCATTCCGAAAGACCCGAAACAATTCGGATACCTCAGCGAGGTCCACAACTTCGGAATGACCGCCGAGAAGGCGGGCGAGTACGCTGAAGATCTTGCCGCGCAAATGTTCGCCACCGTTGTGGGCGTCGAGTTCGATCCCGACAAGTCCTGGAACGAACGCAAGGAAATCTGGCGCATCAGCGACCACTTTCTCAAGACCCTCAACATCACGCAAACCGCGCTCGGCGACAAAGACGGTCTCTGGACCACCTCGATCGCCGCGGTCCTGCTCATTCCCTAATCGGTACTCGATAGACATCAACGCGCCCCAGCCCCGAGTTCTCGTCATCGTGCTCGTCACTCGTCATCGTCATCGAGTAGATCACGGTGTAAGCATCACAACTCCTATCCACCCAATTTCGAACTCAGGACGCTAGCTCGACCCATGCCCAAACACGACTGGCTCACCGGCAAACGCATCGCGCCGCCCCCCGTTCGCGCCGGAGTCACCGCGAAAGAACTCATCGACTCGACGTTCCTCGCCTACAACGCCGCGCGCCTGCTCGAGGCCTGCCGCCTCTACGTCGACAAAATGCTCCAGCCCAATGTCACCATCGGCCTCACCATCAGCGGCGCGCTGACCCCCGCGGGCCTCGGCCGCTCCTGCATCGTCCCGCTCATCCAGCACGGCTTCGTCGATTGGATCGTCAGCACCGGCGCGAACCTTTATCACGACACCCATTTCGCGCTCGATATGAAGCTCCACGCCTCGACGCCCTTCCTCGACGACCGTAAATTGCGCCAGGACGAAGTCATCCGCATCTACGACATCCTCTTCAAATACGACGTGCTCCTCGACACCGACAAGTTCTACCGCGAGATCGTAGCCAAGCCTGAGTTCCAACACGTCATGGGGACCGCCGAATTCCATTACCTCTGCGGCAAATACCTCGCCGCGCGCGAAGAGGCCCTCGGCGTCCAGAACGCCAGCGTCCTCGGCGCGGCCTATCGCGCCGGCGTCCCGGTCTACACCTCCTCCCCCGGCGACAGTTCCGTCGGGATGAACGTCGCCGCCATCGCGCTCGTTGGCGGTAAGTGCGCCTTCGATCCGAACATCGACGTCAACGAAACGGCCGCGCTGGTGTACGAGGGCACGCGCAACGGCGAGAGCGCGCTGATCGTCCTCGGCGGCGGCTCGCCCAAAAACTTCGGCCTCCAGACCGAACCGTACATCCAGGAAATCTGCGGCCTCGAAGACAAAGGCTACAGCTACTACCTGCAATTCACCGACGCCCGGCCCGACACCGGCGGCCTCAGCGGCGCGACGCCCTCCGAGGCCGTCAGTTGGGGCAAGATCGACCCCGACCGCCTGCCCGATGCCGTCGTATGCTACGTCGATTCGACCATCGCCTTGCCGCTGCTCACCGCCTACGCCTTCGACTCCGCGCAACCCCGCCCGCTCAAGCGCCTCTACGACCGCCGCGAGTCCAGCCTCGAGGCCTTCAAGTCCCTCGCCGTAAAACGCCTCGCGGACCGGAAATGAACCCGCTCCCCAAGGACGAAAACTTCCTCGCGCTTCCGCCGGAACATTCCGGCCCGGACTCCGGCGTGGTCATCCTCTCCTGTCCGCTCGAACACGCGTCGAGCTACGGCGGCGGCTCCGCAGAGGGCCCGCAAGCCATCATCGGGGCCTCGCACGAGGTCGAATTATACGACTGCGCCATCGGCCAGGAACCCTTTCGCGCATGCGGCGGCATCGCGACGCTCCCCGCGCTCGACGTCCACGGCAAGGACGGCGCGGCCGTCGCGGAACTGCTTCGCGCCGAGACCGCGCACTGGCTCGACAAGCGAAAATTCGTCATCGTCCTCGGCGGCGAACACAGCTCCATCGTCGGCGCGGTCCACGCGCACCACGACCGCTATCCTGATCTCTCCGTTCTCCAGCTCGACGCCCACAGCGACCTGCGCCCCGAATACCAAGGCACGCCCTGGAGCCACGCCTGCGCCGCCGCCCGCATCCTCGATTTCTGCCCGAACCTCACCCAAGTCGGCATCCGAAGCCAGGACGCCTCCGAGCTGCAAGTCGAGTTAGACCGCGGCGTCGCAACGTTCTACGCACACGACATCATGGAAGGCGAACGCGGCAGCGCCGACTGGATCGCGATGGTGCTCGACTCCCTCGGCGCAAACGTCTACCTCACGCTCGATTGCGACGTCTTCGATCCCACGCTCATTCCCGCGACCGGCACCCCCGAACCCGGCGGCCTAAGCTGGCAACAAGTAAACGACTTACTCCGCGCCGTCTGCGCCGAGCGAAATCTCGTCGGCTTCGACATAAACGAACTCGCCCCGGTCCCTACCCTGCACCACCCCCAATTCGCCATCGCCAAACTCATCTACCGCATCATTGGCCTGAAATTCCCAGCCAAGTAAGCTCCATCAGTGCGGCGTATGCAGTCGCCGCCCGAAAAGATTCAACACATACGCCTGCACGCGCCAAGCGAAAAACCGCGCCTCCATCCAAAGTGCAGTGGCGTAGAGGTCGAGCGGAAAGTAGCGCAAAATCCACACCGGACTCCCTGCGAAGTTGAGCGCTGTGTACGCCAGATACGCCAGCCCACTCCCGCCGTTGTCGATCCAATCGTACAACCCGCGGATCGCCGGCGTGCGTATGCGCCGTATCGCCTGCGGCCATGTGGTTTGATAGTGGTGCGTGACCCGTACAGCCGGATCGTAGTAGAGACGTTTGCCCGTCTCGCGCAATCGTCGGCAAAACGCCCAATCTTCGATCGGTTCGGCGATGAACCCGCCGATCTCCCAAAACAGTTCGCGCGGAACCAGAAAGCTCATCGCCGGGACCGCCCGCACATAGCCTGGTTTGTTGCCGCACAGAATGCATTCGCGGTAATACATGTACCGCTCGGTCCGGTTTTGCATCGAGAACGGCGCGAACCCGCCGCTCAGCGCGTCGCAGTCATGCCTCTCATACAACGCCATCATCTTCGAGACCCAATCCGGCGGCGTGATGGTGTCGTCGTCGGTGAAGAGGAGAAACTCGCCCTTGGCCTCGCGTGCGCCAGCATTGCGCGCCAACCCTTGGCCGCCGTTGGGAACGCGCAACACGCGCAGTCGATCCGGATGCGAACTCGAATATTCCTCGAGGATCGCTGGCGTCTCATCCGTCGATCCATCATCAACGTAAATCGCCTCGTAGTCCGCAAAATCTTGTCGCAACACCGAATCTAGGTTTTCGCGCAGCATCGGACCGCGATTGTGTGTGGCGACAACAACGCTAACGCGGGGCACGGCGCATCACCACGTCGTAAACGGCCTGCGGCTCAAGCTCGAATTGAGATACCGTCCGTCGCCCGAAACTTCCTCGCCCAACCACGGCGGCCGGTCGAACGCCTCATCCCGATCGTCCAACTCGATCTCCGCGACGATCAGCCCGGCGTTCGCCCCTAAGAACTCATCCACCTCCCAAGTCTTTCCGCCATACGCGACAAACGACCGCGTCTTTTCCACGACCGTATTTTGATCGATTGACGCCAACAACTCCTCCGCCTCCGCCACCGGAATGCTGTACTCATATTCCGCGCGCGAGATATTCAAGGTCGATTGCTTAATGTTGAGCATCGCCTCGCCGTCCATAATGCGCACACGCACCGAAACAGGCGGCCCCACCGCGAGATACCCCTGTTTGCATCTCACCGTGCGCGCGCCGTTGCGCCAACCGTCCCCCGTCACCAAAAACTTCCGCTCGATCTCGATACCCATTCACTCATCATAGCCGCCCACGGCCGTCCGACTCACCCCGCACCCCCGGTACATACTACTTTGAACTTCGAACCTTGAACCCCAATCTGAGCATCAAACACCGAACATCGAGCACCGAACCCATTGAACTTTGAACATTGAACGGTGAACGCCCCACCCCGATAATCTACGCTCCCGAAAGGAGCACCTCCGCCCGATGAGCCGCATCAACAGTGTTCGAGGCCGCGAGATTCTTGACTCGCGTGGCAACCCCACCGTCGAGGTCGACGTCTGGCTGCACGACGGCTCAGTCGGGCGCGCCGCGGTGCCGTCCGGCGCTTCCACCGGCGAGAACGAGGCCCTCGAACTGCGCGACGGTGGCACACGCTACGGCGGGAAAGGTGTCCAGAAGGCCGTCAATTTCGTCAACGACGTCATCGGTCCCGAAATCCAGGGCCTCGATGCGCTCGACCAGCGCCACGTCGATCAGACACTCATACGGCTCGACGGCACCAACAACAAAGGCCATCTCGGCGCGAACGCGATCCTCGGCGTCTCGCTCGCCACCGCAAAAGCCGCAGCAGCTTCCCGTCGCCTACCGTTGTACCGTTATCTCGGCGGCGCGAATGCCCACACCTTGCCCGTTCCCATGATGAATATCCTGAATGGCGGCGCCCACGCCGACAACAACGTGGATGTCCAGGAATTCATGGTGATGCCCGTAGGCGCTCCGACCTTCCGCGAAGGGCTACGAATGGGCGTCGAAGTGTTCCATGCCCTGCGCAACGAATTGAAGAAAAAAGGACTCAATACAGCGGTGGGTGACGAGGGCGGATTCGCCCCCAACCTCCAATCCAACGCCGAGGCCGTAGAAACCATCCTAAGTGCAATCAGCGCAGCAGGTTATAAGGCAGGCGAGGACATCGTTCTGGCCCTCGATCCGGCCTCAAGCGAATTCTACAAAGACGGCACCTATCTCCTCGAGGCCGAGAAGAATTCGCGAAAGAACACCCCCGATATGATAGACTTCTGGACGGATTGGGTGGAGAAATATCCTATCGTTTCTATCGAAGACGGGCTCGCGGAGAGTGACTGGGCTGGCTGGATCGAATTGACCAAGCGGCTCGGGTCGCGTGTCCAGTTAGTGGGGGATGATCTGTTCGTAACCAATACCGAGTATCTCTCTCGCGGCATTAAGGAAGGCGCGGCGAACTCGATACTCGTTAAGGTGAACCAAATCGGCACGTTGACGGAAACGCTCGACGCCATTCAGATGGCCCACCGGGCCGGATATACGACCATCATCTCGCACCGCAGTGGCGAAACCGAAGATGCGACTATTGCCGATTTGGCCGTCGCCGTGAACGCTGGCCAAATCAAGACCGGTTCCGCCTCTCGAAGCGACCGCACCGCGAAGTACAACCAACTCTTGAGAATCGAAGAAGAACTCGGCGCCTCGGCCTACTATCCCGGCCGCACGGCATTCACGAATCTAAGTTGACGATGCGCATACGAACGGGCATGTGGTATTGGCTGGCCCTCGCGTTCATCCTCGGGGCCGTGGTGTTCTATGCCCAGCAGCATGACGTTTTCGGGCTATACGACCAGTACCAGGAGAGCGAGCGTGCAGTGCAGGAGTTAGACGAGCGCCTGAGCGCCGCCACGGCCGAAGAGGCCGTATCCCGCGAGCACGTCGAGCATCTCGAACGCGATCCCCTCGAAATCGAGGCCGCCATTCGAGATGGTAAAGGCCTCGTCCGCGATGGGGAAACGATCTACCGCGTGGAGTTGCCCCTCGAGAGCGCGAACGAATAGGACTTGGGCAGTACTCTGACACACGAGCTCACCCTTCGTAACCAGGACGAGGCCATCAAGCTGCTCGGCCGGAACGGTGAACTGCGCAAATGTATCCAGCGCGAAGCTGCCGTTCGTATCGTCGATCGCGGCACCAAAGTGGCCGTCCTAGGCGAGGCGCATGAGGCTGAATTGGTAGGACGAATTCTTAACGACCTCCTGGCCTCCGTCCGCCAGGGGCATACTCCCACCGTGGACGAGGTGGCGTACGCGCTCGATCGCGCCCGCAATGCGCCGAGCGGACAGGCCCCGCACATCATCGGCGAGTTGTCGCCGGTCCTCCGCAAAGACATCTTCATCAAGCCGAGGACCGCTGGGCAGAAGGCCTACCTCGACGCGATACGCACGCACGAACTCGTACTTGCGATCGGTCCCGCCGGCACCGGAAAAACCTACCTCGCCATGGCCGCCGCCGTCTCGGCCCTACTCAACAAGGAAGTAAACCGGCTCGTCCTCACCCGCCCCGCCGTCGAAGCCGGCGAGAACCTGGGCTTCTTGCCCGGCGATTTGCGCGAAAAGGTCAACCCCTACCTTCGGCCCCTCTACGACGCCCTCTACTCCATGGTCGACGCCGACCGGGTCCGCAAACTATTCGAACGAGAGCAAATCGAAGTCGCGCCCCTCGCGTTCATGCGCGGACGCACCCTGAACAATTGTTTCGCGGTCCTCGACGAGGCCCAAAACACCACGCCCCAACAAATGAAAATGTTCCTTACGCGCCTCGGTGAAGGCTCGCGTGCCATCATTACCGGCGACATTACACAAGTCGATCTGCCTGCGACCATTCTATCTGGTTTAGTGGACGCGGAACGGGTCCTGCGCTCGACCGAAGGCATTTCTGTCGTGCGCCTCGACCGGGGCGACGTGGTACGCCATCGGCTCGTGCAGAACATTGTCGAGGCCTACGAATCTGATGAACAAGCGGCGCTCCGGAACAACGCAAAAGACCCCGCCATGTCCACGTCTCAACTCGGGCCATCCAACGGGCCTCCCGACTCCGCCGAATAGACCGGGCCTGCGACTACCAAAATGAAATCGGGTCCCGACATCCGCCGACGAAGCCGTTCAGGCACAGGCTTCAGTGGCCACGAATCCCAATCGCTCGCGTACCGCCGAACGCGCTTCCAACGCCTCTTCGTCGGGCTCGCCGGCGCGTTGATGCTCGCTGCGATGACCGATTTCCCCATCTTGAACTCACCTACCGGGGAGTACGACGTATCGACCGAAGCCGCCGCGTCAAGGACCATTCGCGCGACTTTCGCGTTCGAATCTGAAGACCTCGAAGCAACGCGCGCCGCGATTGACGCCACGGCGCGCTCCGTCCCTGAACGTTACGCCGTGGATTTACAACGCGTCGACACCCAATTGCTCACCTTGTCCCAGCGCATCAACACACTTACGGAACGGCGCGACCAAGTCAAGACTACGATTCGCGACGCCCTCCAAGCGTCGACCTCCGCCGACTCGGAAAACGATGTCCTCACCAAGACCCTGACCGCGCTCATCGAACAATGGAAGCGCGACCCCTTGTTCGAGGGTTTCGCCGAGACGACGTTCCTCGTGCCGTGGCTCGTCCCGTCCGAGGGGAGTTTGCCCAAGCGCGAATTCGAGGTCCAGGGAGTTTTGGATGCAAACGGGAACCCGACCGACGTGAGGCCGACTAAGGGTATTCTCGAGCCGGCCGTTCCGGAACTGGAGTACGCTTACCTCGATACGCTTACCAATTTGGCGCGCACCGGGCTTGAACGAGTGCTCATCACCGGCGTTCTGCCGGAGGCTGCCGCGCCGCGCGGTGACGACGGGCCCCAGGACGTCCAATTGGTCCGCGCCAGGACTGTCGGCGAACTCAAGCCCGCTGAACTCGTCGGCTTTGCGGCCCTCCCCACACCTGAAGCCGCCCGCAACCGATTGCGCGCAAGTATTGCCGACATGCGTATCGCTGAGGCCGCCGCACAGCCCGAAGCGAGCGTGCCGTGGGAACAACTCCTGGCGGCCGCCTACGAAATGGCGGCCTCCCATGTAACGGATACCTTATATCTCGACCGTATCGCGTCCGAGAGTGATCGCGAATTGGCCCGCCTCAAGGTTCCGCCGGTCACGCGGCGAATCGTGGCCAACCAGGTCATCCAACGCGAAGGCGACCTTTGGAACGACCAATCGCGCCACGACGTTGAACGGTATTGGCAACTGCTGCGTGAAGGCTTTCAACCCGCGCGAAGTATTTTTTCCCCGCTCGCGTCGAACGTTATCCTCGTCGCGCTTGTCCTCACCGCCTTGATCGGATTTGCGCCCGCGGTCGTCCCTAGAAATAGAGATGCGCACAAGTACATCACCGTCGCCCTGTTGCTCATGACCTGTACGCTCCTCGCGGGCAGGCTCGTTTCCGTTTTCGATTCGACCGGCATGCTGACGCCACTCATGGCCTCCGCGGTGCTGCTCGCGATTCTCACAACCTCGCGCCTCTCGGGTCTTGTTACTACGTTGACCGCCTTCCTTCTATCCGCTTTGTTTCATCAAGATTGGCAACTCCTCACCACCGGCGTCGCCATGGGTCTCGCGGCGATTTCGAGCGTCTACCGCGTACGCCGGCGCACGGACATTACCCGCGCTGTTGTTACAGGCACGGTATTCGGCCTCGCCGCCGTGGCCGCCACCGGTCTCGCGACCGATTCGCTCCTGGAGTTCTCCGCGGTTCGCGCGATGTCGTTCGTAGCCCTGAATGGAATCATCTGCCTATTTCTGATTCCGGGTCTTCTCTCGCCACTCGAGCGGCTTTTTGGAATCACGACAGACATCCAATTACTCGAGTACTCCGACCTCAACAATGGCCTCTTGCGCAGGCTCGCCCAAGAGGTCCCCGCAACATACGCGCATAGCCTCGCCATGGGTCAGCTCGCCGAAGCCGCCTGCGACGCCATCGGCGGAAATGGACTCCTCGCCCGCGTCAGCGCCTACTACCACGACATCGGAAAAATGTGCAGGCCCGAATATTTCATCGAGAACCAGGCCGGGCCCAATGTTCACGATGAACTCTCCCCCAGACTAAGCGCCAGGGCAATCGCATCGCACGTCGCCGAAGGCGTCGAAATGGCCCGCGAATTTCACCTCCCCGAACCCATCGTTGACGGAATCCGCGAACACCACGGCACGATGCTCATCAGTTTCTTCCACCAACAGGCCGTCGATCAGCAGAAACACGGCGACGTCCGCGAGGAAGACTACCGTTATCCAGGACCCAAACCCCAAAGCCGCGAAACCGCCGTCCTCATGATTTGCGACGGCGTCGAATCCGGGATCCGCTCCATGAAAAACCCCAACGAGGAGCGCGTCCGCGAATTCGTTTACAAGATCATCCAAGCGCGCGGGGAAGATCGTCAATTCGACGAGTGCAACATTACGCTTCGCGAACTCGACGATGTCGGCGAAGTCATCGCGAGGCGCGTCATGTCCAACTACCACACACGAATCGCGTATCCGGACAAACCTGACGACCGCCAACAACCCGCGAAGAACGTGATTTCGCTGCCGGGGGGACGCGCGCAAAAATGATCGCGCTCCGTATTCGCAATGACTCCACCCGAAAACGCCTTTACCGGCGCGATTGGTTGGCGGCCCTCGCCGGACGAATCTGCCAAGGCGAACAGGCCGAAAAGGACTGTGAGCTCAGCGTGCTATTCTGCGACGACGCGTCTATCAAGAATCTTAACCGCGAGTATCGCGGTCTAAACGAATCCACCGACGTACTTTCTTTCGAGCAGAAACCCATCAAAGGAGTGGCCCCCTCCCCGCTCGGCGATATCGTCATTTCCCTCGAGACCGTCGAGCGAAACTGCGGTGCTAACCGACCCCTGATGCGCAAGGAAATTGACCTTTTGTTTTGTCACGGCCTGCTGCATTTGCTCGGCCACGATCACCAGACCGATCGCCAACAGAAAGTCATGATAAAAAAGCAATCCGAATATCTCGGAACCACATACGACGATGCATGGGCTTTCGGACCAAAATCGCCCGCGCGCGGAGGAAGCGGAAGCAGTGGAAGACGATAGTACCAGCCGAAGTTCGGATCACATAACCGTTGTTGGCGTGAGCAAGCACTCTGTCTTGCGCGTCGGCATCGTTGCGATCGTCGCGGCGCCGGCCGCTGTAGCCTCCGGTCTTTCCGATAGCGACGCGGTGCTCGTCACGCCGCTCAGCATGCTCATAGGCGTGGCTATTGGACTTGCTATGTCCGCCTTTATGTCCGCCGCCGAAGTTGCCCTATTCTCGATTCCGCCCGCCCGGCTCCGCGCCATGCACGCCGAAGGCGGCTTCGCCGCACGCCTCGTCGCCGCCGCGATGGTCCGCCCGGGGCGCCTACTCGCGGACATACTCATCGCCAAGACCGCCGCGAACGTCGCCTTTTGTCTCCTCGCCCCATTGCTCGTGCACCGCATCCTCTCCGCGGGTTACACGTGGCCGCCCTTGTCCACCTACCCCGCCGCCGGCGCCGCCGCCCTGTTCGGCATCGTGGTCCTCGGCGACGTCCTCCCCCGCGTTGCCGCCGCACGCCGCAGCGAGTCCTTCGCGCTCGCCGCCATCGTTCCCATCAACATCCTGTCCCTGGCCCTCGCGCCGTTTCGGTGGACCATCCACAACCTACTCGTCGCTGCTTTTTCCGCGGCCAAACAACCCGATCTCCAACCCGCCCCCTTCGTGCTCGACGGCGAATTCGAGGCCGTATTCGAACGCGTCCACCCCCGCTCGGTGATCGAATTAGACGAAGGCGAAATGATCCGCGGCGTCCTCAGCTACGGCGAAGTCATGCTCCGAGAAATTCTCGTCCCAAGGCCCGACATCATCGGCCTGAGCGAAGACCTCCCCGCCCGCGATGCCATCGAGTTTTACCGCGTCAATGAATACTCCCGAATGCCGCTCTACCGCGAAAATCTCGACCAAGTCACCGGCGTCCTCTACGCCAAAGACCTCCTCCCCCTCGCCGCCCGAAACGAACTCGACAAACCGGTCAAATCGATCGCCCGCAAACCCTACTACGTCCCCGCCACCATGACCGTCGATCAATTCATCAAGGAATGCCAACAACTGCGCACCCACCTCGCCATCGTCGTCGACGAATTCGGCGGCACCGAAGGCATCGTCACCCTCGAGGACGCCATGGAAGTCGTCGTCGGCGACATCGAAGACGAGGGAGACGACGCGCCCCCCACCTACGAAGAACTCGGAGGCCGCGCCTACCGCATTGACGGCGCGATGGACCTCGAACAAGTCGGCCAACTGCTTGGCGTCCCCATCGAAGACGGTGAACACGAAACCCTCGGCGGCTTCGTCATGGCCGGCGTCGGCAAGATCCCCGAAGCCGGCGACAGCATCAAGCACAACGGCGTCGTATTCACCATCGAGCGCGTCGAAGGAAAACGCATCGCTTCCATCCGCGCCCGAATTCAACAACTCCCCGAAGAATTGGCGGCGTCATGATTGTCATTGCCATCGCCATCTTCATCCTCTGCGTCCTCCTGCACGGACTCCTGGTCGGATACGAAACCGGCATCGTCTATTCCGACCGCGCGCGCCTCGTCGAACTCGCCTCGGGCGGCCCCGCCGGGAGGGCCGCGCACCTTGTCCAGCGCTTCACCAACCCCGGACGCGCTGTCACCACCCGCGTCCTCGGTACGGCGCTCGCCATGATCATCGGCCTACTAGCGCTCGAATACGCCGTCACCAGCGCATGGATCGCCGCCGCCATCGCCGCCCCATGCTTCCTTGTCCTGGGCGAATTCGTCCCTCGCAGCCTCTTCCGCTACCGCCCGAACGCCCTCCTCATCGCCCTGTATCCCGTGCTCGACCGCGTCGACCTCGTCCTCGCGATTCTCGTTATGCCCACAATGTACGTTTTTCGCGGCCTTTTTGCTCTAGCCGGCGCTCAGCAACGCGACATCAGCCCCGTCCTCTCCACCGAAGAAGACCTCCGCAACCTCATCGAGGCAAACGTCGCCCGCGGAAGCATCGATAAAGAAGAACAGGAAATGATCCATTCGATCATGGACCTCGACAAAATCCAAGCAAACGAGATCATGGTCCCCCGAATCGACATTCAGGCCCTGCCTGAAACCGCCACCAAGGCGGAACTCGCCGAACTCTTCGTTAAATGCGGCCGCACCCGAATCCCAATCTACCGCGACCGCATCGACAGTGTCATCGGCGTCGCCAACGTCTACGACGTCCTCCTCGATTCCCAGGACGACCAATCCATCACGCGCTTCGTCCAGGACGTCCTCCACGTCCCCGATTCAAAGACCCTCGACGAACTCCTCCAAGAACTCAAAACCGACCCCCAACACCTCGCGATTGTCACCGACGAATACGGCGGCACCGACGGACTCGTCACGCTCGAAGACGCCCTCGAGGAAATCTTCGGCGAAATCCAAGATGAACACGACGCCGAACGCGCCCAAATCCGCCAAGTCGGCCCCAAGGCCTACGTCGTCGAGGCCCGCATGTACCTCGAAGACCTCTCCGAAGCCATCGGCGTCACCGTCGAAGACGACGAAGTCGAGACCGTCGCCGGCTGGGTCATGCGCCTCGCCGGCCGTATCCCCGCCCAAGGCGAAAAACTTCGCCGCGGCAACTTCCGCATCACCATCCTAGAAGGCCAAAGCCACCAAATCTCCAAAGTCCGCCTCGACGTCCTCGAACCCGAATCCGAAACCGAAACCGAAACCCCCGCCAAAGAACCCTAATCCCCATGGGCCGTCGATCACGACACTCGCCGGCCCACGCAGTTGGAAGACGCGTCGCCGGACGGCAAAAACGTGGGACGCGGTCATTTCGTTCCATTATGGAACCCTGACAACTGGCACTTGAAAAACGGCGAAAAACGACCTTCAAACGCCGCGAAATCGTCTCCAAACTCCGTAAAAACCGCTCCGAACTCCGCAAGAACCACCCGGAAATCCCGACATGATCTCGCGGAACGTGATCACAGATTGTGACTACCTCGAGTAACGAGATGGCCACAGAGAACGCAGAGATCGCAGAGAACTCAGTTGGATAGGAATTTGGGCAACACCCGACTTCGGTTGAGGCCGATTCACTTCCGCGCAGTGCAGCCTAGTTGAAGAACTGCGGATTGGTATAGCTCAACTCCGACGTAGAATTGGCCATCGATGTCCTCAATGGTGATGCTGTCTGGTACGGCAATCCCAGGGACGTCGTCGATGGCACCCCACGTTTCCAGTTCCTCATAAGAGGGTGTTCGAGGGGTATCGGGTTTAGGGTGTCGGGTATAGGGAACCCTCCACACCACGGCGCGTCTACGACCTGCCCGCGCCCGACCTGCTCGCCTCCTTTCTCGGCCGGAATTGCCATCCCGTGCGCGAGCACCTCTTCGCGCTCGCCCTGCCACCCGGCATCCACGTCGAGGACACCAGCAGCTTCGACGCCTTCGCGCACGGCGGACCCGACCGCCGC
>CAYXRK010000064.1:19723-23556 GCA_964467615.1 uncultured Nitrospirales bacterium | reverse complement strand
GTCGTGATGCTCTTGCGTCCCGCCCCCGCTTGCCGGATGCGTCCCGGCGGCGGGGTCACGCCGCCCTCGATTTCCTTGATACCTTTGGCAATGGCTTTGCGGGACAGGCCGCACGCCGTAAGCATACTTGTCCGGAAACGGTTCCCCACGTTGGACCCGCTGGAGCAACCGCTGAAGGCGTCCGGCCGCTTCCCGCTTCGCGGTGGCGTCGTCCTCTCCCCAACCCCACACGCTGAATCGCAAGTTGCGGTTGTCACGCGTCTGGCATTCGCCGGTGGCTTTGGCCCAGGAGGTTGGAATGTGCATCGGTGGTCCGTTTTACTTTTTGGGTTATGCAATAGGTGCGAGCTTAAAAACGAGCACATCGTCGCACAACGAAAAGAATGCGCGGATGCCGCCGTCATCGATCGAGCCAAGAATACGTACGGCTCCCCCCGGTTTGTCGTCCCAAAAGGCCTGTAGTTCAATTTGGTACCAAGTTCCGCTTTCGCCGTGGGCTTCAATCGTTTCGTGGTATTTAGATTCCACGAGTGCGGCGAGTTCATCGTACGTGCGAGATTCGAACGGCGCTAGATACGCGCTCAGGATTCGTCTCGCTTCCAATTTATCCATTGCCTAAGACTGCATATGAATGTGTCGGTCTCAAAAAAGCGGTAGATCTTCAACGAAACGCCCGCGCTGTTGCGCCGCGCCTCGATGTCCTTTTCACAGGTCGCGGTTTAGCGCTGCGTTGCCCGCGATTTCGGCCATCTCGAACGAATCGGCGAATTCACTTTCCTCAACGTACCGCCTCGCCGCGTTCTCGATGAAATTCGGCAGAGGCCGATTATCGTCCTCGGCCAAACGTCGGAATAGGCGGTAGGTCTTTTCATCCAATTGCAATGTGACGGTCTTGGCCATTTGGGGCCTCCGATCCTTCGGAATGGATTCTTGGTCTTCAGAATAACAACGGCTGGTCCGAAGCTCAATTATCGGAATCGACATGCACCGACTCATCACACGCCGCGCGACTGATGGAGAGATAGCCGGCGCTCGCGACGCGACTACGCCGCCCTTAGAGGGGCGATATCCGCTCTCGTTACGGGGGGGAGTCCGAGACCGCGCAGGACCCTATTTAGGGACGTGACGGTCACCTTTCGGGGGGCGGTGATCTCGATGCCGATGGGCGCACCTTGGCGATTGAAGTCAATCACGAGATCGGGATCGGCAACTGCGGTGCGGCAACTTTTGTCCCCGGACCGCCGTGGAAGATACATGTACGCGGCGATTGGACGGCCTTGCCGGTACGTTACCTCTAGATATGCTTCTTTCATGCTATGAGTCTCATACCGAATAGGCGGTTACGACAACCAGTACCGCCGCATCGACGTCGGGTTCCACAACTACTTCCCACATTCGGCGCCGGTGCATAGTCTCAATAATCCAACGTCCGTCCTCAATATCACGCCGAACTTCGTCCGCCTTTTGAAGCATGGCCCTGAGTTCGACTTCGTTGTACCCCCGATCCTGCATCCGCTTGAGCAGATGCGAACTGAGTTCAATTTCCCAGGTCCACCAATCTGGCCATCGCTTCTTTTTCATCACCGAGATGCAGAAAAACGAACCTGTAACCTAAGAATAACGGAGGCAGACCGCTATCTCAATCGTTTCGCCCAGTTGTCTTCGACGGCCAAGGCTCGTCGTATCGCGCAATGAAAGTCGTGAATCGTCAGGGCCATCGGGAGGGATTTCGCCGGGCTTGGGGTTATACTGGGAGAGGTTTGACTAAGGGGAGATGCGATGGAGACGAATCGGAGAGGTTTTTTGGCGGCTTCGGCTGCGGTGATGGGCTCGGCGGTGCTGGGCGGGCGGGCGTCGGCGCAGGATGCGGGCGATGGTCTGGATCACCGCAACGAACGGCCGGACAAGATGGCGTACCGGCAACTGGGTAAGACGAAGTTTCTGTGCAGCCGGATGGTGTTTGGCGGCGGGTCGGCGTTGCTCGGGGGTCGGGGCGTGCGGCTGCTCGAGGAGGCGTTCGAGAACGGCCTCAACTTCTATGACATGGGCACCGACGTCTACTACAAGGGCGCGGAGCGCAATCTCGCGGAGTTTTACAAGCGGCACCGGGGCGAGATTTGGGTCACGTCGAAGGCGATGGTGCGCGAGGGCATCCGGTTTCGTGGGAACGATCCGGTGCTCAACGTCGCCGAGGCCAAGGCGTATGCGGAGTATTGGTCCAGGTTGCTCGACCAAAGTTTGAAAGACCTCGGATCGGACTACGTGGACGCCTATTACCTAATGGGCGTGCAGGACCCGGAAATCGTCCGCAGTGACGAGCTGCACAACGCGTTCAGCACGGCGAAGGCGGCGGGCAAAGTCGGGCATTTCGGCATCAGCACCCACACGAATCAGCAGGCCTGCCTCGAGGCGGCGATCGAGACAGGAAGGTTCAGCCTTGCGATGATCGCTATTACACCGGCGGGGTGGTTCGACCTGAGCCAGATGAAACCGGCGGAGAGCGAGGGCGGTCTGGTGGGGTTACGTCCGGTCCTGGATCGGGCGCGGAATGCCGGCATCGGCCTCATCGGCATGAAGGCGGCGTTGTATCTCGCGAAGGCGCCATATACCGGATCGAGCGAATTCGACGACAAGAGCGAGCGGGCGGACTTCTACGACAAATACTACGACGAGAAGTTTCTCCAGTCGCCGCTCTCGCCGTTCCAGCGCTCATACGCTTATGTGCTGGGGCACGGTGTCGATGTGATGAATTCGGACATGGTGAATTTCAAGCACTTCGAGGCGAACATCGCGGCTGCGCGCACGGCACACACTTATTTCGCTTAGACGACGGATTCACAGGGTTGTTTCGCGGGAGACGGGACCGATGGGTCGGCGTCTCCCGCGTTTTGCTTACGAACCAGTGGATTGCTCGGCGTCCAGTCCGTACTTTTGGAGCCGATAGCGCAGCGTTCGCGGGGACAGGCGCAATAGTTTCGCCGCGCGCGTTTGGTTGTGGCGGGCCTTCTCAAGGGCCTGCCGTATCAGGCGAATTTCGGTGTCCGCGACTAATTTCTCGAGGTCGATACCATCGGGGGGAAGGTCGCTTATCACCGGCGCCGGACGAGTCGTTGCGAGTTGCACGTTCCTCGGCAGGTCATCCGTCCCGATTTCTTTGCCGGAAGACAGCGCCACGGCCCGTTCCATGACGTTCTGTAGTTCCCTCACGTTACCGGGCCAATCGTAGGCAGTCAGAGCGCGGACGGCTCGGTCGGAAAGCAACGACCGGGGTCTCGAGAGGCGTTGTGCGTGGCTCTCGATGAAATGGCGCGCGAGCAGGGGAATGTCGTCGGCGCGTTCGCGCAACGCCGGGACATAGATCGGTATCACGTTGAGCCGGTAATAGAGGTCCTCGCGGAATCCGCCTTCTTGGGCCATTTTCTCGAGGTCGCGGTTAGTCGCGGAGACGATATGCACGTCAACCTTAAATGACGCGGTGCCACCGACCGGCATCACCTCGTTGTTGTCGAGCACGCGCAGGAGTTTTACCTGGAGTGCGAGCGGCATCTCGCCTATCTCATCCAGGAACAAGGTCCCGCCATCGGCGGTAACGAACAGGCCTTCTTTGTCGTCGATCGCGCCGGTGAACGCGCCTCTTCGGTGGCCAAATAGTTCGCTCTCCAGGAGGTTCTCTGGAATCCCTCCGCAGTTGATGGCGACGAACGGTTTGGCGGCGCGGCCGCTGAGTTCGTGAATGCCTCGGGCCACGAGTTCTTTTCCCGTGCCGCTTTCGCCGTGGATCGCAATGGTGCTCGGCAGCGAGGCAACGCGCCGGACCATCTCGCGTACGCGCT